>CAZGQY010000154.1:0-9999 GCA_964528035.1 uncultured Methylococcaceae bacterium | reverse complement strand
TACACAAAACCAGAAAAGAGATTGCGAGCGGTTTGCTTAAGGGTGAGATTAAGGCTCTTGAAGAAGGTTTATATATAGTAAAATATGATTGACCCCTAAGTTCCTTGACCCCTAAGTTCCTAAATTCTTTCCTGTAGTAGAGTACGTTGCATATTAAAGTAGATAAAATCTGAAGGTAAATAGTGCATATTTTTTCGGGGAATATGTAACAGACCATCGAATATAAGCCACCTAAACTAGTCGTCGACAGTGAGGAGTACAACTGATCATCTTTCATACAACAGGAAAAGGAAACGGGAACATGAAAAACGACAGTTTATCAGGCAACAACTTAAATTCAGACAGCACGAATTCGATAAAACAACCATCTGATCAGAGCGAATCTAAACCAATAATATACTGGCGTACCGGGCTTGCATTATGCATTGCGCTGTTAATTCCCACGGTTGGGATTTCGCAGCCAAAAGATAGTGATAAAAGCAACGAATTGATGTCGGCAACAACGACCAGCGAATGTTTGTGGTAGGCAAGAACCAGCCGCTGTAAACGTGCTGTTGAATATGTTTCCACATCGTCTTCCAGAGCCGCTACACAAAAATCTGGATGTTTGTGGTCGGCGCGTACGGCTCGATGCAGTCAAGCGATAACTTATCGTTCCGGTGCAACTCAATCTTCTAACGAATTCGCAGCCAGGAATGGATGCATCTGCTCGGCCCGAACGAGCAGATGTAAAAATCAGGATGCTCCCACTTAATGTAATTTACTATTCTGGTCAACTACTGCACCAGCTATTCAAATTAATTTGAGAAACGCCGATCGACTTTTAGTTTCGGACGTCCAACAAAAGGCCCTTGCTAATAACAAGGGCTTTTTCGGGTATAGCTTATTAGGTTGGTAGCCATGAACAAACAATCATGATTATTCGTGTTGTGTCACTCGAGATTGATAAGTAGAAAAATCACCCGCCGGAAAAAAAATGAGTGAACACCTGCGTAATGTAACTGTGGTCGATTACACCGGCACTCTCTCGAATGCTGTGCATTGCCCACATGGGATTGCCGACGTCTACGCTGCGAATTCCCAACCGGGCCGAAGTCATTGGACCAATTGTGCTTCCACAAGGCAAGTTGCTGCGGTGTGTGTATTTTTGCCAGGGCGTTTTTACATCCTCACACAAGCGAATAAAGCGTGCGTCTGAAATGCTTTCTGACGAGTAACGCTGATTAGCGTTTATTTTTATGACCGGGCCCTGATTTACGAACACAGGATGATCGGGTTCATAAGCAGCGGAAAAGTTTGGTTGGAAAGCGTGAGCCATATCGGCACTAATGATGAAACTGTTTGCCAGCGCTTGTTTATAGGCATCGGTTTTCAGTTTCAACGAGGCGGCTATACGCTCCAAAATGTCGGGTAAAAAGTTACCATCCGCTCCTTTCATGCTTTGGCTGCCAATTTCTTCGTGATCGAAGAATGCGCAAATATTGGTTGCTTCAGATTCTTGTGAAGATTGATCCAGCAGGGCGGTTATTGCGGCATGGCAGGAGGCAAGGTTATCTAATTGGCTGTTCGCCAGATATTCATTGCTGGGGCCATAGAGAACTCCTTTTTGAGTATCACAAACAGCCAAATCCCAGGAAAGAATTGAAGTTGGATCAATATTTAATTGCGATCCCAGCATTTGAAGAAATACTGATGGGGGTTCCAGTCCCTGCTGAACAGAACTAAGAATCAAGGCTAGCTGATTTTGTTTGTCCAGTTTCAAACCCTCCTCATTAACCTTTCTATTCATGTGAATGGCTAAATTGGGTAGCCTGAGTATGGGGTCTGTAAAACTTACCCGCTGGGTCTCTAAGCAATCATTTTCAGTTTTAAATGTAACACGTCCGGCCAGGCTTAAATCGCGGTCAGTAAAAGTGGCCAGTATGGGGCCCCCGTATATTTCTACGCCGAGTCGAATGATTCCCTTTGAAGTGGCTGCAGCATTGGGCTTGATGCGAAAGCCGGGAGAGTCGGTATGTGCGCCGATGATCCGAAATCCGGTTTTGGACAAGGTTTTTTTGCCAATCGTAAAACAGATAACGGATGACCCGTCTCGTACAACGTAATAGCGTCCCCCCTGTTGTAATTTCCAGGCTTGAGTTTCATCCAGGCAAATATAATCACGCTCACTGAGCAGATCTTCTATTGACGCAACTGCGTGCCAGGGACTGGGGCTTTGATCAATAAAGCTGAGTAGATCCTGTGCATGTTGCAGAATGGATGAATCAATACTTTTCATTTACTCACCTGTTTTTAAATCCAGGGATTCGGAGTTGATGCAATAACGTAGACCTGTCGGTTTTGGGCCGTCGTTAAAAACATGCCCCAGATGCGAGCCACAATCGGAACAGAGGATTTCGGTGCGTTGCATTCCGAGGCTCGAATCGGTAACACTGTCTATTGCGTCTGCATCCAATGTGTCCCAAAAACTGGGCCACCCTGAGCCCGAGTCATATTTACTGGAAGAATCAAACAACGGGCTGTCACAACAGACGCAGTGATAAATCCCCTTTGTTTTACAATCGTAATACTTGCCCGTAAACGGGCGTTCAGTGGCTTTTTTTCGACAAATCTGAAATTGTGAGGGTGTAAGTAATTCCTGCCATTCTTCGTCGTTACGGTCGATTTTTTTTGTCATGTTATTACGCCATTTCCAATGTCAGCTTACTGGTCAGTATTTTAACAAGGATAAAGTGTTGAAGGTGTTTGCCACACAGGCTAAAGAATATAAACTACGAAACTTGTTCCAAACAGTCTGTGTAAATGGTTTCTACCTCATGACTGAAACAGACTAACTGAATCAGCGTGATTTTCGTGTCTGTTTCGAGGCAGGCAATCAAAGTCCTGATCGCAATCTCCGCAGCTTGCTCGATTGGGTAGCCGTAGACACCACAGGATATGGCAGGAAACGCAAGGGTAAATATCTGGTTCTGCTTTGCGATCTGCATTGTGTTGCGGTAACAGGAAGCTAATAATGCTGCCTCGTTTTGTTGACCTCCAGACCAAATGGGTCCTACAGTATGGATAATATAATTGGCAGGCAAATTATACGCTTTAGAAATTTTTGCCTGGCCAGTTTCACAACCACCCAGGGTTCTGCATTCCTGCAATAATTCGGGTCCGGCTGCGGCGTGAATTGCGCCATCGACTCCGCCACCACCCAACAGTGAATTATTAGCAGCATTAACGATTGCATCTACTTGCAATTGGGTAATGTCGCATTGAATGATTTTAATTCGTTGCATTGAATGATTTTTGAAGTTTTGTGTGATTGCTTTGCTAAACATTAATTCAAAGTTAAGACTACCTGATTTCAGGGCAACGAATCAACAAGCGACTTGTTTCTTAACGCCAGCCTACTTTATTTGGCCAGGGATCACTAATTTTTCCTGAGATCAGGAGTACTGAAAAATGTTAGGCAGGAATCATAGCACGCTCATTCTAATGGCAATGCGTTGGTTCAGATAGAGCGTGAGACTTCAGGCAACAGATTGCAGTTTCGCGGACTGTTTCTTTGTGCTGTTGCTGTTCGGGGGTTTGGATTCGATGCAATTCATATACGCTGCTTCCAAAGAATCGGCGTGATAGGTTTTGCAACAGTGTTCTGGTGTACCCACAAAGTGGATTTGCCCATCGTGGAGTATGGCGATCTGGTCGCACAGGCTTTCCACGTCGTTGAGCATGTGTGTACTGAAAAATAGTGTTTTTCCGGATTGCTTCTGTTCTGACATTAATTCTTTGAATTGTATCCTTGATCGAGGATCGAGACCGCTCATGGGCTCATCCAGTACCATTAATGGCCTGTCAGCGAGCAGACAGAGTACCAGTCCCAGTTTTTGCGCCATACCCTTGGAATAAGTGCGTATTCTTTGTGCGAGTGCCTTGGGTTCAAGACCAAGCCGGTTGAATAACTTCAGTGCGGCGGTGCGCTCATAGGACTGATTGTGTAGTTGCAGCATCAGGCGAAGGAAGCGTTCCCCGGTTTGGTAACCCGGTGCCTGGAAATGTTCCGGTAAGTACACCAATTGAGAGCGTGCTATTACCTGAGTATGTGGGACGCCAAAAATTGAAATTTTGCCGTTGTCCAGATGACAGAAATCAAGCATGCATTTGATTAGCGTGGTCTTGCCGGCACCGTTGGTACCGACAAGGCCTAGCGTGATTCCAGGTTCGACTATTAGATCAAGATTACTAAGAACTTTAGTTTTGCCGTGAGTTTTGACGAGTCTGCTGAACTCGATTGATGCCGATACACAGTCCGTATTCGGTAGTGGTGTCCACATTACAAAAAATTCAGGATCGAATTGCCTTAGAAAAACTGTACTCCAGTGCAGTCCGCGCCGCCGTTAGCGGTGACCCAGGCGTTACCGGTAACGCAGGTTGCGGTTGTAGTTGTCGGCCAGGCCGAGCGAAAAGTTCCTGTTTGAGGAGTGCCATCATCGACTTTTCGATCAATCTCCGCCATTATACTTGACGGAATAGAACGGCCCGTATATACGCCGTTTCTACTTGTTGCCGCGCCTACGTTGTAGTACTGATTCCAATAGGCCACAAATATTGGTCCTCCCCAGGGATTAGCGGGGGCGTTTTGAGTGGTTGGAGTGGCATTGGTTTCTGCTGTAGCGAAAGCACCAGCATAAAATCCCGCTGAGGATAGGTGATTGGTTACCAATGAAGTATTAGGCCAGGGCTGGATTAAACCGTTGTCGCAGTTTGTCGCACAGTTGACCGCACCGTTACCGATCAATGCTGCCGCTGTGGAACTATCGCCTGGCAAAGTTCTGTAGCGGTCCTGAAACCCCAGAACGGCGACCTTTAATCCATCCATCTGAGTGATTAAATTGCGCACTTTGGCATTGGTAATCATTTCCTGACCTTTTAATACCCCGCCAGTCAATAATCCGATGATGACCAGAACAATGGCGATTTCTATTAATGTAAAACCTGATTGCTTTTTCATGTTAAAAACCTGTTGTCGTGTTTGCAGCCTTGAAACGAACTTCCATTAAGCATAGTGTATTTTGAGAATTGTGCAGCGAAAAAGCTCTATAACTTTGATTTCTATTGCGTGTTTAAATTTATTAGTCTCTGGTTCAGAAATAACAATTCCTGCGGATCGGTAATTTGGCCGCTTTGAATCAGCCCACCAATGAGTAGAGCCGCGGTTTCATATTCACCTTGGGTTTCCAAAAGACCAATTTCCATTTGTTTAGCCCAATGGGGCACTTGCTTGCCAGTCGCCCGAAGTCGCAATTCGGCGGCCAGATGAGTGGCCAGTTTGATATCTTTAAGCCGATGTTTGGCGAGAACCACGCTATGGGCCAGCCATCTCCAGTTGTGGTTTGGATTTTGCTTGAAACGATCGTAGATGAAACTGATGATCAGTCTGAGGTTATCCGGGTCATTAACTCGGCCATAGATATGACAGGCGAAAAACAGTGGGTACTGCGACCTTGGGTCAAGTTCTGTTATTCGTGTAAGCCAGCCGACCACTTTTTTATAATCGAGGTCTGCGAGAGGTATGCTGATTCCTGGCTGGTTATCGAACGACTGCAGCCAAAGCATCAGGCCAATCGATAGAATTTCAGGTTCACCGACCGATATTAGTCTAAGGGTATTGGTGTCTGTTGGAGTTTTTAGATCTTGGGGTTGAATATTATGCGAGGTTAATGCAGAAGATCGGGCAAAAATCTGCATGCTAAGTGCGAGTACAAACACGATCAAGACCCACACAGGCACTGCCGAAAAAGGCTTTTCTTTTTTGGCGAGGCTAAACATTTAAAAATTCTTTCTGTAGAGATCAATCAGTGCGATCATTGAAAGCAATGAAATATAAATAATCCCCTGTGTGAGCAAATAAGATAAACCAAAGGCGGGTTCAGTGCCGTACATGAGAGAGCTGGCTTTCGAATAGTGATCCAGGTCAGGCAGAAGGAATGCGATAAAGTCAATGGTGGAAATTAGAATATTTTGGCCGATTGAATCCTGGTGCAGGATCGGGTTATGGGCAATCAACAAAATTGAACTCATGCTTCGAGAAAGCAGATAAAATCCTGAGGTTACAGTGATTGCCAGCGGAACCTGGCCAAAGCTGAAGGCACAAAGCAGACTGAATGCAATCACAATCAGTGATTCAATCCAGAGTGTGATCGCCCAGGGAATGATATTTAAAATGGGTGCAAATAGACTCAGTTCAATGGACGCGAGAAACACTACGACTAACGATATCAAGGCATAGCTAAGAAATTTAGCAAATAAAATTATTGATCGCGGTATAGGCAGCGAGAGTAACACAAGCATCGATTGCTGCTGAATTTCCCGTACACTGCTGGTAACGACGTATAGAGTTAGAACGAAGATCATTGCCACTCTGAGAAATGCAGCGAGAATACCCTGTTGGATTCTTACGGAATCGGAAATTGTGACCTGACCGATGAATAAAGTCAGCGTGAAGCCAACCAGCATTAGAGTGAAAATTACCCAAAGTATTCGGCTATGACAGGCTTCGTATACGCCATTTATTGCCAAAGTTAATAGTTGTCTGAATTGACCGGGTATATTGAGCGTGTATTGCATGACGGATATTCGATGAGAAATTAGGGCAAACGACCCGCATCAACCATACGGGTTTTCAAAATAGTGGGTGCGATCCACACGATCAGATCATCAAATTCAGCACCCGCTACATTGCTGTAGATTTTCGAAACAAAGACTGCATCACCATCGGTATTTTCGATTTCGTCTGCGGAGGTGGATGAGGCCCAGTTTTTGCCGGTGGAAAAAATCACTGCTGGAATGTTTTGCGCAACCAGATTACCCCCCGACTGATCCAGAATGGTGATATTACCAGTTGAGCACAGTTCGAAGGAGACGCCGGGCGTGATCGTGCCACACCCGGTACCGTCTACTGTATCCGCGAAATCTGCGGCGATACGGTAGCCAAAATTCTGACCCCATGCATCGTTTTGTCCGTTGGCCAATGTTGTCCAGGGTAAACTGCCGCCCAATGCTGCACAGTTGTTTCCGGAGAGATTTTCCTGGCCATTGCCGTTACTGTCCGGACAGGGCAATCGGCCATTTACCAGGGCATAGCCATATAAAGCATCGACAATTTGTTTCAGTGTTTCATTGCTCTCGCTGCGCCTGGAGTTTTCGTATTGTGTGGACAAGGGTGCAAATAGCCCACCCAGAATGAATCCCATGATGACTAAAACAATGGCGACTTCGATCAGCGTGAAACCATGTTGCTGACAGCTGGTCGCTGAGTGCATGGAATTACGGACAGGATGTCGCAGTACAGACATAATCATCGGAAGAACTCGCAAGGTTGGTCGTTTGGAAATCCTCGTTTCCAGGTGGGATCAGGCCTGCTCCGCTTGCAGGGATATTGGAGGATTCCAGATAGTTGTTGATATTAGCTTTATCACTATTACTGGAGCGTGACTGGCTTGAATTCCTGCGGCCCGCAATTAGCAGTCCCATCGGAGTTGCGGTTGTATCGACGCGTACTAAAGTTCCACTAATCAAGGTGGGTGCAGAGTTTTTATCAACTGCATAAAAAATCAATTCCCGCCAATTATTCCACCAGCTCCAGTTAAAACAACCTGTTGGCCAGCTCGCTGAGATTCCAGACAGTGCGGTATTACTCAAATCGTTGGCGATACGTCCAAATCGCTGATTGGGGTCGTCTGCATAATCGGGTGAATTGGCACCATCGAGTACCGCAGGCCAGGGATATTTGCCAAGATTGGATGCACTGTAAGTTTGCAGGCAGGATTGCGTTTGGTTGCCGACCCAGGCGAGCATACGTTGATAGACTTTGTTGAAATCATTGGGTGTAATCCAGATCATCGTATCATTGAAATCAGTGCCGCCAGTTTCTGGAAAGCTCGGTGCTGAAATTACAGTGGCGGCCAGATTTGATGGAATCGGAACGCTTCCGGCTAATCCGGTTCCGGCGCCGCTTCGGGTTCCCTGGCTGTTGTTTATACCATTTCTGGATTCGAGATAATTTGACACCCGGTTGATTTGATCAGCTGAAATCTGACTGCCGCACTCTGTACGACTCGCTACCGTTTGGCTTCTGATTTGTCCCGGAACGATTGCACCCGCCGCGAATACGATCGCGATTGCCTGGTCTATCGGTGTTGAACCAATCCTGACCGATAGACTGGCATCGTAAATAATAAACTGGCCCTCTGTATCCACGGACAAATTTCCGGCTGGGTTTTCTTTGTAGTGTCCGGAGACTGCGTACCACAGACAGGTACCCGAATGATCCCGGAGTGGCGGCAGACCTAAGGTTTGCCAGGGCAATCGGCCGATAGCGGATTCCCCAACCGCACCACAGGGAGAATTGGAAAGGCCGTCTCCATTGCTGTCCGGGCAGGGCAGATAGCCCGGCAGGCGATTGGTGTTCATATCTGAAAATATGGATGCATAGCCGATCAGTGCGGTATGAGCTGTTTTCAGAACAGCCATATCACCTTTAGCAGCACTTGCTGGCTGCTGTTGGTTAAGCGCAGTCAAAAATACGCTGGTAATCGAGACCAGACCGACTAACACGAAAAGCAACAAAGCAGCCCCATTTTGAAGATACAGGCTGTTATTCAATCGTTTCGTTTTGCCGGCTTTCATGGTGTATTTGTTAATGGAGAATTACTATTCGCTGTAGTGTTACTTTTTAGCTGTTTGGTGGAGGGGCTAACGGCGGGAATGGGATCAGGTTCCCATTGATACGAATCTTTCTTACTGCTATCGACGGTGAAAAGTGTTTCACCCGGCCGTAGTTTGATTTGGGCGAATGTATCGCTTATACGCAGTGGAACCTTGTTGTAACGGACCCGGTGTTTATTCGTTGAAAAACCATTCGCTGCGTGCTCAAGCTGCGAATTGCTGCCGTTAATCCACACCTGATTATGTCCACCAGGACTGAGTATCAAACCGTTTACAGTGATTTTACTGGCGATTTGTTTACTTTCAGTGGGTGTTTCTGTTTCCAAGCCGTATCGAATAGCATCCAAATGAGCTCTCTGGGATTTATTGGTGAAAAGTTTCTCCAATCCGCTGGCGCTAGCTGCCTGAATCAATAGAGATACGCCAAGTATTAATGAAGATGTAGAGGTGTTCATTGGGCAGCGGCCAATGTCGATTCATTGGCTGGCACCTTTTTAGCGAAGCTGAACCATTTTAATGAGCAGGATGCGGATAAATTGGCCTGGTCAGCAAGGAATTCATCAATACCTCCTATACGTTCGAGAGAACATTGATCAGAACTGAATCGACCGAGCCGCGCTTTGGTAAAATGTCCGACAAGATTGATCAGGTCTGCTTCATGTATCATGCCAAATTCAAGCGTAATGGGTGTCTCGTAGATTGTGATTTCTGCAAAGCTGTTAGCTTCAAATGGTTTACGTGACCCTAAGGTATATTTCATTTCGGGCAGTTTCATTCGTTCGGCCTGATTCCTTACAGAAGCGATCCAGTTCATTCTGTTTTCCTGCATAAATTGGCCTGCTGCCAATTGTTTTACAAACGAATTTCCATATTCGGTAATGATTTGTTGATTTTCCCTGCGGTTTTTCAGTTGATTTTCTAATATCTGTAATTTCCTGTCGGATTGATCTTTTTGGCTGTTTACCTGGTTCTCAATTTCATTCATCAGAAACAACGCGCTTAATCCGATCAAAATGGCGATGCTTAGTAAAGCTGATGAGTCCTTTAGTCTTTGGAATTCGAGTTTCACAATCAATTTTTACTTAAAAAAATGGGTGTCATTCAGCGTGCATTTTATTGCGGGTGTAAGCCTTTGATTATTTGGATCGCTACAACGGTGTGTTGTAGCAGCATAGTTGGACGTCGCTGCGCGTCCCAAACAATCAAAGGCTTGTAGCCTAAGGCGCGACGATTCAATAATATACGAATCCTGACTGGTCTTATTGTCCGTCTTCTGCGTTGTAG
>CAZGQY010000153.1:0-10104 GCA_964528035.1 uncultured Methylococcaceae bacterium | reverse complement strand
TTAAGTGTTCACGTTGCGCCAGAATCGGTGTTCACGATCAGCAGAATATGCAGCAGGAGAAGAATGATGGCAGGGGTTGAGGTTTAATCTTGGTAGGCTAGGTTGAGGCACGAAACCCAGCTTTGGCTGGCCCAGCGAATTTATAAGAATTCCTAAATTCTGGTAGGATAGTATTTATCTGCAGTGGATTAATGCAACATAAATAATAAAACGTTTTTCAAGGAACAGGAAAATACCATTGTCCCAAATCTTCATCAATCATCGCACCGACGATACTGGTTTGGGCCCTGCACTTGCAAATTTTCTAAAGCATACCTACGGCGATAATCAGGTGTTCGTCGATATAGCCAATATTTTTCCTGGGGACTCACTGCGTAAAACGATCCATCCCGCAATGAAAAAATCCAAAGTGGTGATTGCTTTGATAGGGCCGAACTGGGATGGCGATCACTATTTGCGACGTCTCGACGATCAAAAAGATTGGGTGCGTCGGGAACTGGAGTTCGCGAAAAAGAAAAAAAAGCTGATCTGTCCTTTGTTGATGGGTCGAAAAACATTGCCCGATCCAAGCCGCTTGCCTAAGAGTCTACGGGATATTTTTTCCGATATTTTGACTGCCTCGGTCAGCATCGATCCGAAAAAGTGGCCTTATGAGTTAAGTGGGGTACTGGTTGCCATTGAAAAACATACCGGCCTTTCGAGAAAATCAATGGTCGGACGAGACTCTGCCCACGTTCGTACAAAAATATCGGAATTGTTCTGTTTTCTGGATCGAAACACAGAATTTTCACGAGTCAAAACCGCTCATCGCAATGGGATTCGACTCTACTCTGGATCCGGCAGCGAAGACTCGGGCTTTGAATTTTTTATTCGGCGCTGTAATAAAAAAATATTTAATAATGATCGCCATCACTTTTTAAACTGGCAAACTTTCGTTGCCGTTTCGGCTGATCAGCGTCGTCGTGAGCTCTGTGAGCAAATTTCAGCGATTCTGATGAAAGATCTTGCCGTGGATGGTCTGAGCGATACACAGCTTATCGAAAAGCTGCAACACCGATTGCAGAATGATCACCGATGCGAAGCGATCGCATTTTACACAATCCGCCGCGGCGGCTCTTTTTTCGGTCGAACGCGTAGATGTATAGAAGACTGGTGGGAGACCTGGGATCTGTTACTGGAAAATACAGAGAAACCCCAAGTCAATGCCTTTCTGTTTTACATACCCGGATGGCGCGCATGTTTTCCCCCTTTGTTTGCATCGAGGATGGGGAAAGCAGTTGAGCACATTGGGAATTTTCCGAAATTAAAGCCGCATCATTTGATCGACTGGTGGCGTGCTCATAATCAAGAACTGAACGATCTTCACGGGCCTGTGTCGCAATCTGAATTAAAGCGCGTGTTCAGGCTCTGTGGTAGCAACCATTTCGATCATATTCACGAACGATATATGCTGACACACGCCGGTCAGTCGCGAAATTCATAATTTACAGATAAAAAAAGCAAGGCAAAACCATGTCAAAAATTGAGCTGAGAAAAAAAGCCATACCCAAAGATCGGAAAGACGATACCCTCCCACAGGACTATGTGGTCTGGGACGATGATATGGTTTCGGCTGCGAATGTTGCACTGGTGCTGGGTAAACCACTGTTACTGACTGGCGATCCTGGAGTTGGGAAGTCGGAATTTTCGCGTTGGCTTGCTTATGAAATGGAGCTTGGTGAACCCGAGTCCTTTGTCGTAAAATCGACCACTGAAGCGAACGACTTGTTTTATCGTTTTGATGCTTTGGGCCGTTTCCATGACGCCCAGATCAGCGTGGGAAGCAACCCGCTTCAATCACCTGCGGTGTCTGCTGGCACGACAAAACTGCGCAGTACTCTGGACTATATAAGTTATGAAGCATTGGGCCGGGCAATCCTGTATTCACAGGGGCGCGAGTATGCGGAATCCAAAGGCTTGATCAATGCTTCAATGGATCCGGGTTTTCTACAGCGCTTCCCACAAAAACCGCGCCGTAGCGTTGTTTTGATTGACGAAATTGACAAGGCGCAGCGCGATGTTCCCAATGATATTCTTGACGAAATCGATAAAATGGTATTCACCGCGCGGGAAATCGGCAACCAATTGATCTCCGCAGCGAATGAAATGCGCCCAATCGTGGTGATTACCAGCAATTCCGAACGTGATTTGCCGGAACCGTTTTTAAGGCGCTGCGTGTATTACGACATTGCTTTTCCGACTGAAGACGGAGTTCTGGAGCAGATCGTCCAGAGTCGTCTCGGCGATCGTATGGCAAGTAATTGTCCGCTTGTCGAGCAAGCTTTACAGATGCTGAAATACTTGCGAAGTGGTGAAATTACTCTCGATCACAAACCTGGTACCGCAGAACTGCTGGACTGGCTCTACGAACTCAGCGTAGATCGCCGCGACCTTGCTGTGACTCTGGCAAATCATCCCAGAGGCCGGATCGCGGCCTGCGCGACACTGTTCAAGCATAAAAAGGATCAGCAGCAGGCAACCGAGAGGGCCTGGAAGCAATGGCTGGAACGGAGCCAGAATGTTTCAACCGATTCCGAAACCTGAGCGTATTGCTCCTGCAACATGATATACGCTGCTCTGGAACGGGCATTGCCCGATCTGATCCGTGAATTGCGCAGGCAGGGCTATTCCGCTGGCATCGATCAACTCATTTCAGCGCGTATCCTGTTTGGCAACTGGACACAGCACGGTCCGGTTCCGAAAGCAATACTGTGCGCTTCACTGAGCGCGTTATTCAGCACCTCTGCGCGGCAGCAGGCGGATTTTCCGGACATATTTGAACACTGGTTTGAACGTTGGGACTTGTACCCGACAGAAATCGTATCGCCGTTGTTACCTGAACTGACGGAGTCGCCGGGCCTGATGCAGTTTGGAAAAAGCCACTGGCGTTTTAAAGTCGTCTGTGGAGCGGCGATGGTTCTGGTATTGTGTTTGGTGTTGGTTTTTATTCGACTCGATAATCCAGATATGGATGAACAGTCAAATGCTGCCAATCTGTCTGCGGCACAAGGTGGATCTGGTGAGGAAACTCCAGACATCGAACAAAAACCACCAGATCTATGGGTGCCGTCGCCTCGCCTGCCTGCGGAAGTTATTCGCGCACCAGCGAAATACCGCCCCGACTTTGGTTACCCGATACAATATGCTTTATTGTTGCCCATAGCGTTGTGGGTGTTCTGGTTGTTGTCACGTCTGCAGCTTCGTTATCTGGTATTAAAAAAAAACCGCGTGCTCGACGACAAAAACAGCACGCCGTCCTTTCGACTGCATACTTTGAGGTTGAAACGTTATCCTGCTGATCTGTTTCGGGTAGCTGCCTGGAAGTCCGTGTATAAATGGTGGCGCAGACCTAAAGCGTTTCGTTCGCGTCGGCTCAACGTGGCAAAAACCGTACAGCGTACTTTGAATAACGGCGGATTTTTTCAGGCAGCATTTCGTCAACGAATGCTGCCTGCAGATTATGTTCTGTTAATCGATCGTCGTCACCGTAACGATTTTGTCGCGGAGTTTGCGATGGAGTTTTGCCGGGTTATGCGTGAAGAGGGCATTTTTCTGAGTGTTTACCATTACCATGCAGAACCTGTCTTGTTCTGGTCCTATACATCTGCGTCCGAAGGTGTGGATCTTCACGGTCTGGTAGGTCGGCATTCCGGAAACAATCTGTTGATCGTCGGTGAGGCCGCGACTCTTATTAATTCCGCGGTATCTTATGGCGACTGGCAGAGCAGTACACTGCTGGCGGTCAATTCGCCTCTGGAGTGGGGCGAAGCGGAAATTCAACTGGCACAACAAGGGGTTTGTATTTTGCCGTTTAGCCGACGCGGTTTGTCGGAGTTGCCCGAAGTTACAGCATCGTTTTCCGAACCCGAGTTTATCGACGGGTTTCGCTATATCGACGTTCTCGATTCCCCACAACCTCAGGCACCGGGCTTGTCGGCACACAGCTGGTTTGACGACAGAAAATTGTCCGCTAAACGAAAAAAGCGCTTCATTCGGTCGCTGCTCCACGTACTGGGTTATGAAGGCTTTGAACTGCTCGCCGCAACTGCGGCCTATCCGAGTCTAGACTGGCAGTTGACCCAGGCGCTGGATGTAGAGTTAGCGCTAAGTCCCGGTGAAAGTCGGGAAATTCGTTTGCGCAGTCTTGCACGCATTCCGTGGTTCCGCCGCGCTGCGATCCCTGACCACTGGCGGCGTGTTTTGTTACGCACAGTCGACGCGGGCCAATTGGCAAAAATCACCCGGGCTTATCGCAATCTTCAAAATTATCAGGGGGGTGTGACCCATTCTCTGCCGGTTGCAGTGCCAATCTCGGATCTTGAGGCTAAAGAACAGTCAGAATTATTGCCGATGGTCTCGGCCAGCGATCCTGGTCGTGATCGAGTCTATGCCAGCGTGATTTGTGGACGCAAGCCAGATCTTCTGGAGTTTACTTTGTTTCAACAACTCGACGATTGGATCGTACGGAAACTCAAGTTGGAACGATGGCGCGGCCTGTTCGCTTCGGCGTTGCTGTCTTTTATCCCGGTCGTTTTTATTGTATCGATAATGTTTTTTGGCTGGCGAATCTGGGCGGATGACTGGATCGAAAACAGGGCCGTGGAAAATATGCGTGAGCAACTCGGAAAGTATAGTGTGCAGGTGGTGTACAGACAGCCGGAACTTGAATTTACCGCCAAAGCATTGACAATAATCCTGGGAACCTGGAATTTTACAATCAAGGAACCTGTGCTGGAAAGAATATCTGCTCCTGAATCATTGACCAGCGGTGAGGAGGAAAGTGAATCACCACCGAACCGGATCGAGTTCTCGGGTGCAGTAAACCGGCCGGTTGCGAAAATTGTAGAGTCTTGTCTGCGCCATCTGACCTGGGGTGCCGCGCCGTCCATACTGAAATACCAGGACAGCGAAAATAAAGACATCAAGATTTCTTTGGTCGAGGCCTGGCGGCCCGGCTCGGTATTTCGTGATCCGTTGCCCGCAAATTTGTCGCAGCGGGTTTTTAGGGACTCTTTGCTGGATGGTGGGTTGGGACCGGCCATGGTTGAGGTGCCTGCGGGTTGTTTTTCGATGGGGTCGAATACAGACGATACGGAAAGTTATAAGGATGAAACACCTCGTCATGAAGTGTGTATCAAAAAATCCTTTAATATTGGTCGTTACGAAGTCACTTTCGACGATTACCAGAAATATATTCAGGCAAATGGGCTGAAACTTCCGAATTCCCAAGGTTGGGGGAAGGGGCATCGGCCAGTAATCAATGTGAGCTGGGAGGATGCAACGAATTATACAAAGTGGCTGTCGAAAGTGACCGAAAAATCTTACCGATTGCCGACTGAAGCGGAATGGGAATTCGTTGCCCGGGCCGGAACAAAGACCCATTATTGGTGGGCAGATGAGATTGGTTCGAACAAGGCGAACTGCCATGGTTGCGGGAGTCTTTGGGATGGCCGCATGACTGCGCCAGTGGGTTCCTTCGTCCCAAACGGTTTTGGCCTGTTCGATACCTCGGGGAATGTGTGGGAATGGGTACAGGACTGCTGGCATGACGACTACAAGGATGCGCCGACCGATGGATCGGCCTGGTTGGATAAAGATGGCGCCGACTGCGGTCGGCGCGTGATTCGCGGCGGCTCCTGGAACAGCAGGCCGAGGGCCCTGCGTTCCGCGGACCGTAACGGGGGGACCGCGGACGACCGGTACTCCAATGTCGGTTTCCGTCTCGCCCAGGACCTAAATTGACACTTTATTCTTTTTGCTTTTACACTTTAACTTGGAAAATTGATGGAGGCGAAGTGGGTGGATCGAAGTCCGCAGGCGGTTCAGGCCTGCCATGAATTGCTGCTGTGGATGATTCCACTGCTGCAAAAATTTCCACGCTCACACCGCTTTACTTTGGGGGAACGCATGGAAAATGTGTTGCTTGCGGTACTTGAATCTCTGGTTGCTGCAGCATATAGTGCAAGCAGTGAGAAACAGACGTTGCTGAAACGGGCGAATACCAAACTGGAAATACTACGTCATTTGTGGCGACTGGCGTTTGAACTGAAAATTATTCCGGTCCGTCGTTTTGAACATGGTGCGAAACTTATGGATCAACTGGGTCGCCAGATCGGTGGCTGGCTGCGCAGCAGGAGGACTTCATCGTGAAACGGCTCGGTAGACTTTGGCCTCAGCTTATTGAATTCGAGAATCTGCTTTCCGCCTGGCAAAAAGCAAGGCGCGGAAAACGTCAGACCCCGGAAGCGGCACGCTTCGAATTTTATCTTGAAAAGGAATTGATCCGATTACAACGGCAACTACAGAATGGCGATTACCGGCCCGGAAGCTACCGTTTGTTTACCATCTACGAACGCAAACCGCGCCAAATCGCTGCCGCACCGTTTCGTGATCGCGTAGTCCATCATGCGATTATGAATTGCATTGAGCCTGGGTTGGATCCTACGTTTATCCAGGATTCCTATGCCTGTCGGAAGGGTAAAGGCGTACATCAAGCGGTTAATCGTTATCAGACTTGGGCAAGGCGGTATGCCTATGCTTTAAAGCTGGATGTGGTGCAATATTTTGCATCCATCGACCATCAAATTCTCAAACACAAACTGTACCGACGCATCAAGGATAAACAAGTTCTTTGTTTGCTTGATACAATTATCGATGGTTCTCCTATCGCTGAGGAGGGCGATGCAAAGATATCAATGAGGAAAGGCATCCCGATCGGCAATCTGACCAGCCAGTTTTTTGCCAATTTGTATTTGGATGATCTGGATCATTATGTACAACAGGAGCTGAAGGTACATGCTTATCTTCGTTATGTCGATGATATGGTTATCCTCGATGATGATAAATCACGCTTGCATGATATCCGCTCAAAAATCGAAGAACGCCTAGGGGTTGAACGACTAAGGCTGCACCCTCGTAAAGCGCAGGTCAGTCCGGTAACCAAGGGACTGAACTTACTGGGTTACCTGGTTTATCCGGCGTCCCGCCGACTCAGAAATGATAATGGACATCGTTTTTATAGAAGGTTACGGGGCTTTGCTGAGGGTTATAATCAGGGTAGACTGGATTTTTCAGACTTTGATCCGTCGGTGCAAAGCTGGATTGGCCATGCGATACACGCTGATACTTATGGGTTGCGCCGTACAATATTTTCTAATGTGGTTTTTAGAAGGGGAACGGACCAAGAGGCGGTCGGCGCGTGATTCGCGGCGGCTCCTGGAACAACAAACCGAGGAACCTGCGTTCCGCGAACCGTAACAGGAGGACCGCGGACAACCGGAACAACAATGTCGGTTTCCGTCTCGCCCAGTCCGCCCGCGCGGCTTTAGGCCGGGCCCGGAGCCGAACCGTTCAAGGACGGTTCGGGTGTGGTGCGCGGGTGTCCATGAGTCCGTTTCCCGGCTTCGCAGGGATGGGAAGGCCGAATAGACTGCCACGGATGGAGGGGGCGGGGCTGGTAGACCGATGTGTCGAAGGTCCCGGTTCCATTGTTTTGGGTTGCAAATACTAATCTTGTGGCTGTCAGTGTTGCTAAAAAATGGCGTCACAGAATTATTATCGGGATTTTTCTGTTCGCTGTTGTGTCTGCCGGATTGTGGGCCGTTACCGGTGGACTGGAATTCTTGTTAACCCGTTGGTACGAAATATCCAACAAAAAAAGCATTTGCATATCCAAACCGGGTGAAGGGCCGGAAATGGTTGTGATTACACCTGGCAAGTCGATAGAGGGTAATAATACCGGCCATAGCATCACGCTCAAAAAACCGTTCGCGATCGGACGTTGCGAAGTGACTTTCGACGATTATCGGGCCTTTGTCAAAGCGACTGGGGAAACATTACCGAATTCAGAGGGCTGGGGTCAAGGGCGCCGGCCGGTGATCAATGTCAGTTGGCAGGACGCGGTGGATTATGCGCGCTGGTTGTCGGATGCCACGGGAAAATCCTATCGTTTGCCGACTGAGACGGAATGGAACTATGCGGCCCGGGCCGGAACAAAGACCAATTATTGGTGGGGAGACGAAATTGGTTCGAACAAGGCGAACTGCGATGGTTGCGGGAGTCTTTGGGATAGCCGCATGACTGCGCCAGTGGGTTCCTTCGTCCCAAACGGTTTTGGCCTGTTCGATACCTCGGGGAATGTGTGGGAATGGGTACAGGATTGCTGGCATGACGACTACAACGATGCGCCGACCGATGGATCGGCCTGGTTGGATAAAGATGGCGCCGATTGCGGTCGGCGCGTGATTCGCGGCGGCTCCTGGTCCAACTTTCCGAGGTACCTGCGTTCCGCGACCCGTGACGGGGGGGCCGCGGGCGACCGGGGCGACGGTGTCGGTTTCCGTCTCGCCCAGGACTTAAATTAACGCTTTTTTCTTTGTTCTTTTACACTTTAAAACATATTATTGGATTTCGTGCCCATGAGAGAAGCAAAGGGGTCAGTTCTCTTATTGTTGCATGCACTTATGAGCAAAGGGGTCAGTTCTCTTATTGTTGCATGCACTTACGAACGACCCTTCGTACTGTTGCCAAATACACCCTTGTTCGCGGGGTTTTGCCAGTTGCTCAATGCACCATAAGAAAATAATGGTATAACGCGACAACTGCCCCCGATGTACTGCGCTTTTTTAACTGCTGCTGCACTTTCTTTAATGCGTGTGCGGCCTCGATGGTTAATAAGCATTTGGGTTGTTTGTAGCCATTAATACGGGTGCCGACAAAATTAAAAACGCTGTAGTAACGGATTTCTACTTCAACCTCGGGAATAATTTGTACAATGTCAACAAATCGGGTGGCTCGAATAGTATCAAGTTGTGTATCAGCCGAGTGGCCGTTACTGGAGTTTAATGTCAGGATTACCGCAGTACTCAGGGCTAATAATTTGTGCATAGGATGGGGCGAGTGCCTGTTGCAATATAAATAGTGGTGAGAGTTGTGCTTGTCTATTTCTTTCGGTGCTATCAAAACAGCAAACGAGCTTAGTTATCAGGCAGTACGAGTCGAAGATTCGCTGAGCCATTGCCTTAGCTCTGTTTCAGAGAGTTCGCCAGCGGCCAGTTTTTCAAATACCACGACTGCTTCAGACTCGGGTGCATCGAAGGTATATCCGTTAATTTCCAGGAATATTGCAGTAATTGTTAATGCGCTACGTTTATTACCATCAATCGGCAATTGTTAATTGTTACCACATCAACGTCATTGGTTGTAGAAGCACGAACGATCAACTGCTCAATTTTTCCTTTACAAACTCAACTATTCCATCCAAAGCTACTTCCTCAGTTTCACCGTCCCTGCGGTTTTTATATTCAGCTGTTCCGGAATCCAGCCCCCGGTCACCAATAACAATGCGGTGAGGAATGCCGATAAGTTCGGCGTCGGCGAACATAAACCCGGCGCGGACTTTACGGTCGTCGAATAATACGTCGATTCCAGCGTCCAGTAGTTCCTGATAAATGAGTTCCATTGTTGCCCGCAGCCGCTCTGACTTGTGCATATTCATCGGTAACAGGGCTAGCTGAAAGGGTGCGATAGCATCCGGCCAGATGATACCTTTTTCGTCATGATTTTGTTCGATGGCTGCTGCGACAACTCGGGAGACGCCGATTCCGTAGCAACCCATGATCAAGTTTCTGCTTTTTCCTGATTCATCCAGCACGACTGCGTGCATCGAGTCGCTGTATTTACTGCCTAGCTGGAATATATGGCCAACCTCAATACCTCTGGCGATGGTTAATGTACCCTGACCGTCCGGACTGGGGTCGCCATCCTGCACCATGCGAATATCGTGAATAGCTTCTGGCAGTGGTAAATCCCGCTGCCAGTTTACACCGCAATGATGCTTGTCATCTTGGTTAGCGCCACAGACAAAGTCGGTTAAATTAGCTGCGCTACGGTCGACAATCAGTGTAATATCAAGTCCGATGGGTCCGATAGAACCGGCGGAACAACCCGCTGCCTGCCGGATTTCTTCGTCGTTGGCGAATTGTAATGGTGAGGCAATAGCCTCCAGTTTTTCGGCTTTAATGGGGTTTAATTCGTGATCTCCGCGTAGCAACAATGCGGCAATTG
>CAZGQY010000152.1:0-10368 GCA_964528035.1 uncultured Methylococcaceae bacterium | reverse complement strand
CAAACTCGTGTCTTAGGGTCTGTCCCAACGGATCTTGCAGAGGTATCTGGGCTTCGATTGGAGTTGATGTTTCGAAAATCCAGTACTTCTTAAAGTCATTTGAAATTGTTAGTGCAAACTCATCAATATATCAATTTCCTGTCACTGTGATAGTGACAGGTTGATGAATGTTTTATCTTCACTTTCTCAGGCCATAGGCCAGCATATACAGATAAACTGTAAGTATATGGCCATATATGTCGAATAAACGATCCATCGAAACTCTAAGGAGAATTAATTATGGGTAATATACGGTACTTATCTATTGTATTGTTTGTGAGTTTTTCTGTTGCTGTGATGGCCGAAGGAACTGCACCTCTGGATATTGAAAAAGGCGAAGGGTTCTTCGAAATAATACCACCGCAGCCTACGGAGGAAGCGGATAAAATAGAAGTAATAGAATTTTTTTGGTACGGCTGTCCCCATTGTTATCAATTCGAACCACATTTTAGTACCTGGATAGAATCATTGCCAGAAGATGTTCATGTGATCAAACAGCCAGCAATATTCAGAGACAATTGGGCACCTGGTGCACGTGCATTTTTTATTGCAGACGCATTGGACATTACAGATAAAGTTCATGCAGATTTGTTTGATGCAATACAGAAGAAACGTAACCCCTTGCAAACCGAGGAACAAATGGCTGAATTTTTTGTAGGGCATGGCGTGCCTAAAGAAGATTTTCACGCGACCTACAATTCATTTATTGTAACCACACGAATGAGACAGGCTGAAAACAAGTCAGCAAGATATGGAGTGACTGGAGTTCCTGCAGTAATAGTGAATGGTAAATATCGTACCAACGGGTCGACGGCTAAAACATTCCCGCAAATGATCGCGATTATGGATGCATTGATTGCTAAAGAAAGAGCAAATAAATGAGGGCTAAGTGACGGATTTCAATTAAAGACCGGCGGGAGTAGTGGTTAAAATCGCATGGAATGCGTGTCTTATGGGCCGTGGATATAGATTTTCGGGTCGTTGATTTATGCACTATGTCATTATCTGCAGTGTGGTTTTCGTTTGTGTTTATGGTCCCCGATTATGGGTGAATTATGTGTTAAATAAACACCATAAACACATGCCTGGAATGCCTGGTACCGGTGGTGAATTGGCCATCCATTTATTAGACCAATTTCGATTAGATGAAGTTAAAGTAGAACAGACTCAGCAGGGTGAAGATTATTACAGTCCAGCGGACAATAAGGTTTGTCTGAGTCCGGAGGTATATACAGGGAAATCATTATCGGCGGTGGCGGTCGCCGCTCATGAAGTGGGCCATGCCATACAATTTAACCGAAATGAGGCGGTTAGTTTATTGCGTGGGAAATATTTGAACAAAGCCCATGCAGTTCAGCATTACGGAGTCTGCATATTGATGAGTATCCCGATTATTGGGCCGTTATTTGCGGCTGCGCATTTAGCCATTATTGCGGCAATTGTAGGTGTGGTTACAATGTTTGCTTCGGTAATGCTGTATGTTGCCATTCTGCCTGAAGAATGGGATGCCAGTTTTAATAAAGCTCTGCCTATTTTGGAAAAAGGGGCTTATGTACCTGCAGAGTACCTTCCAGCTATTCGTCAGGTATTGAAAGCGTGCGCGTTAACTTATGTCGCGGCTGCGTTGTCTGACATCTTGAATATATGGCGGTGGATCGCCATTATTAAGTGAAAGATTCTGTGTATCTATGTTAGTAATTTTGGAATTTATGGTGCAAGCCAATCCTCAGGGAGGCGCGAGTCCATCTTTGTATGCTCTGCTGCAACAATTCTGTAGCAGAACTCCGAACCATCAATGGTATGCACCTGCTATTAAATAATACGCTGAAAAGTTGCAGTTTTATATGCGATTTTGTGTTTTAACAGGCTTAAATTTCATTGTTATTATTGAAAAATGGATTGTCTTTCGCGATGCCTTTAATTCCAGGACGGTTGCCCGGAATTGTTTATGACTAAAAGGTTGCAGTCATCTGCAGTCTGTCCGAGAATAGGATTCATAGCTTTTGAGGACAAAGGCCAATGGGCTACAATTTCGAATATCAGTCATGCGTTTGTCCAATTGTTGCTTGGAGTAGGAAAATCACATTTTTTTTGCGGGAATAACTACTATTCTAGTATATCCATCTAATCGAAATCCGCGCTATGACTGAGTCAACTACAAAAGACGCTGAACAATGGAGAAAGAAATATTCTAAATTGATCGCTGAATTGGATGCATCGAGTGAGCGCACAGCATTGAATGAAAAACAGTTGTGTAGAGTTATTACTCGATTGACTCTGGCGGCTAAAGGATTCGACCGTTCGCTGGATCCGCATTTATCGGATATTCGTAATTTACTGAAAAAAGGGCTTAACAACGAAGTGTCCCGAGGAAAGCTGGATCAGCTATCCGATCGGTTGCTTCGTTGTGATGAATCGGGTAGCAATACGAGTTCTGTTGTTGACGCCGGTTCTGAAGTACAAAGGGATCAGGAACAAAAACCGGGTTTAATTGGAAAATTTTTGGGTCGAAGCACCGGGCAGAAAAATCAGTCCAAACTGGACTCAAATACCATTCGTGGGGCAATGCTTGATTTGCTCAAAGAATATAATGTACCCGAGCAATTTTCAGATTCGTTTCAAAAATTATGTAGCCACCTTGGAGAAGAAGCGGATACCAAAGTATTTCGTTCCGTAGTGGAAGAAACTGCACAGTTATTGGTGGAAGCCAAGGACTCAATGCTTAATGAACAGCAGGAATTGGAAGAATTCCTTACCCATTTAACCAATGAGTTAGGAGAATTGGGTCGTCATACGATCGATGCGAATTTGGCAGAGAAAGCCACTTCACCAAAGCGGGATTCTTACGAGAACTTAATCGTGGATCAATTCGAGGACTTACGTGAAAAGACGCAAAAGGCAACCGAATTGGATCAGTTGCAGGAACTGATTAAATATCAACTGGATTTAATCGCCAGTCAGGTTGCTTCGAACACTGAAGTTGAGACGAAATGGCATAAGGATGCGGAAGCCAAATTTGAGGCACTGACCGACCGTGTTCAACAAATGGAATTGGAAACCGGAGATCTGCGTTCAAAATTACGCATGGCTCATAACAAGGCATTTCATGATAGTCTGACAGGCTTGCCTAATCGCTTGGCCTATGACGAACGAATTGCTCAGGAAGTCCCACGTTGGCAACGATTCAATCAGCCTTTAAGCATGTTGGTTTGGGATGTTGATCATTTCAAATCCATCAATGACCGTTTTGGGCATTCGGCAGGAGATATGGTTTTGAAGAAAGTCAGTGAAGACCTTGCACGAGATATCAGGCAGACCGATTTTGTGTGTCGATATGGCGGAGAAGAATTTGTTATGTTGTTGCCGGGTGCAACGTCTGAAGCTGCGTGGAAAGTTGCTGAAAACGTTCGTACCAGGATTCATGAGCGCGGTTTTCATTCACAGGGGAAGCGTATCGAAATGAGTATATCCTGCGGAATGAGTTTATTCGAATCGGGCGATACAGCCGAGCAGGTTTTTGATCGAGCAGATAAGGCATTGTACAAAGCAAAAACCCAGGGTCGCAACCAGTGTGTTGTTGGTTAAGATTATTGTGAACGAAATTAAATTGATTCAGTCTCTCGCCCAGGTCGGAAAAACGCTTCAGAAAAACAATGTTTGCAATATTTTTTTTGTGCATGGAACCTTCGTGGGAAACGATCCTTTCGGAATGAGTTGGGTGCTCGACGATATATGGGTTCCCTCATGGGTTACCGAGAATCTGAGAAATCTAAAAAAAAATTTTACCGATACCAGCCTAAGTAACCTTAGTAATTTCACTGAGGGTTACAAAGACGTTTTTTCTGCCGGCATAAATAGCGCTTTGCAAAATAATAAGCAAATTGCCTGCATGAATTTTCAATGGGATAGCCAAAACAATCATATTGGCAGATTGAAAGCTGCCACAGGGTTGGTTGCACAAATGGCCCGAGTGATTTCTGCATCAGAGGATTCCAAAATCCTTTTGATTGGGCATAGTCATGCCGGTCAGGTATTTGCGCTGATCACGCTTTTCCTGGAACAGGGTGAACGCGCAAATAATTTGATCGACTGCCTGGGTGAAATTATTTCTCAGCAGGAGTTAGATTCGTTTCACACTAATTTGAAAAAAATCGAAAATGCTCATTTGGATATCGTGACTCTGGGAACGCCGGTTCGTTATCCTTGGGGGGTGTACAAAAAATACCGATTACTGAACATCGTTAATCACCGTTCAGATGTTTATCTGAATGGCCTCTTATTTACTCGGGATGGAGATTATGTTCAGCACTGGGGGATAGAGGGAACAGATACGATACCTGTAGATGATAATTATCCTGATCTATTAGAAAAATTAGATAAGAATTTAGACAAGGGCTTGCTGGACGCAGAGTCTCTCCATAAGATTCGAAGCGTACATAAACGAAGAACCCATGTTGATAGCAAAGGAAATGAAGTGGGAATAAACCTTTTTGTTGACTACCAGGATCAGGGTCCACGGGTTATTCTACTAAAATTCCCTCCGTGGTTAATCGGTAAACCCAATTGTATTGAAACAGTATTCGGACATGGTTTCTATACGCTTGAGAAGAATATGTTACCTAACATTAAGATTATTATAAAAAATCTGTATAACGAATAAGAAATAATGAATCAAATTAGGTTTATAAAACACTATAGCACTGTAGGATCACACTATAGGGTCAGGTCTATAAAAGATGTAATATTCAATATCTTTAGTGATAATTACGAGCAGAGCTAAGAACCAATTTCAGCTTGAAATCCAATGCGGGTAAACTAGTACTCCGTCAAAGTAGCATTGATGGGTAAATCAGCCGATAAGCGGCCATCTGTGTTGTTGCACTTGCTCGAATGAGCGCGACTCATTCAGCGTTCAAGCGCCTGGAAGCTGACCACTTCGCGACATAGTCTATCCCCCAATCGAAACTTGACGGACGACTAAGTAAATCTAAACATGTGAGGAGCAAACAATGCGTTGGCGTAGAAATCGAAGAAGCAGTAATGTTGAAGATCGTCGCAATATGCAAGTATCCGGGTTGGGTGGTGTCGGGCGTGGATTAAGTGGAGGAGGGGGGATGTTGCGGTTATTACCTGTTGTTTTCAGGTTCCTGGGCTTCAAGGGCACTGCGATTCTTGCTGTCGGTGTCGTTGCCTACAGTCTGCTTACCGGAAATTTAGGAAATCTGTTAGGTGTTCTTGGGTTGCAGCAAATGCCCGCAAATTCAGTCTCTACAAAACCATTACAGCAAAGCGCTGAAGAGAAAGAGTTGGTGGACTTTGTTTCCGTTGTTTTGGCCGATACTGAGGAGACCTGGCATACATTGTTTCGTCAGAAAGGACAGCGCTATGAGGAGCCAACACTTGTTTTATTTCGCAACTCAGTCAAATCTGCGTGCGGATTCGGTCAATCCGCTATGGGGCCATTTTACTGTCCTGGTGATCAGAAAGTCTATATCGATCTGGATTTTTACAGTCAGTTAAAAAATCAATACAAGGCGCCTGGGGACTTTGCTCAGGCCTACGTTATTGCCCATGAAGTGGGCCACCATATCCAGACATTACTGGGGATATCAAACAAGGTACATCAAGCCCGTAAGAAGTTAAGCAAAGTACAAGCTAACCAACTATCAGTCAGACAGGAGTTACAGGCTGATTGTCTGGCAGGTGTTTGGGCCAATAATGCTCATCGTAGTCGCCAGTTACTCGAAGCTGGCGACGTAGAAGAAGGTTTAACTGCGGCCAGTGCCATTGGCGACGACACCTTACAAAAACAAGCAACTGGCAGTGTAAGCCCGGATTCATTTACCCACGGCAGTTCAGCCCAACGGGTAAAATGGTTCAAAATTGGCATGGCAAGTGGAGAAATGGATGATTGTGATACCTTTAGTCACTTTAATACGAGTACCCCGGAGAACACTCAACTACCCCAACCAGTAGTTCTCCCGGAAGTTGGAGCAAATAATAAATCTACCAATGAAGTTCTGGCCGCATTTTCAAACAAACGCAGCGATGTTCAGGTTCGTGGTTTCGGAATCGTTGCGCGTATCCTTCGGGATGATAATGAAGGTAGCCGCCATCAGAAATTTATCCTTAATCTTGCACAGGGTCAGTCGCTGCTGATTGCCCACAACATTGATCTGGCGCCTAGAATAGCTGGATTGAATAATGGTGATCGAGTCGAATTTTTTGGGGAATATGAATGGAGCGAGCAAGGTGGTGTTCTACACTGGACGCACAAAGATCCTCAGGGGAGACATGAAAATGGCTGGTTAAAACACCAGGGAGCCGTTTACCAGTAGTCAGGATATTCGAATCTTTTTCTTCTATTTTTGTTTGAAAGAATCGGGCATGATTAAGTTCAATGATGGAAAATAAGTTGAAAACCGACCTTTATCTCGAGTCATTAAAGAGTATTTTTCGACAGCGGCATGGGCGCCTATAAAGAAGTCGGGAAGCACATTGTGTTTCGAACCTTTGTTTTTTCGATATTGAAGGAATATTTTACCCGCCAAAAATAAAGCCTCTCTTGGCATGGGTTTTATTTCAAACCCCAGTTTTTTAATTAGATTTTCTATTTCCTCAATAGTGGCATAGGCTATCGAACATTCTGTGTAAATGATTGGGTTAATCACGAAAACATTTTCCGGATCAAGGTATTCAAGCGTTGAGGCACTCCATTCAAACCATTCACATGATGGATTCGCCAAATCGGTGACAACACAACTGTCAACCATTATCGTGGACATTAACCATCCCGCGTTAAGGCCATGATTTCATCGGTAGTCATTGTAATATTCCCAGCTTTATGAGCGTTTCGGAACCGGCTTTCTTTATGTTTCTTCGATCGAATTTTTTTTAGGTACCAGTGTCCACTTTCATCCTTCAGAAATTCGACTTCTGACTCTGCGGGTAGTATCACCATATCTTCACGTACATGTTGGGGTATTGTTACCTGGCCTTTTGTTGTAACTTTCATAATTTTATAGTAATAATAATACAGTAATAGTAATACTATGGACTTAGAGTGCATTGTTTGTCAAGTTGTATCTATTTAGCGAGTTCGGTGGTTCGGGTGCAAGCCATTGATTATTCGGGCGCGTGAATACATCCCTGTAAGTTCTGCTGCAACTTTCCTGTTGCACAAGCCCGAATAATTAAAGTCTTATACCCTCAGGAAGATATCCGCTGAATATTTGCTAATTTTTAGGAAATAAATATTTTTATGATGGTTACAGGTGTAATATTTTAAATTAATTCGTGGGGTATAAAAAATGATTGGAAAGGTGAAGATATAGACATTCGACTGGATAAGTTAAAATTATATGAATCGTAAGGCGTACATCTATTATGGTGGCCGCCTGGCCGGCACGATAATAGAGACTACGGAAGGCTTCCGGTTTACCTACGATACTCACTATCTTGCAGGCGGGATCCCTATTGGCTTCCAGTTTCCGCTTCAAGAAACTCCATTCAATAGCGATCAATTACCAGGCTTTTTCGAAAACCTTGTTTCCGAGGGATGGTTGCGTAAGTTGCAATCTCAAGTACAGAAGATTGATGAAAATGACCGCTTCGGTTTGCTATTGGCGAATGGTCGTGATTTGGTTGGGGCGGTGACCGTCGTGCCGCAGACAGATTGAATACGGTCCCGAAAAGACAAATTAAGGCGCAAAGGAGATGACCACACTGGTTACTACACTGGCTATGACTTCCTGGAGTTGGGTAATCGCTTAAAATTACCGGAAAAAACCATTCGAAGTTTTATCACCCGGTTGAAGAACAATCAAATGAAGATTACAGAAATTATCGATCATAGCTTTATGCCGGAGGACATGAAATTGCGTGCCAGTGCGTTGGTAGAGCAGCGTATTCAAGCGATATTGGTATTTTGATAGCCTCCGGAACAATATATTATTGGCTTTTGTCCCCATAACTTACTCGTGCGCTTTCTTGCCTGCTGTTATCATTTACGTCAAGAACTTTTGTACGTATGAATACCATTCAGTTGCCGCATTTCCTTCGACAGTTTACTGTCAGCAGTTTCAACTACAACATGGTAATGATACATCACACACCGGGCATGGTATTGCCAGTAAGACCGACAGCACACCTGCCCAAAACGCCGACCAGACCTCCCTGTCTAGATCATCATGGTCAAACGCCTCGCGACGTGACATGATATAGCACACCAGCATACTAGATTACAGTGGGGAAGTTCAGACAGGCATGTTTCAATTCTGATTTGATTTGTTCGTTTGTATTGGGAATGCTTGGGTCAAATTTCGATATTAGGGATAAAATTTGGATATCACAATAGCATTTCTAATTTATGCCGCTGTATTTCGTTTGGCGATCATCGCCGTGGGTGCCCTTAGCCTTCATTTGATGGTGAATACGGAAGAATGTCTGATTTATACAGGCCCAAAACACCAAATTCTTCTTCTAGTTCTTGGAAAGACTCCGCCACCGGCATGGAATTTGTCCCAGTCAAAGGTGGCTGCTATGACATGGGCTGTGGTGATAAGTGGCTGGAAAATAAAAAGCGTGTAAAGAATTGGGTGCCTTGTTTTTATTCGCGTTGGATCCTATAAACATCTATTCCTTTAACTTCACGTCAACATAAATCCCATCAGACCATTCCAAATTTAGTTTTTTTAGCTGTGTTTTGTCCAGCAGCCATTGCTCACGTCCTTTTTGGCTCAAAGGCACTTTAAATTGAACATAATATAATCCTGCTTTTGGCGCTTTGTATAATAAACGATAGCTCTGTGCTGCCTGTGGCAACAATGTGCTTTGGAGTGTCTTTTCAGGAAAAGAAATATCCGCTTTTATCCATGCTTTCGTCGGCACAGGCAAGGAGCCTTCTTTAAAAACCACTGGATAAATCCGAAACGGTTTATTGGTTAAATCCAAAGTATCTTTCAAGAGTCCAACATTCTTCACCGTTGCGGTGGCTTCGATAAAACGCTCACCCGATCTGGCTTGCCAGGAATTTGCTGTCACCTTAACGTCCATTACGGGTTGATAATTGGTTTCCTTTTGTAGCTTTTGCAGATTAAGTTTGGCAATATCATTTTTATACAACATTGCAGATTGATACACCGCCCATACGCCGCCCATAAACAATGCCGCGATCGTCAATATTTCCCTGATTATTTCTAGATGTTCTTTACGGTTCATTAGGGATAGTCTTTACTATTCATTATTTTTAACTTCAGTAATCACATAGTGTTCTGCCTTTTTTCCCAAAAAAACCTGTGGGCGTTGACGCTGATGGCTTAAGAATGGCACTTCCTCATCGACATAGCTTTTCAATTCCGCCAATGTGATTTCCTGGTTAGGATGACGCACCGAGTCCGCCTTGCCGCGCAATCCTTGTAGCAAACTGTAAGTCAACACGCCATGTTTTAGCTCCGGCTGCTCGACCACAACATAATCATCATCAGTCGCCGTAAATACTGCAATTTTCTCATCAAAAGCATCCTTTACCAGACGTGGATTAAACGCGCGTTGCGCATGACATGTATCAACCACCAATATACGTTGGCCTCTAGCAGTACCTAAAGCGATCTGAATATCCTGCCAATTCACTGCTGTTTCCGCCGCTAAGCTATTACTATCCTCCTGCTCGCTATCACGACTGAGAAAATAATAATCCTTGCCCTGATATGCACCATGTCCGGCGAGAAAAACGATCACGGTGTCGTTGGGTTTTGATTTTTTTAATGCTTTCAGGGCATTCATAATGCGATGCCGAGTCGGTTGTTCGCCTAAATTATCGGTTAATAACCACTCATGCACTTGGTTAAACGAAGTACCGGTGTTATTACGAATCATTTGATGGAATTCCTGGGCGTCCGCAGCGGCATATTGCAGGCTTCGTTCTAAAAGTGGGTATTGGTTAATGCCAATGCTGAGTAAATATAAATCTCCTTTGATGTCTTTGTTTCGTTTGGGCGCATTTGGAATTTTTAAGGGGCGTTCAACTCGCATTGAGCCATTTGGATTAATTCCCTCCACGGTTAGGATTTTAGGATGACTGGGCAATGGCACTTCCAGTAGGGCTTCATGGCTAGTGGTCAGATTACTACGTGTATTTAGTGTCGCAATGTATCGATCATCGACATAAACCTTATACGACTGAATTGGTACTGCCTTATCAACATCCAATGCAATGGCCAATACCGGATTGCCTGCTGTTTTTTGATATTCCAATGTCTTAATCGAAAAGCGAGGTAAATATTCGACCACCCCATCCATAATAGAATCAGTCAGTTAGCTGTCTCCTAA
>CAZGQY010000151.1:0-10454 GCA_964528035.1 uncultured Methylococcaceae bacterium | reverse complement strand
CAAAAAATGGTATTTACCCTTGGGAACGACACCGTCAAGAAGAATTCTCAAAAGTTGTTAACGACATCATTGTCGAAATTGTAGATACTCAGCATAGAGATTTTTTTGACTGGCTGACACAACTACCTGGCAAGCTGGAAAAAGACACCAATGAACGCAACCCTGGCGAGAAAAATATTAACGCCGGGAACGTTAAAATCATCATTACCCTGGGAAATCATGATAAAGAGTTATTCTGTGACCAAAAAGCATTAACTTATTTTTATGAGAAAGGTCTGGGCCGCAACCTTGAAGATATTTCCCCAAAAGAACGACTCGCTATAGGCCGAATGTATGGCGATGAAAAAATGTTCGCAGATGCTGGAACAGCGCCTTACCTACCTTTCTATTATGGGGATCGCGGATTTCGATTTTTTACCACTCACGGTCAGTGGCGGGATTCAGAAAATAGTCGGGTAGTTGATAAAACCAACGACTTGCCAGGTTGGTCGGTAAAAGATGGCTGGAACACAGAAATTTGGCAAAAATTGCGCTACTCACCTTTCTTTTTACCCTGTTTTGGCGATACCGTTGCAGCGGGCGTTTTATCTACTTTTATTTATAAAGTTAAAGAACAACTGGCAGATAACGAGATAGACGACCCTGATTTAAATAGCATAATAGATGAGCTTGACCTTTATCGACCCACCTATGCGGCAGTTTCAAGAATTCTTCATAAAACAGCAGAGATGCGATCCGACGGAAAAGGAAAAGAAGCTATACAAATTATAGAAGAGACAATTTACACTTGCATAATCGACTGGCTTAGTTGGGATTTTACTTATCAAACCTCCCCGTTACAGCGGCGTATCGGTTTGAAAACAGCAAAAAAGACCCTGGAGCTAATGAATTCTTTAGGCCATGGCATGCAAATTAAAACCATAGCCGGCCTTATGAAAATTTTGGCATTCTTTCATCGTCATCATACTAAAGGACTCAGTCTAAAAGATATGCAAAAATTCCCCAGTTTTATGAAAATCTATCAACATTATGGTTTTCAGATTCACGGCGAAGGGCATACCCATTTACCTTTGCAGGAAGAATCAAAGATCGAAGGCGAACAACACCCGAGTACTTATATAAACTTTGGCACCTGGCGAGATCAAATCGTACCTCGGATAAATGGAGGCTATAGACGGAGAGGTGTTCTGCGCGCCCTATTTATTCTGGATTTATTCAAAGAGGGTACAAAAGAGGCTGACCGGTCATTTAATTTTTTCGTCGAAGATATCATCCTGTGGAGAGACGAAAAAGATCCAATGGCAGATACAAGTCCGTTGGGAATATAAATCTACCCTAAGGAGCGAGGTTCTTCCTGATTAAATTTATGGTGGCTATTGTATATAGCCACCATAACACGAACCAAAAGTTATAGATGGGTACTCTTTATTGAAAGGAATTCTAAAAATCATTTGTTGTCTATAATATCCATACCCATTACAAACAAGACGTTTTGCTGCCATGATTTTTCGCCGTTACATGATACTTCTTACTCTCTGCGTTTCAACTGAGATCGCTGCAAACGAGAGTGTTGGAGAATCGATAGGACGCAAAGCACGTACAGTAACCAGTGGCGTTGAAACCGCTTACCAAAGTACCGAAAACTTTGTACTCGATACGACCTATACAGTCGAAAACCAGGTACAGAAAATAGAACATTCCCTCTACAGCGCTGTAAACGAAGTTGAAAATTCCTTCAATGAATTTATTTGGGATGTAGAAAGAGGCTATGCTGAAAACTCACCAGATTAGACATTCGATTCCAATTCATTGAGTCAATAAATTCAAGCGTCACTCACGTTATTGACCTGTATTCAATGCAAAATTGACAATAACCGACTCAACCACCCTATATCTGATAACATCACTCATTCCTGACCAACGACATTAATCATGGACACATCATCAAAGAAAGTTATTTATGCCGCGCTAGCCGGCAACACACTAATATCTCTTATAAAATTCTCTGCAGCAGCATTTACAGGAAGTTCAGCAATGCTCTCAGAAGCGATCCATTCGGTTGTTGATACAGGAAATCAGGGGCTATTACTGCTTGGCATAAAACGATCGCAAAAACCCGCAGACGATGCATTTCCTTTTGGCTATGGTAAAGAGATTTATTTCTGGAGCTTCGTCGTCGCTATTCTGATTTTCGCAGTCGGCGCGGGTATTTCCATTTACGAAGGCATCAGTCATCTGATCACACCGACTCATATAGAAAATCCAGTTATTAACTATATTGTTTTGGTATTGGCAATGATTTTTGAAGGCGCCGCCTGGTACTATGCATTTAATGAATTTTCTCGAGCAAAAGGGAAATGGGGCTATATGGAGGCTGTACAAAAAGGCAAAGACCCAACGGTATTTGTGGTTTTGTTCGAAGACTCCGCAGCCATGCTCGGGCTATTAGTCGCATTTCTCGGTCTTGTCCTTGCCCAGATCACAGGTAATCCTGCCTTCGATGGCTATGCGTCGATCATTATCGGCTGTATTCTTGGTGGCACAGCCATTTGGCTAGCCTACGAAACCAAGAGTTTACTAATTGGTGAAGGCGCAAATAGCCAGGTAGTTTCTGAAATTCGAGATACTATCGGTTCTTATTCCGAAGTTGAGCATGTCAATGAAATTCTAACCATGCACATGGGGCCAGACTTTATCCTTGTGAACTTAAGTGTAGATTTTGTCAACCACTGCACCGCAGACAAAATTGAATCCACAATTGCCGATATGGATCGCCAGTTAAAACAATCTAACCCCAGGATTCAGCGGGTTTTTGTGGAAGCGGAGGCTAGAAAATGTTAAGGGCAAACCCTAAATTGTTTCTACGTGATTTTCTCGTGTCCAGAAAAATAGTCCATCCTCGAGTAATTCCTTTGTCAGTTTTGTACACTGAGTATTACATATATTGAAATAAGCTTGACCTCTTTAGCCAGATATTTATATAAGGTGGAATAAGCTTGACCCGTTTATGTTTTTCTGATGAAGCCTGGCAGGCAACAAGGTCGCGCAGGTTCTCTTCCAGATTCAAGGCGTACATTTCTTTGGTCGTTCCATTAATGCCTGCTTCTTTTGCGAGTGAACAGTTTTCTATAAAAGTGTGCGGTTTTTTGGGCTATTTTGCCATTTTAAGTGCTGAAAATAAATTTCTCACTCTCGACCAAAATGCCTATCAATTTTATCAAGTAGCTCTAGCCCTCTTTTTTTATCTCCCCGTAAGGCTTGAGCACGAAATCTTGTTTCAGCATCAAATTCGGCCAGTGCCGTTGTAGAAAATTCTTCAAATAGCTTATTAACGCTTATTTGTCTTTTTTCAGCCAAAAATTTAAGTCGTTTGTGTGTGTCGTCTGGAAGTCTTATTGTCAGTGTACCCATGTTTAATTCTCCCACTGGTCTAAAAATTCTTTGGGTGTTACAAGCGTAATTTCTGGAAATAATAAATTTCCATTTTTAAAGTCTTTGATATTACCTGTGATGATATATCGAGCATGGCTTGCAGTTGCCAGTTCCAGTAAATGATTGTCACTCTCATCCTTTAAGTTTGGCCGCCACAAATAATAAACAGAAACCCAGTCACAGATACTTATAAAATCATCAAATAACTCGTGCCTCTCACTTTTGCTCAGAACTGCATTTTTAAAAACTTTGTCGCGGCTAAAAACATCGCAATATTCAGCATAGAGAGTCGTTCCCATGACAGGTTTAATCGTCTCGTTTAGGCAAAGTCTTATTACAAGACTTGGTGAACCTTCCTGACTTAAAAGAGCAGAAACGAAAACATTAGTGTCTATCAGTACACGATTGTTCATGCTTTATTGATAGCATATATGAAGTCATGATACAACGTAAACCCATGTTTGTGAAAATTCGATAACGCCGATGAGCAAATGTTCTTGCGCACACTCTCCTCAGAGAGATAAAGAGCTTTGAAGTGGCTACCCCGAAGTCGAACACGTTAACGAAATACTCACCATGCACATGGGGCCTGACTTTATCCTTGTCAATTTAAGCTTGGATTTTGCCAACCATTGCACCGCAGACAAAATCGAATCTACGATTGCCGATATGGATCGCCAGTTAAAACAGGCTAACCCCAAAATTAAACGGGTATTTGTGGAAGCGGAGGCTAGAAGGTGTTACGAACCAAACCTAAATTATTTTAAAATGATTTTCTCGTGCCCAAAAATTTTGAGCCCATCCTCGAGTAATTCCTTTGCCTTTTGCCAGTATTGTAGACTGAGTACTACATATTTTTAAATAGGCTTGACCCCTGACCCTCTCTTTATTGAAAGGAATTCTAAAAATCATTTGTTGTCTATAATATCCATACCCATTACAAACAAGACGTTTTGCTGCCATGATTTTTCGCCGTTACATGATACTTCTTACTCTCTGCGTTTCAACTGAGATCGCTGCAAACGAGAGTGTTGGAGAATCGATAGGACGCAAAGCACGTACAGTAACCAGTGGCGTTGAAACCGCTTACCAAAGTACCGAAAACTTTGTACTCGATACGACCTATACAGTCGAAAACCAGGTACAGAAAATAGAACATTCCCTCTACAGCGCTGTAAACGAAGTTGAAAATTCCTTCAATGAATTTATTTGGGATGTAGAAAGAGGCTATGCTGAAAACTCACCAGATTAGACATTCGATTCCAATTCATTGAGTCAATAAATTCAAGCGTCACTCACGTTATTGACCTGTATTCAATGCAAAATTGACAATAACCGACTCAACCACCCTATATCTGATAACATCACTCATTCCTGACCAACGACATTAATCATGGACACATCATCAAAGAAAGTTATTTATGCCGCGCTAGCCGGCAACACACTAATATCTCTTATAAAATTCTCTGCAGCAGCATTTACAGGAAGTTCAGCAATGCTCTCAGAAGCGATCCATTCGGTTGTTGATACAGGAAATCAGGGGCTATTACTGCTTGGCATAAAACGATCGCAAAAACCCGCAGACGATGCATTTCCTTTTGGCTATGGTAAAGAGATTTATTTCTGGAGCTTCGTCGTCGCTATTCTGATTTTCGCAGTCGGCGCGGGTATTTCCATTTACGAAGGCATCAGTCATCTGATCACACCGACTCATATAGAAAATCCAGTTATTAACTATATTGTTTTGGTATTGGCAATGATTTTTGAAGGCGCCGCCTGGTACTATGCATTTAATGAATTTTCTCGAGCAAAAGGGAAATGGGGCTATATGGAGGCTGTACAAAAAGGCAAAGACCCAACGGTATTTGTGGTTTTGTTCGAAGACTCCGCAGCCATGCTCGGGCTATTAGTCGCATTTCTCGGTCTTGTCCTTGCCCAGATCACAGGTAATCCTGCCTTCGATGGCTATGCGTCGATCATTATCGGCTGTATTCTTGGTGGCACAGCCATTTGGCTAGCCTACGAAACCAAGAGTTTACTAATTGGTGAAGGCGCAAATAGCCAGGTAGTTTCTGAAATTCGAGATACTATCGGTTCTTATTCCGAAGTTGAGCATGTCAATGAAATTCTAACCATGCACATGGGGCCAGACTTTATCCTTGTGAACTTAAGTGTAGATTTTGTCAACCACTGCACCGCAGACAAAATTGAATCCACAATTGCCGATATGGATCGCCAGTTAAAACAATCTAACCCCAGGATTCAGCGGGTTTTTGTGGAAGCGGAGGCTAGAAAATGTTAAGGGCAAACCCTAAATTGTTTCTACGTGATTTTCTCGTGTCCAGAAAAATAGTCCATCCTCGAGTAATTCCTTTGTCAGTTTTGTACACTGAGTATTACATATATTGAAATAAGCTTGACCCGTTTATGTTTTTGGTGAATTACCGCTCTGCGCCAAAAGTCGGTTTTTATCCTTACTGCTTCAGGCACTCCAGCCTAGCTTCAACTTCATCAATTTTATATTTCTCCTTTAGCCGCTGTTCTCCTTTGGCCACCAGTTCCGCCATATCAATATGCTCTTGCTGTAGTTGGCTTTGGACAAAGTTTAAATCGGCATTATCGATATCAATACCATTGGATTTCGCATAAACAATCAGAGCTAAACGAAAGGATCGATTTTCCAATAATGCAACTAAAGTTTGCCTTTGAACCTTAACGCTGGGGTCACCGTAAATTCTCTTAATTATATCTTTGACTGCCTTGGGACTCCTACACTCCCTTTTGGCTAAACACATACTTAAATCCGATGGTAATTCATCAAGCGTTTTGATCGTATCTGGCACCGCGCCAATTGTTTTGGGCGTTGTTGAAACCGTCAAAATAACAATGTCTTTAAGGTCCGATCTGAATTTACCACTCGTAAGTAGTTCCAATGCCTCCCTGCGCTCTTCTTTATCAAAGCCAGTTTGCCTCTGTATTGCTTCATCAAAAAGGTTTTTGAAATTCTCGTTTTGTTCGTGCTGGCTGACGTGATTATTTAGGCAGGTAAAATCGATGCTTTGGCTATTATCATTACTGTTATCCGGATTAGATTCCGCCATTAATACGAGGTCGGATGTTGGAGGCATCGAAGAACATCCAATTATAAAGACTGTCAGAAGAAGTAAGTATAATTTTCGCATAACGAGCCTCGTTGTTTTTAGATTAATGATCATCAAGGTCGGGAATCAACGGAAAGTTTCCGTTAAGAGATCGTGTATTTAACAATACCATTTTCTACGCTAAATATCATGCATCGCCCAGCAGACGAAGGTAGCCCACATGCCGTCTTCAACCAGGCCATGATGATTTCGTGGAGAAATATGTGGCCAAACAGACAGTATCTCCTTACCTACAAAAGCCATCATCTCCAATTGATCTTCACTCCAGGGCTGCACCAGCATTTTCTGTTTGCAATTTGGAGTAGTACAAATGATCCAATTCTGCTCAGCAGCAACTTTCTTCCTAGCATAACAGATATTAACGGTCTCAATGCCGATCGTGGTGCGGCTACCTTTATCTCTGTATCTTTCTGAGCTTACCATCCCATCGTAAAGTTTGGTTAAAGCCAGCATGCCAAGAACGGTTCGTTAACAATACTTATTGCTCAATACCTTCTTCGAAGCTACGGCCAATGCCAAGTAACTCCATGCGGTCGGCTTCCAGTAGAAACGGGCCAACCACGATTAACAGCTTGCCCATTTGTAACAGGAATAAGATGCTTTTCACAAATTTTAATTGTCACTTTATCTCCATCAATACTCCGGCTATTAATCATTATTAACTATCGATTTATACACGGGTTTCACAATGTGATTCAAGTATTAAAACAACCAGAAATCTATACTAAAGTGAACTAAGTTCACCCTACAATAGATAACAAAAGCTTTGGGAGCAAAGCAAACAGAGCTTTAGTCGATCTAAGTAAACCCGGGAGTTGGCTGTCTAATTCATTGGGGTTTTTTATAATCACATTTATTATTAAAACACGAGTCCTTTTTATTAATTTCTGATTTCAACTTATAAATCTGACCATCTTTGACGGCATTTTTAGAATCGAGAATTGGTTTTTTACCTTCTATGGCTGAATCATAGAAGCGACACATATTCACTTGATTGTACATTGAACATTTATTAAACATTTCATGGTGATCATTTTCTTCTTCATTCTGGTCGCTGATTGATATTCCTAATCCAGTTAAATCAATATACTTAGCACTTGCTGCATACTTATCGCCTGGATCTAGCCCAAGAGCAACAGCTCCTTCCTGTCGTGATTCTTTCGATTTTTCTAAAGTACCATCACCTTTATTAAAGACGACATATGTTCTTTCAATTGATGCTATATTTTCTACCCATTTCTCGTGTCCAAGATTGTCAGCATCAGAACTACTTAAAACAACATTCGAAAAAATTGAACCATCGGAATTAGGCCACGCATTCAAATTTTTATTCTCTACGATTTTTTGTAACACAATATTACCCATGCTATGAGCCATCAACGTGATCGGTTTATCACAGCGTTTCTCGGAACAATATTGTTTTATTCTTGCAATAAGATCATTCAATTTTTTTGCTGCATCTGGAGTGTTTTCTAAGGGCCTTTCGCGATCAGCTATACCAAACGGCCCCCATCCGCCTCTTTTTGAATCCCAACTAAACATTAGTACCTTTGCATTATATTGGCTTTCCAATTTATGTACGGCAAGGCCAGTTACAACAAACCCTCCTTTTAAACTTTTTTTAGGTTCATCGCCTCTTCCATGTACAAATAAAACTACAGCCCTGTCGTCCGAAAAAGCCATATTCAACACATGCTGAATTTCGTCAACTTGATAACCTTTACAGTCACTTGTATATATAGCTATTCTAGAATCATAAGGTAAATCACTTTTATCAAGTTTTTCACAAGAAGTAACTTTATCTCGATCATCTAATGCTGATAAAGTTTGAGTTTTGAACAAAGCACAACCAGTCAACGAAAAGGTTATCAGAAAAATGGTAATAGTAGATTTTATATTCATTAAACGATCCTTATTTTGTTGTTTTACGATCATTCAGGATGAAATGAACCCCATCACTGCGGAATTTGGGAGGCTTTATGCGTAGTTTTAATAAATTCATCTACCAAACCCATCATATTTGAAAAATCTGGATTATAAGTTAACCTACGATAAACCTTATTGGTTATAATTTCCTCATCTTCAGCGTCGTTATCAACCACTTCTGCATATTCAATATCTGAACTACTACTCTTGCATAACTTATATTTTTTATCTGCTTCATTATCTTCTTTATCCTTTATATAGTGAACACAATTATAATATTTCGCGTCTTTTCCATAATGAATATTATCGCTGGATACTGGTATAGCTGTATGCGCATAGGATGATATCCCTTCTTCTTTATCACTTTCTATACAAAGAATATTTTGTTTACTACATATTTCCTTGGTGACTAAATCATTAGCTACCTTCCTCTTATATATTAATAACCTGCTGGCATTTTTCACTCCCGTATTCAGTTCTGTATTAAAATATTCAATAGTCCCTTTCGAATTGATTGTTGCATCATCCCCACTTATTACAATAAAAACAGGGATCTCCAGTTTTTCACCCAGCTTTTTCCGTTTCTTAATTACTTGATATACTTGCTCTCCAGCATTCTTTGCGAATGACTCATATTTTGCAAAGTCTTCATCCGGTGCTACATCAATCCATTTTCCTAGTGTATAAGCCCACGTATATATTTTATGCAAATTTGCAAGTTTTGCTTTCAATCCTGCAGCTAATTCAATTGCAGGAGAAAACAATAAAAGGCCATTTATTTTTGGAGAATGCAGTTGGTTCTTCTTGTCAAGAACATAGTTCAGAGCCAAACCTCCACCAGTAGAAAAACCTGCGATATACAACCGATCAACTATTTGGTTAAAGCTGTGCACTCCAAATTCTGTGGCTTCTGTCCAATCCCCTTCCGTTACTTCAAGTAGATGCCCCGGTTTAGTTCCATGACCAGGAAGCAAAATAGACCGGACAATATAACAATTCTTTTCTTCAAAGTGTTTTCCAATGTCTCGCATTAAGTACGGCGTATCTGTTAAGCCATGAATCAGTAATACCCCAGTTTTATTTTTTTTGGCGCAACTATCAAAATCTTCACTCTTCCATTCAAATGGCCGAATCAATTCGAGTACTGTTTCTCCATTTTCTCCAGGTTTTATCTTTTTTGCATTCACATTTTCTGCTGCAATAAAAGCTTCAACTGAGGCAAGGTATTCATTAAAGCCCTTATTGTACTCAATTTTTAAATCAGTTTTATATGTACCTGAGTGTCTTTCACTTAAGTCGAATTTGTTAGCGGGTAGTACTAATAGCCATGCTACCGCAATCTGCCAGGTAGCAACAAGCAAAATACAGATTAAAATAAATTTTTTAAATGCTTTTTTCATTATCGTTCTCCGTAACTTATTTAATATTTTAGATTTTTTACCTAACGTTCCTGCGGTGTGACTGGTTTATGGTAGTTAGTCAGCTGGTGGATGTCCAGCCTTCACCCTGTGAGAAGGAAAGAAGTAGGCGAAAGCAAGGGTGCCCAAAGAAACTCTGACTAGCTACCCGACGTAGTCAGCGTTCACTCACGTCGGGCTTGCACATTCGCTGGATCGCCAAAAGCGACTCCTTACATCGGAGACTTCAGCTATTTCGTTATCTCCATCACTGCTCCGATTGCTTCCGGCCTGCGTCATTTAGCCAGGTGGGACTTTCACCCTCTGGAGAAGCGCCGCCTTACCACGGCGTACACTCGAAGGAGTCTGTCGCAAAGGAAGAATTAAAATGTTCTTATGAGTCCCCCGTTTATTATGTAAGTAAAGATTTGCTTCTTCGTGAATTTCGCAGCGTTCTTTTTCCGGTGAAGCTATTGTTAGCTCTAACGAATAAGGTTATATCGCGCGCAGCCGCGATATAACCGTTTGTTGGACAAGC
>CAZGQY010000150.1:0-10516 GCA_964528035.1 uncultured Methylococcaceae bacterium | reverse complement strand
TAGCAGCGGGGCTTATATTCGAAGCAACCAGTGAACGGTTGAAGGTTGACGCCAGCACTTCAAGCAAAGTTGTTTTTCCACAGCGTTTTTCTGGACTTGTGATGGTAAGCTTGGGCCAAATCCGAAACGAATCATAAACAAATGTACCAGCAACCCATAAAGTTAGTCCGGTTGCTGCGCCTTGTGGCAAGACGACATGCCGACTCAACAACCCATGAACGCTATTTAAAAGTGATTCGATATGCACAGGATCTTCCCAAGGCTGCAATTCCTCAACTAAAGACGAATCATCGGAATCCGTCTCGTATGGCCTTATTTTTAGTACCTGGCTATCCAGAGTTGATACACGAATACCCATATTTTTAGCCTGCCGCTCGCGGATCCTGTCATATTCGATTGGATCCAGCTCTGCCAATCCTGAAATAATGCGACTGTAATCTTCAATGGCCTTAAATTCGGGCTTTTCCCAAGTGAGGTTTTTTTCGGGCAATGAATCAGGCAGCATTTTGCACCGCCTTTTGTCGATATGTCTGGATTTTTTCGCGCTGCTGAGTCCATCTTTTGCCGGGTGGTTTTTCCACGTCATACCAATGTGAGGGCTTACGAAGATTCGCGAATATTGGATTTACGGTGACACTTTCAGCGCCAGATTTAAGCAAACATTCGACCAGTTTAAGTATTTGGCTTTCGCTTGGCCCTATGTCCCAATCTACTAAGCAAAAACAGCCAGCGACTGGCCATGAGTAGGCGTCTGGAGGAGTATCTGGTGTACAAACGATTGCAACAAAACCATTAGGATGTTGTTGCCATTTATTGGCGCGAATCCAGGCGTCTTGACCGATACAGACAATAACTAATTCTGGTAAGTTTCTGAAGCGTTGGCGTGAAGCTAGTGCTTTTGCGTACGGGGGTAACTTTTTCACAGCAAAGACCCCTTACGAAACAGGTGTTTAGCTGCTTTATTGAATCGGAAGCCTTGAATATACAACCAGCATTTGCGACAATATCCGCCGTCAGATTTCGTGATTCGAATTTGGCAAGAGACACATTCCCTGCGCCGGTCCACTGCCTTGGGCCGGCGTTTCAATTCCTGATTCATGATTACCCCGCCTTTTTAATAGTAAGCGCGTCTTTTCGATCGCCCACTACTTCTGGCAAATTTCTAATATCTTCGCGAAGTTCGTCAGGCAGAAAAATACGGCGTCCGCCTGCCTTGCGGCTGCGAATAAAACCTTTATTTATTAGGTCGTATATCAGAGTTTTGCCTAGGCCAGTAGCGGCTGAGGCTTCAGGAAGGCCGTAACATAAAGGCTCAATAGAGGTTTTTTTCGGGTTTGATTCGGACATGCAGCACCTAATAATTCCTAGCTTGGTGCCGGACTATCAGGCATAAAAAAGGCCGAGCAATAGTACGGCAGCCAAGCAATTTAACTTGACTGTGTACCGTTTTAACTCGACCTTTTAAGGAGAAATTGCCTAGGGCTTATCAGGGGCCACCGTGTGGCGAAGTCCTTCAAATCCTCGACAATTTCAGGGGGCATTTACGCCGGTATCCCCGAAACAGATTTCCCAATTATAACATAGATTCACTCCTTACCAAACAGTTACGAACGATTTTGTCTTCGTACGTCCACAACAGGAGTTTGACTTTATTTATTTTTAGCAAAACTAAGCACATTTCCTGACTTGTCCATCAACGAAGGTGCCGATTTAGCTATAGCTGCTCGTCTGTCACTTTCGATAAACTTGGCGTAATTACGTTCAATAATTGAGGCAGAATTACCTAAGTTCTTGGCTAGGATATGAACGTTGATACCTTTTAATAGCGCCAATGACACATGCGCATGCCGGAGGCTATAGAAACAGGTTTCAGGTGGTAATCCTGCAACGTCCACCGCTTTTTTTATGTGTCGGTGTTGATGCGATTTCCCCCACGAGTTTCCATCGTTTTTCTGGAATATGAAATCATCATCCGATTTTTCTGATGTTTGTGTCTGTAGGAACAACAATCCCTCTTCGGATAGATATACGTTGCGATTACCCGTTTTGCCCGTAACCGTTATTAACGCTTTCTCATTATCAAAATCGCCTACCTTGGCTTTTATTAATTCTCCGAATCGACAGCCTGTATGGATTGCAGCTTCAACTAAGTATTTAAATGGAACAGAACAATTCTCGACCAAGACACGGCATTGTTGTTCAGTTAAATAAACTGACCGTGGCCTCCCAACATCCTTATAGGGTTTAATTTTCTTCCACTCGGTATTATTAGCCACCATATTCAACACGAACGCGCGATTAAGCGCTGCTTTTAGATAGGTTAGTAATCGATTGGCTGTGTCCTTAGACTTCCTGATGTCTTCACTGTCTGTACTATCTGTCAGCAATCCAGAGCGCCATTCAAGTATCCGTTTAGCGGTCAACCTGGACAGTTTAATATTGCCTAACTGCGGCCGCATTTTACCATTAATGCGGCCAACTGCATCGCGGTAGGTACTGGCCGCTTTTTCTTCTCTTAGATAGACCACATAGCTGTTTAGCGCATCGTTGACAGTATAGCGGCGAGGCTTCCCACCGGTTGGATTCTGCTCCATCTCTATAAACCACAGCCGGGCGGCTTCTTGCGCCTCAGCATATGTCATAACATCTTTGCCGTCAGCATCCATGTAATCATCAGGCACACCCAACGTCTGCTTAAAACGCTTGTTTTCGTCATTAATAAATTTAGCAAACCAGGTGCTACCGTTACCGGACAATCGGTATCCAATCGCTTTGCCTGTACTTATGGGCTGCCAGTAGGGTTCTTGACGTGGTTTGAGTTTCAATCGAACGTTGCGAGTGGACAATTTGTAGCTTGGTCTTTGCCTTGCCATTTTTATTCACCTGTATGAGACCGTTCCATAGATTATACATCGGGGCAAAATCGGGGCAAAGACATTTACGAACAAGGACGAACGTATAAATACTTAATAACACATATACTATTGATTTTATGTTTATTTATATATTCTGTTTGGTTCGCTTGTGTTCGGTAACGTCCTTATATGCGCCCTTTCACGGCGGTAACAGGGGTTCGAACCCCCTTGGGGACGCCATATTTATCAAAGGGTTAGCAATTTATTGCTGACCTTTTTTATTTTTCTGTATATTTCCTGTATATCTGCTGCATTAAAATTTCAGTTCACTTGCACTTCCAGTACCTATCATAATCCACAGGCTTTTAGGTTAATATAACGCTTATTTCCTGAGAGGCAGCGATGAATCATTCTAAAGTTGGTTCGATATATCGGTACCTTAACTACCCATGGTTTAAAGGATCACTAATCGAAATAGTGGCATTCGGAAAGATAGTTGGAGGCGATTCCAAGTGTTTTGTATCAACGCTTGGAGAAAATGGCGTTCAATTGTGGAATGAGGACGATCCACCGGGCAAATCAACAAATTGTGAGTTTATTTCTAGAGCACTACCCATACATAATCCCAACAACCAAGAGACACTAGATCCGCAAAAAGACCTTCCGATTCTTGGGCGACGTTATCGGCATGGAGCAAATCCACCATTTATAGTCCACGCAATCGGTAACTGCTTACTGTTTGGCTGCGCCGATAAATTTGTTTTTTGCTCCATTGAGTGTACCGGCGATATATTCTGGTACCCTTTAAATAATTGGACGGAGCATATTAAGCCGAATTTTTAAAACGATATGACTCTACAAAGTTCAGAGGCAATCAACGGCTTCATACAATTTAAAAGGCATAACCAGGGTTGTTCCGAAAGCACAACGACCAAGTACTACAATATTTTGGTCATGCTTGAATCTTTTCTGGATGGCCTATCCTCGTTAAAGGCATCCTATGAACAATTGGCTGAATTCACTGGATTACACCTTCATAAAAAGGGATTAACCCCACGCAGCCGCAAAGTCTATGTTTCGTGCATTCGAGGTTTTTATCGCTGGCTTTTCCAGAGCGGCCAAATCCCAATCAATCCCACTGTAAAGCTATTGCCACCGAAAGCAGGATATCGATTACCCGAAGGGATGCTACCCTCTCAGATTGAACAATTATTGATGGCACCTGGTGTTAGTTCTTTTCTCGGATTACGTGATACAGCAATTATCATGCTACTGTTTGGTGCTGGCCTCCGCATTTCAGAAATACGCCACCTTAACCAGGAAGATTTAATATTCGAGGTTAATAAAACCACCGGTATTGAATACTTAACGTTACATATTCGCTCGGGGAAAGGTGATAAGGATCGTTTTATTCCGGTACCTGATATTTGTATTTATGCGGTTCGGGCACTCCTGGGTCATAAGGAAATGCTACCCGGTTCGATTGATCGATTATTACCTAAAGGTGACCATGTTTTATTCGTTTCAACTAATAATAATAATGTTCCAAAAGATCAATATTTTGGTGAGTCCCGCCGCCTAAGTTCTGCAGCAATTTACGTAATCGTAAAGAAATATTCCGACCAGTGCGGTATTCCCAAGAGAATTAGTCACCCTCACGCGCTAAGGCACAGTTACGCCACTCAATTGATCGAGAGCGGTGCTGACGTGATCCACGTTCAAGAAAATTTAGGTCATAAATCGTTACAAACGACCCAGATTTACATCCAGCTTGCTCTTAAAAAGCGCAGGGAAGTTATCAACAACCATAGTCCTTTCAGAGACGTTCAAACGCCTTTTGATGAACTCCGGGCACACATTCAAAGAGAAGCAGAGTTAAAATAGAAAATTCTGTATTCGAACTTGGATTCTTTTTGAATTTCTCAGAAGCACTAAATATTAACCAATATCTACCTCAGCTAATATTCGTTGAACAGTTCCCACGCCGATACCCAAGTCTGACGCAATACGTTTTTTACCTAAGGGTATATTTCCTCCATTGGCCCTGGCAATTAAAACCATTTTTTCAACTTCCGCTGAAACCTTCGGTCGACCAATATGTTTCCCCTGGCTCCGTACTCTTTCAAGACCCGATTTGACCCTTTCACTAATAATCGACCGCTCAAACTCAGCAAACACCCCCAACATCTGAAACATGGCTTTGCCGCTGGGCGTCGTGGTATCGATACCTTGCTGATGTAAATACAAATCAATTCCTTTCCCATGAATTTCAGTTAGAAAAGCAACCAGGTGCTGCAGCGAGCGACCAATTCTGTCTACAGACCAAACAGCGATTAGGTCGATTTCTCGCCGCATGGCACATTTATGTAATCGTTCAAATTCCGGTCGATCTTCCTTTCCCTTGGCTCCGCTTATCCCATGATCAACAAACTCGTACGCTATATTCCAGTCCATGCGCTCAGCTACAAGTCTGAGTTCTAGCAATTGATTGTCTGGAGTCTGATCTTTCTTCGACACACGAGCATAAATAGCAACATTTTTCTTCATAATGGCTTTCCTTTGGCTTGTATAATCTATCTTCTAGTAACCTATTAAAATCACTAAACCCCTTTATCCATGGTATTGGTGCGCGTTTGTGAAGCCTGCCTGTATTTTGACGTTATTCCGCCTAAACCAGGATTGGCTAATATAATTCCTTTTCCGGGCTCTAACTGTTTACTGCCTTGACTATACCGTATATGGGTACATTTAACTACTGGTTTCTGTACCTCTCCTGACCTATTATTTCACTGTTGTTTTTATTAGCTTTTTTTATCGTTTTCTTGGCGGGTTATCTGTACCCCATAGTTTAGGGCCATGGTTTGCCAGAGGTACAAAGGGGGTGGGGGCTCGGCAGGGTTAATTGCCTTCCTTGAAACCGGGGGGTAGGTACCAGAATATCTGCACTGATCTGATGTTTAGGAATACATTATTTTTTTATTGAATAGTTTATAAGAAATAAGTCCTATAAGTCCACTATGTCCACTTAGTATTGTTTTTTATAGGGTTTTTAGGTGGACTTGGTAGTGGAAATAGTGGACTTCTAAAATTGGTTATTTAGCTATTATTTTTGACCAATATCTTTTATATTTGAATAAATGTGAAAGCCGAAAGGGGTGCAATCATCGAATGAGAATCGTTGATTACGGGGGCTTTGCCCCCAGACCCCCAAGGTATTTAAACAAGGGTAATGTGAAATGTTATAATGAATTCGCGGTACAGGCCGAGGGGCCGATGGCCGTCAAGGGTAATGGGCGACTTAATGTCGCCTATTGCTTTATAGGGCTGTCAAAAATACCAGGGTAATCAGGAAATATTGCGTAACGTGTATGGTTGAGAATTTAAAAGCTGAAGAATCGAAAAGTACTGCTCCAGATCCGGGTCAATCACTGAGTCCGAGGCTCGCTGCATCGAGCGATCCGACGATGCTGACACCTTCAGAAGTTGAAGCCTTGAGACAGAAGAAAAAGGATAATATCGACTGGTTTATGAAACAGGACTGGCCTGAGGTATTGTTATGAATATATTTTTTGGCTAGACCCGAAACACGAGCAAATCATTACCCTTGTTTAAATACCTTGGGGGCCTGGGGGCAAAGCCCCCATAATATCCATTGGCAGTCTGGATATCTAGAACTGCTGACAGAGGTGTTTATTTTGATATGCGCTACTAACCTGGTTCTTGGGATTTTGAATTTTCCAATTCCTCCAGGCGCTCTAAACGTTCTAAGCGATCAATATCTTCGTCTGTCATTACGTCGCCAGGTATCTCACCTAACTCCATCGCAACCATGAATTCTGCCTCGCATCTGTCTTTTCCTGCATATTTCATGGTATCCAATATCCTTTGTTCGCGTTCTTCTTTGCTGAATTTTGGTTTCATTTATCCCTCCATCAATTAATCCAACGTAAATTCTATCCCTTCTCTTTAAATTTAAGCCATTCCCGAGCCAATCCAAGCGATTCGTTAACCGCTTCGCATTGGGGCATCGTTTCCAACTCTTTTATCCATTTCTCGGTGGCCTCTTTTTCATCGTAAGGGCCAACCGACGGACAAACCATCATGATGGTGTCTTCCAAATCTAATTTCCTTTGATAACATTTATTTTTTTAAAAAGTTTATCAGAAATAAGTCCACTAAGTCCACTTAGTATTGTTTTATATAGGGTTTTTTAGTGGACTTCGTAGTGGACATAGTGGACTTCTACCCAATCAATAACCACGGTCACCGCGGTGACCGTGGTTATTATTGACAACTGACTTTCGTCAGAGTAGGTTATTTATAAGTTTTGAGATTTACACCAACCAACTAAGGTAGAACACATAAAGCCGGGTTGTTGATGACGAAAGTCATTGGCGCTCGGCTTTTGCCGTTTTTGGGGATATGTTTGTGACGTACACATTAATTTTGGGTAAAAAAAATGGCCGATTTAACCACAGCAGAAATTTTGAGACTTCAAGGCAAAGGAGTTATTAATTTGAGTACAGCAGATCTTCAGAGTCTTCAGGAGAATGGATTTTCTGGCGAGGACCGTATTTTTAGAGTGACGACGCCACTTCAATCTCATGGTTTTGGAGAAAGTGGGCACGGACTGGCGGAAGAGCCAGGACGGTACATTATGACCGAAAATTGCTAATTTCTACCCATTCAAGGAGTTCACAAAATGACATTTGCTGAAAATTTAGGAAATATCAAAACTTTGCAGGAAACCTATGACGCTCGCGTACATCCTTCAGGTCGAAACAGAAGTGAGCCAGTAAGCCCGGAAGCTAAAAAACTGGCCAAAGACGTTGAATTTTGGTTTGATTACGAGAATCAGACGAAGCTGTTAGCGGCTGGGTCGGGGGTTGTTAACGATACAAATGTACCCGCCATTTTTGAACGCAATGTTATTAAGGAGGCTCTTTTTAATCTGAGAGCACTTCAATTCGTTGATTCGGGAGCTGAAAAATTCGCTCCAGCCATCGACATTCCGTATTCATACCGGGACGTTGGCGCTGCAGGCGCAAATAATACGAATGTTTATGAGGGACAGGAAATTCCCCGGGCAGGAATTATCCAAAAAACCGACCTTGCATATCCCATTCCTCAAAAAATTGCATTTGAGGTTTCTGATGAGCTGAGACACCTGACCGCAGGGGAAAATTCGCCACTTAAGTGGGAGGCCATAAAAGAAGCTGAGGAAAATAACGCCCGGATAATTGCAGAGGACATCGACCGATTAATCTACAATAAAATGCTGCTTGCATCAGATCAATACCAATCTGTTTCTGTTTCAGGGGAAAACCCAGGCAGCCAGGCGGACGGTACTAAAAGGGTTTTATTGCTGAATAACTTTCCCGTTGTGCGACCTGAATCATTTTTCGACCTATCCGGATTACAAATTGGAACGACCACAAACCCAGTTAATGTCACATATAACGGGACCCAAATTTTCGAATTCGATGGAACCGGAACCCAGAGGCCTGGGACTTACTTTGCCTTAAATTACAATCTTGGGGAAATCTACCTGACAGATGAAAATGGAGTCATTCAAACGCCTGGAAATGGGACTGCATGGAGCGTTGATTACAGTTGGGCGACCAATGTTTTTCTTTTCGACGCTGACCTTGGTGCAAACAGTACTGAGGATCATTGGGATACCTTCCTGTATCGATACGCATTGCGGAAATTAGCAGTCGAGGACAACCGATTTTATAGGGTCAATTTTGGTTTGATGAGTGGTACGGCCATGACACAGATCGAGCAAGCCAAGCAGTTTGCCGCGAATTTCAAGCGCCCAGGAACTGATTTAACTGAATCCGGCAATCTCGGTCGAATAAAAGATGTTCCTAACTGGTCAGTATCCGGCCCGGGATTGCATTACGGCGATCACCGCGTTCTGTTAGGCCAGCGGGGTGTTACCCGTTTCAGATACGTAAAATTGTGGCGTCAGTACGCCATCGAAAATCAGCGGGGCCCCAACGGTCGATTCACTGGCAAGAAAACGGCGTATGGGGATCAATGGGTCGTGATTCATACACCCGAACCTTTGAAAGCGGCCTACACCTCACTCGTAATTTACTCCGGATCAGCTCGCGTTGCGCGAGTTAGTCTCTAAGTTTGGATTGCCCCAGCCTTAAGTTTTTACTCGCTTAGTTGGCTTGAGTGCTGGGGTTTTTTTTATGATTGAAAATTCACCTGATAGATTCAAAGTTGTCCGCAGCTTGACCGACACCGTTGCCTCGCATTGGTATCGCGACTGCAGTGAACTGCAAATACCGCTAATTCTTGTTGTCTACAAAAGCGGCAAGTTTGCAACGGTTGATTGGGACTGTGTTACGGCGACTGATGATTTTTTCTCGGATCGAAACCTTGAAACAAAACTGTCCCGAAAAGTCTTTCAGATATTTTCGAAATATCGTTGCCGCAGATCCGCGCTCAGTGGCACTGCTTTTGTGGGACAGATGACGAATATCTATTTGGAAAACGCAACCCTTGCAGCGTCGAGGCTTGCCGAATGTTTTATGGAGATTTCACCGAACCGGGCATTAGAAGCCTGACAATCGCATTTTTAATTTTAAGGAATTGTTATGCAAGCAAATCAAACCATTAATGAGCCACAATCCGCACGCATTCTAGACTTGGAAGATCAGAAGATTGAATTCACTTTAGAACACGGTTTTAAAGTCATGGTCAGCGGTTCACCGGTATTTTATCGTGATGTTGAGCTGCGCGAACCCGTAGTCAATGATCTCATTGAAGCCGAAAAGGTTGCCAGTGCAGAATCACCCATCGCGTTTAATTCGGTGTTGATGGGGCGGCAAATTGTAAAAATCGGGAAACACCAAGGCCCCTTAACACTGCATGAAATCGGTACATTAAAACATCGGGACTATGCCATTATCCAGGATAAACAAAGGGAGCTTGAACGCCTGGGGGAGCCGAAATAGCTCGGCATGCTAACTTTCTGGATGCAGTGTTGTTAATTGCCACAAAAACGGGCTGGTCTCGAATGGAGATTTTGACCTTGCCGACGTGGTTATTCAAGCATTACTTTGATGGCTTGACCCTAAAGGCAGACCATGGCTAAAGAAATTTCATTCGGAATCGGCCTTGCTCTGAACGACCGAAAATTCCGGTCGGGTCTGAAAACAGACGAACGCCGCTTTAAGCGGTTCTCGTCGGGTATTCGAAAGCAGGCGGATTTAATCAAGAAATCCTTCGGCAGTGTCACCAGTGTGGTTGCCGGTTTGGGTGTCACCATTGGCGTTACGTCGACTTTGATTAAATCGGCAAAACTGGATCAGTCGCTTACCCGAATCGGACAAACCGCCAGCGTTGCCAAGGCACAAACCGAAAGCTTGCGGACCAACCTTTTTAGAATGTCGGCAGAAACCGGAGAATCTCTGCAATCATTGAAGGATGGTTTCGACAGCCTGGTTCAATCTGGATTAAGTTTTAAGGAAGCACTCGCAACCATCGAGGCCATTAATCCCGCGATGGCCGTCACCGGATCACGGGCCGAGGTTCTTGCTGCAGGGTTAACATCGGCTGCGGAATCGTTTAATTTGGACCTGTCGAATGTGGCCACAGCCAAAACCTTAATTGATCAAATGACCCAAGCGGGTCGAATGGGTAAC
>CAZGQY010000149.1:0-10518 GCA_964528035.1 uncultured Methylococcaceae bacterium | reverse complement strand
AACTTAATATATTACTTTAAATAATCGTCAATACAAGTGTGACGGAGTACTAGTGTTGTATCACCCTAAAACCACAAATATTCTCCGCGAACAAAAATATATTCCATTTTGGTAATAGTTCCTAGAATTCACATGGATGTGAGTGTTTTAATAGATTTATATTAATTCAGCGCAAGCTGAATAATTCTATTTTGATTCGTTAGTTTCATATGGAGATGTCATGGATAAAAAAATTATTGCAATATCGATGGGTATCAGTCTGCTCCTCTGTGTTTTTCTATATATGGTTATAGGTGCTGTCAATAAGCCACTAATCGAGCGTATGCCCTACATAATCTGGGGGATATATTCAGTGGTAAATTATTATGTTGTTTATCTAGGGCTTATGCAGTGTCAAACCAGTCGGGCGATCATTTTTCAGCCTCGTCGGCGCCAATGAAAGAGAATTAGCTGAGGTGGCTACAGGATGGTTAGAACATATGATCTGCTGGACTGTCAGGAAATTAATCAGTAAAAAACAATGATTACCCTAAGGCTCTAGTATTTAAAGAAATAATATTTGTGGCCTGTAAACTGCATTTCTTGAATTTAAGTTTAAACGGTGAGTATTCTACGTAGTGATACTGAGTGAATTTAGTCTGTAGATTTCTTTTTGAATTTTGTATAGCGTTTATCAAACAATGAGGTGTTGAACATGAGTACAGTCAAAGATTTGTTAAAAGTAAGTGTATTTTTGTTTGTAATCACTGCGGTGTTCGGTAGCATGTATTTTTTACGCAGTGCGGATTTTTTGTTAAAAACACGTGCAGTAAATTTGTAAATTAGTAGCGACCGGATCGAAAAAATTCAGCGACTAGCCAGGGACTATAGTGCCAGGGACGCAAGTCATAAATTGTGTGTAAAATCACCGATGGAAATTCAGTTGGAATGCTGTTGATGCAGGAGTCAGAGCATTCATGGCTGGTAGCTTCAAGAGTTGCTGCTGACCCGTTGCATACCGCTATTGATTTAACGGGTGTTCTGGATTGTGAGGTGTACTATATGCGAATAGTTTTTCGGCTAGTGGATTAACGATCGATCTTTTTAAGGAACCTTGTTCCACCCAGTTGGTGCATTTGTTTTAGAATCCATCTACTTCGCATGATGAGATGTTGTGATGGACGGTTTGCATGCAATCTTTTGGGGTTAGGCAATACAGCAGCCAGAATTGATGATTGAGTTTTCGATAATTGTAGTGCTGGATGTTTAAAAAAAACTTTGCTGGCTGCTTCTGCACCATAAATACCATCTCCAAACTCGGCGATGTTTAGGTATAACTCCAGAATTCGCTGCTTATCCAACAGTAGCTCAAGCATAATTGTAAGATAGGCTTCGAGTGATTTTCTCCACAGACTGCGACTACTCCATAAAAATAAATTTTTTGTCACTTGTTGTGAAATTGTACTGGCACCTCGAAGATGGCCTGAGTCCCGCCATTGGTTTAACGCCAGGTAGATGGAATTAAAATCGATCCCAAAATGTGATGGAAATTTCTGATCCTCGCTGGAAATGACTGCGAGTTGCAACTGCCTGGAAATTTGATCGAGGTTTTTCCAGTCGTAATGTAGTCGATATTGACTTTGGTGATGTTGCCAGACTTCGATCTGACGAATGAACATAAAACTGGTTATTGGAGGGTTGACCCATCTTAACTGCAGGATTAATAGAAAGCTGAAACAAAGAGAGGCCGCAAAAACTTTTATGATGAACCGTTTGCAGGCTTTTAAAAAGCGTTTCATTATCGCATTGTGAGCATTCTGGATATCCTTGGGAAAATGACAGTCCTGGTATTGCTCAAGCTGTCCGAAAAAAATCGACGCCAGGGACGTGGTTGAGGCCATATTATCGATCCACCAATGTGGATAGCCAGAATATTAAACGAATTTAATCAAAATGTGGATCGAAATCGGTATTTTGTCCTACTCTCCTCTGGGAGAGTCTCTGTGTATAATCTCTTTGGCCTGTTTTTATGGGCAAAGGAAACGATTGTTCGGGAACAGTGTTGCCAGCGCACTCAGTAATTCCTGGCTTTCGAATGGTTTTTTAAGTGTCGTATAGGCCCCAAGCTTTTCTGTGACTGACAGGTAAACGTTGGCGGGCCCATGGTTGCCGCCAGACATTGTTATAACGGGCATATCTGGAAAATACGATTTTATTCGTTGTATTGTTTCAATTCCATCCATTTCTGGCATTACAAGATCAAGGAGGACTGCATCGGGTCGTATTTTCAGACAAGCTTCGACACCTAGCTTGCCGTTGGGTGCCAGGTGAATATTGAAGCCTTGTCCCGAAACCAGTTCGGCAACATAGCGAGAAAATTGATCATCATCATCGATAATCAGTATAGTTGGAGTGGTCATTGAGGAGCTGGGTACATGGGGGAAGCATAAAATCGAGTGCCATTCGAGTGGCACCGGAAAGCGCTTTGTTGTTGAGAATGATTAAATGCCTGCCGATCCAAAATACAGCCAGTTTTACCGTGTAAACCAACTGATCGAAAAACGTTCAATCGATCAATTTTAATTCAGGGCGGTTTTTGGAAATGGCTCTACGCTTTTATTCGCAGTTCGTCAATTTTCAGAGCTGTGAACAATTCATCCGTGTCGATAGGTTTAGCCAAACAGCATTCTGCGCCTGCTGTGAGGATTCGGGTGCGATTACTTGCTGAAATGTTTCCGGTCATCGCGATAACGCGAATTCTTTCTGTTTCAGGGTCTTGTTTGATTTTTCCGCACACTTCAAAACCGTCCATTCCGGGCATCATTATGTCGAGTAACACAATGTGGGGGTGGAATGTTGTCAGTATTTGCCCGGCACTAAAGCCGTCATACGCTGTTTGCAGTGTAACAAAATTCGTAGTGGTAGTGAGCAATTCCGATATGTAGCTGCAAAATTGATGATCATCATCAACCACCAGGATTCGTGTTGTCGGGTCCGTAGCATCGGCCAGTGTCAATCCACGTTTCTTGGCAAAGCGGTGAATTTCTTCACGCAGGAACCTGCGGTGCCCGCCTGGAGTGAGCTTTGCCTGTAATTGTCCGTTTTTTGCCCATTCCCGAACCGTGATGGGAGAGACCATGAACAAGTCTGCAACTTCATTCGGTGTGAAATAACTTTTCTCAGTTTCTTTACGTGCCATAGACTATTTTAAGGTGACGACCCAGATCAGAATAAAAAAAGATTGTAGCCATTATAGCGGGAAATGATACGGAAGTATCAATAGAGTTGTTCAATATTTATTTTTTTCCTGTACTGGTGGTTTTTTGTTGGGCTTAAATGAGCCGAAATGAATGTGCATATATTCGTAAATGAAACTTACAAAGAAAGCGCAAAGATTATTGTTATAAAAGAAAAATTGTTAAAATTTAGCCAAGCAAGTAATTTCCCGGCTTGGGTTATGTATTTCGAGTTTGTTCCCGATTAATTTTATTTGGCAGTCTGCTTCGGTAAAAGGTTTAAGCCTGGACGGTTTTTAAAAACAAAATATAAATTTCATTCAGGACATATTGCATCGGTGCGCGGAAAAGGGTAACTTACCGGCAAAACAAATTAACGAGCAGGTGGTCGTTTTGAATACCGAAGTTGTTCATATAGATACCTTGTGGCCATTGATTTTTTATGGGGCCGCAGTAGTACTGGTTGTTGGCGCTATGTTGGGTGGTTCCTACCTGTTAGGGCAAGCTGGCAGAAAAAAGGGTGAGCCCTTTGAGTCGGGAATCGTTCCAGTCGGCTCGTCTCAACTTCATTACGCTGTTCCGTTCTATCTGATCGCAATATTTTTTGTGATTTTCGATCTTGAAGCCATATTTCTGTTTGCCTGGGCGATCGCATTCCGTGAATCTGGATGGGCTGGATATATAGAAATGCTCATCTTCATTGGTGTTCTTGTTGCTGCATTGGTTTACCTGTGGAGGATTGGCGCGTTGGATTGGCGTACTGAGCGGCAGAAACGTCAAGAATCTTCAATCATAAGGAAATAGTTATGGAATGGTCACTTACAAAGGCTGATCAGGATTCGGCACCACGGCCTGGTGGTCGGTCTTACGAAGAAGCCAGTCAGGAAAACTTTTTCATGGCAAGGCTTCAGGATATGGTGTCCTGGGGTCGAGCTAATTCGATATGGCCATTTAATTTCGGTTTGTCGTGCTGCTATGTGGAAATGGCAACAGCGTTTACCAGCAGGAATGACATTGCTCGATTCGGATCTGAGGTTATTCGGGCGACGCCGAGACAAGCCGATCTGATCGTAATTTCCGGCACAGTATTTAGAAAAATGGCACCCGTTGTACAGTATTTATACGATCAGTTAATGGAGCCTCGTTGGGTTATTTCCATGGGTTCGTGTGCGAATTCGGGCGGAATGTATGATATTTACAGTGTTGTACAAGGGGTTGATAAATTTCTGCCGGTTGATGTGTATGTACCCGGTTGTCCGCCACGTCCGGAAGCCTTACTACAGGGGCTTATCATGTTGCAGGAGTCCATTGGTAACGAGCGCAGACCACTAAGTTGGGTGGTGGGTGATCAGGACGTCGTGCGAGGACCTGAACCGAACCAGCGTGATGCCAGGAGATTTGAGCGAATGAGAGCGGGAAAATTGAGGGACCCGTCTTAAGAATTTCGAGCCGGTTGAATGTTCGGATCGCATTTTATACGATTATTTAATGTAGAGATTGTTGACTTAACAGACTCTATTAAGATAAAAATAATAAGATAAAACAAAGAATAAGATGGTCAGTAATAGCGCAAATATGGAATATGACTCAGAATCTGGTGTTGAGGCGCTATTGTCTAAATTTGGTCGTGATCGTTTTGTTTTTCAGCAAACGGTTGATGGCATAGCCACCCTTTGGATTTCGAAGTCTGACCTGCTTGATGTATTAAGATTTTTGAAGCGGGAAATTAATAAGCCCTATCCGTTACTGCTCGATTTAACTGCGATGGACGAGCGCCAGCGGGTGCACAGAGCAGGGTTGCCAGACTCTGCATTTACCGTCGTCTATCATCTTCTGTCCTTTGAACGCAACGACGATATCCGAATTAAGGTTGCGTTAGACGAGGATAATGCGGTTTTACCGACGATCATCAGCATCTGGCCGATGGCCAATTGGTACGAACGGGAAGTTTGGGACATGTTCGGTGTTGTGTTCGATGGTCACCCCAATCTCAGACGTATTATGCTGCCGCCTACCTGGGAAGGCCATCCGCTACGAAAAGATCATCCGGCTCGTGCAACCGAGATGGAACCTTACAGCATGTCTGCAGAAAAGCTGGATTATGAGCAGGAAGCGCTTCGATTTGTACCCGAAGAATGGGGCATGGAGCGACAGGGGAAAAATTCTGACTTCATGTTTTTGAATCTGGGACCTAATCATCCCAGCGTCCATGGAGTATTTCGAATAGCCCTGCAATTGGATGGCGAAGAAATTGTCGATGCCGTCCCTGATATAGGCTACCATCACCGTGGTGCCGAAAAAATGGGTGAACGCCAGTCCTGGCACACTTATATTCCCTACACTGATCGCATCGATTACCTCGGTGGATCAATGAACAACCTGCCTTATGTATTGGCGGTTGAAAAGCTGTTAGGGATAGAAATTCCGCAACGTGCTCAGGTAATTCGGGTCATGTTTGCCGAATTTTACCGCATCTGTAGTCACTTGTTATTTTATGGGACCTTTGCCCAGGATGTGGGTCAAATGTCGCCGCTATTCTATATGTTCGCAGATCGCGAAAAGTTATTTTCCATCATCGAGTCGATTTGCGGGGCTCGCATGCATTCCAGCTATTTTCGCATTGGCGGCGTGGCTATGGATCTGCCGAATGGCTGGCAAGGGCCCTTGAAGGAATTTATCGACTATTTTCCGCCTCGCCTGGACCATTATGACAAAATGGCGATGCAAAACGGAATTTTGAAGGAGCGCACCCAGGGAGTGGGTACTTATACTACGGCAGAGGCCATAGAATGGGGAGTGACAGGAGCTGGGTTGCGCGCCACCGGTTTTGAATGGGACTATCGTAAGGCACGCCCTTATTCGGGGTACGAAAACTTCGAATTCGACATACCAACAGCGACTAACGGGGATTGTTATGACCGTTGCGCGGTGCGTGTCGAAGAGATGCGGCAAAGCATCCGTATCATTGAACAGTGTTTAAACAACATGCCCGATGGACCCTACAAGGCTAATCACCCGGAAACTACACCGCCCGCTAAAGAACGGACAATGCACGATATTGAAACGCTGATTCAGCATTTTTTGAATGTCAGTTGGGGGCCGGTAGTTCCGGCTGACGAAGTTTCTATGTGTATTGAAGCAACCAAGGGGTTGAACAGCTACTATCTGACGAGCGATGGCGGAACCATGTCGTATAGAACACGAATTCGTACCCCTTCATTTCCTCATTTACAAATGATTCCACTGATTTCCAATGGATTGATGGTTGCCGATTTGATACCAATTATCGCCAGTATTGATTTTGTTATGGCGGACGTAGACCGATGAATAACTCTGCAGCAACCATTGCCGAAGAAAGTCGCCTGAGTGAGCAGGAGATCGCAGAAATTAATGAAGAAGCCTCTCATTATGAACAAAAATCCGGAGCTTCTATTGAGGCATTGAAAATAGTTCAGAAGTATCGCCGCTGGGTGTCCGATGACAGCTTGAAGCAGATCGCAGAATTGTTGGGCATGTCGCCCGAAGAGCTGGATGGTGTAGCAACATTTTACAATTTGATTTATCGCCAACCGGTTGGACGTAAAGTTATTTTATGCTGCGACAGTGTGAGTTGTTGGATGTTGGGCGCCAACGATGTTCAGGATGGAATTTCTCAGCGTTTGGGTATTGGTCTGGGGGAAACCACAGAGGATGATGAATATACCCTGTTACCGATTGTATGTCTTGGGGCCTGTGATCATGCGCCCGTTATGATGGTGGATGACGTGCTCCATCATGATGTAGACGAGAAACAGTTAGACAAAATATTTGAAAATAGAAAATAAAATCGAAGGCCTGATAGTTAACGACTAATGTCGCAACTGTTGGGTTTCGGAGACTGGTAATAGATATAACATGCAAACACCGCTGACTAAAAACATAAAACCTGAGCGAGATTTTGCGACGCTGGATAATTACCTGGAGACAGGTGGTTATGATGGTCTTCGCAAAGCTGTTACAGAGATGGATTCGTTGCAGGTTCAGCAAACGGTAAAAGATTCTGGTTTGAAAGGCCGTGGTGGGGCAGGTTTCCCCACTGGCATGAAATGGAGTTTCGTGCCGATGGGTGAGGATGCGCCTACAACCAAATATTTCGTGGTTAATGCCGACGAAATGGAGCCGGGCACTTTTAAGGATCGAGTCCTGATGGAAAAGGATCCGCATCAGTTGGTTGAAGGAATTATAATCGGATCCTATGCAATCCGGGCCAGCGCTGCGTATATATTTTTACGTGGCGAATATTTCCTTTCGGCTGAACGTCTCAGCGCTGCGATTGCTGAAGCCTATGATAAAGGCTACCTGGGTAAGAATATTCTGGGTTCGGATTACAGTCTCGAATTATATTTACATACCAGTGCCGGCCGTTATATCTGCGGTGAAGAAACAGCCTTACTCAATTCGCTTGAAGGAAAAAGAGCAAACCCCAGAGCAAAACCGCCATTTCCTCAGGTCAGTGGCTTATGGGGAAAACCAACCATCGTGAATAACGTCGAAACGGTCTGTAATTTACCTCATATCCTGCATTATGGGCCGGATTGGTTTGCTGAGTTGGGCGTTGGTGCCGATAACGGTACCAAGTTATTTGGTGCAAGTGGTCGTGTGAAAAAGCCCGGAGTATGGGAATTACCGATGGGCACGACGATTCGGGAAATACTCGATGAACATGCTGGTGGCATGCAGGATGGTTATAAACTTAGAGGTTTATTGCCAGGTGGTGCGTCAACCGATTTTCTGGTTCCTGAACATTTGGATGTTGCTATGGATTTTGATGCAATTGCAGCTGCCGGCAGTCGAATGGGAACCGGCACAATGATCATTCTTGATGACCATACCTGCCCGGTGCAGATGGTATTGAATCTTTCTCAGTTCTTTTCCCAGGAATCCTGTGGTTGGTGCACGCCCTGTCGGGATGGTCTACCCTGGGTCGTGGTGTTATTGCAGGATTTGATCGACGGAAAAGGTCGTCCGGAAGATCTCGATTTACTTCTGCGGCAGACTCGCACCTTAGGTCCTGGTACGACTTTTTGTGCATTGGCCCCGGGTGCAATGGAACCCTTGCAGAGCGCATTAAAATATTTTCGTGAAGATTTTGAAAAATATCTAAGTCAGCCGGTTGCGGCGGGAGCCCAATAATGGTGAACATCGAGATAGACGGAAAAACCTACTCGGTGAATCCTGATGACAATTTACTTCAGGCGTGTCTTTCTGCGGGTCTGGATCTGCCGTATTTTTGTTGGCATCCGGCAATGGGTTCGGTGGGTGCCTGTCGGCAATGTGCTGCCATTCAATACTCAGGGCCTGATGATGAAACCGGACGGTTAATCGTGGGCTGTATGACACCGGTTAGCGAGGGACTGCGGGTATCATTAGACCATGGTGAGGCAAAGCAATTCAGAGCGGAAGTGATCGAATTGCTAATGACCAATCATCCGCACGACTGTCCGGTTTGCGAGGAAGGCGGGCAGTGTCATTTGCAGGATATGACGGTCATGGCGGGGCATACTGCCCGTCGCTATCGCGGTAAGAAAAGAACCCATACCAATCAATATCTGGGTCCTTTTGTCAGTCATGAAATGAATCGGTGTATTGCCTGTTATCGTTGCGTTCGTTATTACAATGATTATGCAGGCGGTAAAGATTTGGGGGTATTTGCATCGCATAACCATGTGTATTTTGGTCGCAGCGAAGATGGCGTTCTGGAAAATGAATTCAGTGGTAATCTGGTGGAAGTCTGTCCCACCGGAGTGTTTACAGATAAAACCTATGGTGGTGCCTATAGCCGTAAATGGGATATGCAGACTGCGCCATCAATCTGTGTCCATTGTTCGGTTGGTTGCAATATCACTCCGGGTGAACGCTATGGTGAAGTTCGCAGTATAGTGAACCGTTATCACAGTGAAATTAACGGATATTTTCTGTGCGATCGGGGCCGGTTTGGCTATGGATTTGTCAATAGCCCGACCCGATTGAAAACCCCTTCGATAAATCATAGCCAGATAGTGTCCAGCGAGGTGGCTCTGGATCATTTCAAAGCGCTGCTGAAAAACCCTGAGAAAGTGGTAGGTATAGGCTCGCCCAGAGCATCCGTTGAGGCAAATTTTGCATTGCGTGAGATGGTCGGCAAAGATCGCTTTTACGCGGGAGTCGAGGACAGCGAATTCTCAATGGTAAACACCATAATCGACAGTATTCAACATTCTCCTGCCAAAAATCCCTCAGTAAAAGATATCGAAGCTGCAGATGCGATATTTATACTGGGCGAAGATTTGACCAATACCGCGCCGCGGCTGGCTCTGGCGGTTCGTCAGGCGGTTCGCAATAAAGCGGTTGAGTTTGCTGCGTCCTTGGGCATTCCAAAATGGCAGGATGCTGCGGTCAGGCAGGCAGCGCAGGAATTACGAAGCCCCTTGTATATAGCCAGTTGCGGATCAAACCGTTTACATGATGTGGCTACAGAAAATCTCAGCGGCAGTCCGGACGATCTGGCAAGATTGGGATTCGCAGTGGCTGAATGTTTGTCCGCTGAGGCGCCGCCGGTTGCAAAACTTTCAAAGCAGTGGGTTGAAGCTGCGCAGAAAATTGCAGATGCATTACGAAATGCGAAACGGCCGTTGATTGTTTCGGGTAGTGGATGTCGAAACCAGTCAGTGATCGAAGCGGCTGCAAATATCGCTAAGGCGTTAAATTCTTCATCCGCCGCACTGAGTCTTGTGGTTCCGGAATGTAATAGTATTGGCCTGGGTTTAACGGACGCACAGAAATTCAGTGGCGTAAAAAGTGTTCTTGAAAAAGGTAGTGTGGATACGCTCGTCGTTCTCGAAAATGATTTATATCGTTGTGGTTCCAGGGCCATGATCGATGAAGTATTCAACCTGGCAAAACATCTGGTATTAATTGATCACACAAATCACGAGACAGCTGCCAAAGCAGAACTGATTCTGCCCGCAGCGACCTTCGCTGAAACGGATGGTACTTTGATCAACATGGAAGGACGCGCGCAAAGATATTTTCCGGTTCATGTGCCGTCAGATGAGCGCCAGGGCAGTTGGGAGTGGTTACGTGATGTTGGCGCAGGGGATTGGGCGCAGGCCGATGAAATAATTGCCGCCTGTGCAGATACGCAGCCCCCTTTCGAAAATTTGGCCGACGCGGCACCCTCGGCGAAATATCGAAATTCGGGTATGAAAATCCCCAGGCAACCGCATCGCTATAGTGGGCGTACAGCGATGCGCGCTAATATTGCCGTCAGCGAGCCAAAACAGCC
>CAZGQY010000148.1:0-10555 GCA_964528035.1 uncultured Methylococcaceae bacterium | reverse complement strand
TTATAAAAAGGTTCGCCCATTCCCATTAGAACGATATTCGATATTTTTTTTTCTGAAGATTAACTTGAAAATCTGTTTCAAACCAAAAAGAAGAAAAACAAGAAGCCGCCCGGAGAGTTTTCCGGTTGTGATTAAGCCTTTAAAACATGCCTTAAACACGGATTTTACTTTCTTGTTTTTAGCCTAAGTACAATATTTGTCTATATCAAACTTTAATTCTTTTGCTACTGCCCTGACAATAATTTCAGTAACCGATTGTTTGCTTCTCGCCTGTGCAATTTTTAATTCCACGTCCAAGTCCGCAGGATAACCAATAAATTTTTTTGTATCTTGTGGAAATGGTACTTTATCACCTCGCCCGCTACTTTTTTTTACGGCTGTTTTTTTAGTGGGGGTCTTGTTTAACTTTTTAGTGGCTACCTTTTTTGGAGTAGATGTTTTTTTGGGCTTTTTGGGTTTATTGGTAACATCATCGACAATTTCATCAAAAACGTTTCCGCTATACTCTGGAAGGTCTTTCTTTCCCATATGGTCTTATTCTTTATATGTTTTAAAATATATATATATTATAAATAATTTATATTATATAAATTATACATATAGTGTTGAATGTGTGTCCAGTTATTTTTTTAAAATATTGAGAGTTTCTTTTACGAGTTTATTGATCTCTTGGTTTGCAAGCCCGAATTTTTGATATTCGAGTACACTCTCCCCTTTTAACATGGCTTCTTGATAAATAATTCTCTCTACAATTACTGTGTTAAAGATTTTAACTTTTCCGGCAGTCCCCTTATCGGGAATATCATAAAGATTGTGTATTTGTTTTCTAACTGCTTTTGCAAGCCGGGTAAATGTTTTCTCTCTATTTATAGAGAATAAGTATTGAGAGGGGGTTTTGTTCCTTTTAGCTTTTGCAGTATTTACGGCTCGTATTAATTTAATAACAGCGTTACTGCCGATAACTTCAAGAGGGGAAGCATTGAGGGGTATAATAATAAGATCAGCACATGAAACGGCTGAGGCTGCTAATTCTTCAGGATTTTTCCCACCCACATCTAAAACACGCCCAGGCGAATCAATTATGATGTAATCGTAATTTTTATAATAATTCACTTCTTTGTGTGGGGTGAATGAGCGGAAAAAATCTAGTGCGTTTTTTTTGTTTAACTGAGACCTTATTCCTTGTTTATCTTCTTCTTTAATTTGAGTTTCTTTTAAAGCGGGGCTTATTATTAATTCTTTATTGGTTCGGAGCTTTGAGACTAGAGAAAGGTTTTTATTCGGGTCTGCATCAAGTATAACTACTTTGAAATTTTTTAACGCAAGGCCAACAGCAAAATTGAGAGCCGTAGTGGTTTTACCAGCCCCACCTTTTTCATTTATAAAAGTAATTATTTTTTGTTTATTCATAGCAAGCTAATAATAGCATAACTTTAAAACATATAAATACTTTAAATATTTTATATAATATAAAATATTTATATTATATAAATAATATTAAGTAAATTCATCCTTTCCAATAAACTTCGGGGGTAGGGGGGCTGGCCCCCAAATCCTCTTAAATCTTTCCATGGGAAATAATAAGCTTCTTCTCTTAGCTCACCAGATTTTAGAAATCCGCAAACTAAAAGGTTTGCCAGATCAACAAACAGCATTGCAGAAAGCCATCAAGGAACGGAATAAACTATTAAGAGAAGTAAGCCCGGAAGAAATCAGACAGACGGGATATTTAACGATTCAGGAAAAACCGGACGTTTTGAGATTGCAGCAGGAAATTTTAAATCAGTAGGGTAGGGGGCCAAATTTTAAATATCCCTATTTCTTCTTCTTGTCTTTTTCCTGCTCCTTCAGCAATGCTTCAACACCTTTAAGACCTCTTTTTTTAAAAAGCAGGTCTACCCCTTCCAAAACAAGCCCGGTCAGTGAGCACCGTTCATCAAACCCTAATTTCCGTAATTCTTCATAAATAGGAAGCGGTGGATAAAAAGGTAAGGGGTGTGTCTCCTTCTTTGGAAAAGACAATCGTTTAATAGATACTGGCCTGGTTTCTTCTTCTTTTTTCGACATAAAGTTTTTTTTGAAAAAAAGGTTATTTTCTGTTGATATTCCAATATTGGGATGTTAGAATTTCAGGACATCCTGAGATTCTAAACTTATAAAATCCCGATATTATGCCCTTTTTGGGTAGGGGCTTTCTACACCTAAAATGGGCCTTAATCCGTACTCAAAATTTGAAGCCGACCGAAAGCTAAATAAAAACAACTTGCCGGAAAAGATCAATGATCGAATCCAACCGTTTTTAGAAGACAATCCAGAGGGTTTGGTGCTGGATCTTGGAGCCGGAAATTCTCCAATGGTCAATCAACGTGTCGTTCAGTTTGATATGTTCCAATATGAAAATACGACTGTTCAAGGGGATGCGCTACGTTTGCCTTTTAAAGATCATTCTTTCAGCGCGGTTTTTTGTGATGCGGTCCTGGAACACGTCACAAAACCATTTGTGGTAGGGGAGGAGATCAAGCGCGTCTTGAAGCCTGGAGGCTATGTAGATGTAAGCGTACCGTTTGTATTTCCTTACCATGACGTACCCGATCATTTTTTTAATATGTCGGTGAGTGGTCTACGGGTTATTTTCGAGGATTTAGAAGAAACCGATGCAGGGGTTTTAAAATGTCCGGCCTATGCTTTGCGCAATATCATCGGCAATTATAAAAAAATGCTGAAGCGGGTTTATAAAGATGGTTCCGTTGGAATCATTCAGAAAATAAGATGTTTTCTTGTGTATCGGTTTATGTCTACGGGTTTGAAGTTCAATCTTGAATCCATCCCGCTTACCTTTGAAGAAAAACACACATTGGCCGGTGCCGTTTATTTTCGCGGCTTGAAAAATTAGGATTTCAATATATGGCCATCAATCAATTCATACTTGATATTTTAGCTTGTCCCCAATGTAGGAACGGTGTTTGCCTCACCGATGAAAAAGACGGTCTCATTTGCAGTCAATGCAAACTCGTGTTTCCAGTCCGCGACAATATCCCCGTTATGCTCCTTGACGAAGCTTCCAAGCTTTCTTAAAAAATGCCTTGGGTAAGGCTTCTTACTTTCCTTTTTGTATTTCATTTGCTTTGGCCATTGTCGGTCATGGCCGGTAAAGACGATCCAACCGGATTATTTTTTTACGGCATTCAACATTGCGACCTTGACCGCGTAAAATCTGCAATCAAGTTAGGCGCAAAAATCAACACGCAGTATGAACGCGGTTTGCCTTACGCCTCTAAAATCGGCTGTCTCGACATCGTGAAATACTTGGCAGAGGAGAGGGGAGAGGACATACACATCAATAAGGACGAAGCCATAAAAGAAGCTATCGCAAATCGACATTATGACGTTATTCGTTATTTATTCATAAAAGGCGCAAGACCACCGAAACCTTAGTCAATTGTCATACGTCTTATTGGAAATTTTCTTGCCAGAGAATTTTTAAACGGTCATAAATAACCCACCACCTGAAAATCTGCCCTCCAGGGCGATGCCGTTTTATTTCTTCACAACGTGCCCTTCTGGCCGTTCATTTTTTCCATCCCTTTTAAAAGGCAAGAGAATGACAGAATCAGAAAAAATAGCTCAACTGAATGATGAATTGCGCGCGAGCATTGGTAAACCTGTTGACCAAGTTCCGGGCAAAATAATGATGACACATGGTATCTCGATTTTAGACCCCGGCGACCAAGGCGCAATTTTCGCTAGAGTGCGTGATTTTAACGTATTCACTGAAGCAAACGACCCATATAAAGAGCATGACTTTGGAACGTTCGATTATGACGGTTACACGGTGAATTGGCGTATTTCTTACTACGACAAGGAAGCGTTTGAAAAAGGTCAAGAGTGTGGAAGTGAACACCCTGAAGACCCGGACAAAACCTTACGTATTTTAACCATCATGTTTGCGAGTGAAAATTAGATTTAAGAAATGACGTGGCCTTTGTTGTCACGTCGTTTTTCGTATGTGGAGATTATTGCAATACGGAGAAAAGAGGGGGCGTTCGGAACTCTAAATTTTAACTCTCAAACCCTTTCAATAGCTTACTTTATAAGGGATAATCCAGTTTCATAAGACCGTAACATGAACACGGAGAAAGTGATGATCCCAAAATTAAAATGTATCAAACCAAAACTCGGAGAACGCCTTAAGGAGTGGCGTAAAAGTCAGAAGCTTACTTTAAATGAGGTAGCGGCCATGATCGACGCTACCATTGGGCCGTTGTCTGAGATCGAGAACAATAAGAGTATGCCGTCGGTTGAAACGGTCGGTAGCTTTCACCGTAACACCAACCTTAACATTATGTGGTTGCTCTTTAAAGAAGGTGATATGCTCAAGAAGTGAGCCAAGCTCGAACTGGCCAGCAGTCCCGCATACAACCAGTTCGTAACTTGGTAAGTGTGCCGTTCCCCAGAACAACACTGTTACCCATAAGAATATCAGATAAAAGTCATCCTCGCATTATCGGTACTAATAATCGATTAGCAGATAATTTTTCCCATACAAAAAAGTCGTTGCTCATCTAAAAAAGCTCAAGTAAAATAGCGGTTTGATTAGGTAGACCACCTCTACCGCGCCTCATTCCCGTTCCGGTCTAATCCTAGCTTTTTGATTAAGCTGTCTTACCGTCAAAAGTAAACAATATTTTCCCCCACCAAACATGACTACATTCAAAAGACTGTTTTTGTTCTACCTGATGTTTGTGATGTCCGGCTGTGCTTTGTTTCCGGTCGAACCGGATCAAGAAGCAGTTGCCCGGATTGATTCGGCCACGGCCAAAATCATCCTGCAAGCAAATTGCCCGACTTGCAATGATTCAACGGTCAGGCTTAGTTGTGATGATGATTACTATGTTGATCGGGACAAAACCCAGACAACCATTGAATACCCGTACCACAATCTCGCTATGATTTGTTACGTCGGATATGTCGAGATTATGGGCAGACAGACCGACTGTGTTTCAAATTGGAACCGGGAGAAGTTGCCACGGATCAAGATCAAAACAAAAGGCGACGAGCCATTGTGTAATGCGGCTTTCGCTGTCATCAATCACGCTCGTGAGCAGAAAGGAATCGGAGCGTGGGAATATTACAAACAGAAAGCCGAACCAGAGAAATGATATGGACGGAGAGACCACCCCGGAAAATGATGAAAGCGCAGAATCCCCAATCCAGCAACACATACAACGGGTAAAAGCCAAGCGCAAGAAGGCTGTCGCTAGCAAGGTTATCAAAGCCGGCTTGGGAACAAGACTGCGCGAATGGCGCAAAGCGGGAAAGCTTAATCTCAGTCAATTAGCTAAAAAGCTCAAAATCGGAATCACGACCATATCGGAAATCGAAAACAACAAAACGCTACCTTCTGCCGAAACCTTGGCTTGTCTGCATAAGAAAACAAACCTCAATATCCTTTATCTGATGTTCAAAGAAGGTGACATGCTCCAGAGAGAAAATGAAGATCAGGTAGTACAAGCGATAAAGCCAAAGAAGGTAATAAAACAAACCATCTTCAATATGAAGTTGCCTATCGGTAAAAAATCCTAGATTTAAGAACTCTCCTACCAATCTTGTTTGTTACCATCATTCGATGCACGTTAATCAAAAAATTTTAGAGCTGATTGGATTGCTCCACGCGATCCAGCGACTAGAAGAAAACTTAGACGGCCAAGATGAGCTTTTAGTCGTCAGTATTCAAAAGCGGGATGAAATTCTGGCCATGCTGTCGGAAGATCATATTAACGATAGCGGTTTCCTGACCCCAGACGAGAAAAAATATCTGTTGGAACTCAAACTAAAAAGTTAAATTCCGATCCACTCAAATACAAAAAAACTTTTAGATTTGCTAAGGGGCTTTGCCCCTCGCGCCGTCAAATGCGAAGCCAAAAGAATTTCAAAAATGCGGGTCGTAGCGTCCTATTTCCAAAATTATTTTGCCCAAGGACTTCACGGAAGTCTTCATCATTTGACTTCTGCTACCCCCATTCTCGCCGAAAGCAGGGTTGCATATACGCAACCCAGTAACAATTTGGAAGGAAAGAGAATGAATATTTACGACGCGGCAAAAATTTTAAGTTTGGTTGGAGAGATCACACCAAAAGAAGTTAAAACCGCTTACATTGACGCTTGCAAAAAATACCATCCCGACAGGAACCCGGCAGGGCAAGAGATGATGAAAATCGTCAATGAGGCCTTTGAGGTTTTAAAAGACTATTCCGGTTCCATTAAGGAAGAGCAAAGCGATTATGGCGATCTTTTAAACGATGCCCTTAACGCCGTTTTAGGTCTGGCAGACCTGACTATAGAAATCTGCGGGGCTTGGGTTTGGATCACGGGAGACACGCGAACGCATAATAAGTGCTTGAAGGAATCCGGTTTTTACTGGGCTTCAAAAAAGAAAGCGTGGTATTTCCGGCCCGAAAATTTCCGGAGCCGTTCAAGAGGTAAAACCAGCCTTGAGCAAATTCGTAAAAAATATGGCTCTGTAACGCCGCAAAGAAAAACAAACCACATGCTAGGGAAAACGGCATGAACTATCAGGCAAAAATTGAGGAAATCGCCCTGTATCTTGGCCACCCCTGGAAATTTAACCGTTTAAACGGATTTTCAAAATACCACTGGAGCGTTATAGACGGATCGGGGCGTGGTCTGTCTTTCTATCTACGAGGCGACAATCTTACCGTCTTCGGGAATTTCCCACCAAACAAAACTTTGTCATTACAGAAGAATTATAAAACCATAGGTGTTAGTGTCTCGCGTCCTGCAAAAGCGATTGCAGCGGATATTGAAAAGCGTTTGATCCCGCATTATAGGAACGCTTTTGAACGAGCCAAAGCCGAGCATGCTAGACAGGAGAAGGAAAGAGAAACGTTACAACAAATTGTAGACGTTCTTGTAAAATTTTCCGGAGGGCGTGACTTACGTCCCGCCCGCATGCCCCGAACGGTTTCTTTTGATAACGGTCGGGTTAATTTATGGTCTGACCATAAAATAAATTTAGAACTTAGAAAAGTCAGCATAGACCAGGTTTTTCAAATTATTGCGATCCTGCAAAATAAAAAATAGAATTTTGGCCGGAATAGTCATCTTTGACTATTCCGGCCAGAAACTACTTACTTGAGATAATGCTTTTTATCTCAAGTACTCTGATTTTTTAAGTGGTTGGTATGATAAATTAGTGGAAGAAAAAACGCCCTGGAAGGAGGAAGTAGGTTTATGAAAACCAAAAAACATTTCACGAATTCTAGAAAACTCTTATTTATTATCTTTATCACTGTGATTGGGGTTCTATCGTTAATAAATATTTCAGAGGTTTTCGCTCAACAAAAAGAAAAATATCCCCTTTATATTGATTCCGTCCCTCGAGGCTTAACGATACGTTTTAAAACGGATAACTTCCTTTATGAAACGCCGTTCTTTGGAGAAATGATTCATGAGGAGGTGGAGTTTTCAGTTTTAACCAATGATGTCGAGTTTCTTGCTATGGTGGGGAAAAAAATTCCTGAAAGATATTCTAAGTGGGATGATCTTTCCGACGAATATAACAGTTGTAGATTTTTTCAACCGGTTACGACCTTATGTCGTCTTGCATTTAAGAATAACCAAATGGTGTATGGCCCAATTTTTAAGATTAATTTAAAAGAGCAAAATAGAGTGGTAGCTCTTTTTATTCCAAAAGGAGAAAAAATTTCGGCTATTTTTCCATTTATGCCTCCGTCCAAACCATTTGAGGATAGTGAATTCCTCTTTCTAAAAAATGCTAAAGAAGGCGCCATAAAAAAGATGCTTTTAGAAAATGGTTTTTCTGAGGAAAATATGGAAGAGGCTCTTGAAAGTTTATCCCGAATTGGAATGGCATTAGACTTTTCACCAAGCGTAATGGTGCCCAAGAAAATCCGCTCAATTACAATTCAGAAACAACCTTTAAGTAAACTTATAAATATTCATTCAAATTGAAATTCAAAAATTAAGACACATGTTAAGTTGGAAACAGGGTTAATTTTTAAAAATTTTATTTCATTGCCTTTTTATTAGCCGTATTGGAAAAATAGTAATGCTAATTCAACTGAATAAAAGGTTGGGTAAAAAAATAGCCAGGGTAATTGGAATTTTTACATTTTTTGTTTTGATTAATGAAAAATCCTTTGGCAATTCTCTTAAAAAACAAACAACGGAAACAATTCCATTACATGAAGCTGTAAAAAATGGAGATACTGAGAAGCTTAAAAGTTTACTTAAAGAAAAAGTGAATGTGAATAGAATAGGAGAAGACGGTTATACAGCATTACACCACGCAGTTGACGAAGAAGATCTCGAAGCAATTCGGATTCTTTTGGATAATGGGGCCGATTTGTTTTTAAAGGATGACGACGATTGGACTCCTTGGGATTTAAGCTCTTATGCTAAAAATAAGGAAATTTTAAATTTACTAACATCAGAACATTCCAAAAGGTCAAAGAATTGTGTGTATGCATGCGAACATGGGTCAGGGTCTCCGCCGGCTGTATCTTGTAGGATTATAAATGGCGTTTTTTTTAAGCATAAGGAGGATTATTATTGCGCCATCAACAAAGAAAGTTGCGAAGAAGTATGCCAAAAAATTAAAAAAGATAATTTTAATAGGGAGGTTTTGGTCGATGTTTCTAAAAAACAAATAACGGAAACAATCCCATTGCATGAATCTGTAAAAAGTGGAGATATTGAGAGGATTAAAGGTTTACTTGAAAAAGAAGTTAATGTGGACCAAAAAGGAGAAAATGGTTTTACGGCATTGCACTGGGCAATCGAGAAAGAAAACCCAAAAGCTGTGAAGATTCTTTTAGATCATGGAGCCGATATGGATTTAAAGGATGACGACGATTGGACTCCTTGGGATTTAAGCTCTTATGCTAAAAATAAGGAAATTTCAAATTTACTATCCTCAGAACATTCAAAGAGGTCAAAGAATTGTGTGTATGTATGCAAACGTGCGTCAAGCATGGTTACTTGTTCGCTTGGGGATGGTTTTAAATATAATGATGTTAATTATTGTATCCTCAATAAAAAAAGGTGCGATGAAGCATGCCTAAAAATTCAAAAATAATTTGATTTTTTATCCTATTTATATCCTAATTCGTTCGACTTCGGCCACGTCGATTTCTTTATTTCTGCGGTCGTAGAGCTTGGTTGTTTTTGGGGAAGCATGTCCGGCCATGCGTTGGGCCGTTTCTAAACTGCCTCCATTTTGTAAATAAGAAGTAATGCCGCGCGCACGAAAACTGTGATTGCAGATGGCCGTTTGTACGTCCGCGTTTTTAGCGCGTCGATTCACCATCCGTAAAATATCGGTTCGGTGCATGCCACGATCGGTGAGCGTTTTACTTTTTCCGACCGTTGATCGAAACAGAAACCCTTTCTTATCTTCGCTGATTCCCGCCGCTTGTATGTATTCGTCCAAATAATTTTCCAATGTTCTATTGACCGGAGGCTTTAACGCTTTGCCGCCTTTTTCAGTGAGTTTTAAATACCACTGTTTGCCTTGCGGGTAGTAATCCTCGACTTTGAGTTTGGAGACTGCGCTGACCCTGGCAAAGGTATAAGTCATAACCCCGATAATAGCGCGATCCCGTAAACCAATGATCGATGTGGCATCGAAAGAAGCAAAGAGTTCTCGCACTTCTTCGGGTTCGGGCATAGGCGTTTCGCCTTCTTCGATCACATGCTTTGGTCCTTTGACGCTGTGCGCCGGATTAGTCGGCACGATCTGGCCGTTTACCAGCCAGTCAAACAGCATACGAATTCCAGCTAGGTGTTGCTTGACGGTCGGAGCGGATTTTTCGTTGGTTATTTTTTCGATATAAGCCGCAACGACAATGGGTTCAATTTTGGCCAGGTCGGTGATGTTTCTTTTTTCGCACCAGTCGAAAAATTGCGAAATTCCCCGATAGTAAGCTTGCCTGGTATTTTTGTTTCTGATGGTGGCCGTGAAGAACTCCAAAAAACGTTTTAACGCTTTTTCGCCTTGTCTTGAGATCATCATTGGCACGATGGCCGAAGTTTGACCTAAAACATTTTTCGGAATCGTGACGATGGATTTTTCGGTCATTTGTTTTTTCTTCCTAAAAATTGATTCTTCGTAATCTTACCACATTATGTATCATAACGTCCTTTATGACACATATAAAGCGTCTAAATAGAGAAATGAGAAATTGAATCTAGGTTTCTTCGGTTTTGAGGAAGGCACTAACTTTTTTACAAAGTTTAGCGATTCAAAACTGATTAACTTTCCTTGATTAGTTAACGCGTCTTAATTACAGCTATAATGATTAACTTTTATGGAAAAGGAGCAAGTTTCTATGGCTTATTTAAGGAGAGTTTTTAATTATCAAATAATACTTTTTTTGGTCTTGGGGTTTGAAGCCCATTTACAACCGAAACTTATTTGCCTTACAATAGATTTGTGATTATTGGACCCGCGCCGTCCTCGAAGCATATTGCTTGCCAGTCGATAGACACCAATAAAATTACATGCTCATAACTC
>CAZGQY010000147.1:0-10583 GCA_964528035.1 uncultured Methylococcaceae bacterium | reverse complement strand
GCCTTCATCTTATATATAGTTCCAAATCCTTACGGATTTGTTCGTGGCACACTTGGACGAGCCCGTCTTGGATAAAACCGATTTAACCTGACCGCGCACAGTCTCTTGCGAGGTATTTCGTTCTTCAGCTACTTGATGAACACTCATGCCATTTACGATTGACCCCGCAATCTGTTGCTCCGCCCGAGTCAATCCAAATATGGCACTCAAACCGTCTACACTTAATATTTCGGATCTTTCCGGATCAATCAAGAATACTGCTGATCCTCGCACATTGTCCCGGTCAGGAAGGCCATCGTCCCTTATAGGCATAACCTCCAGGAGCAAGAGCAAGCGTCCGTCACTACAGGCAACAGTCATTTGTCCACCATCTGACTTGCCATTTCCATCAACTGTCAATCCCGTTGTCAAAATCAAATGCTGAAGTGCCCGGTCATTGTCGTCGTCAATTGCTCGAAGTTCACCAGTAACTGTCAATCTGAGAGTACCAGAATTTTCACAGCACTGATACGCACTCGAATTCGCCACCACAACTCGCCCTCTAGTGTCGAGAATAACCAGTCCAATTTGCAATTTATCGAGCACCGACAATGCCGCACTGTAACGATTAATTAATAAAGTCATTGTACGATGCAATTCAATCGCACGAGATAAGTGAGGCAATGTTTCCTGCACAGCGAGTTTTTCTGAATCTGTATGGGGACCCCGACTATGTAACCGATTTACAGAAAGAAAGTCATTCCACAACCTGTGGGGACTGACTCGGGCAGCCAGACAATAATAGATTCCATTGGACTGCAATTGGTGTTGAATCCATCTATTTTGATCGTATGCTTTACGGTCAGGAATAAATTCAAATTCTCTAAAAACCTGGCCCGGAACTAGATTATGGGAATATTGCATGCGTATATCGTGGGCCGCCATACCTTCTTCCAAATAAACCCGCATATCCTCATCTGAAATCCCCCAATTGGCCGCCAAATCTGGCATATCGTCTTTATCGTTGGTTACTAAATAGGCTGTCAGAACACTTCCTGCCATTTCAGAAAGACTTCTTAAGACACCCGGCCACGCACTAGAATTACCCGGTACAGTATAAATTTCAGAAATTACTTTAAGAAGCTGAGAATGTTCTTGAACCACAGTTTTTCACTAGTACGAATCAGATTATAGGCTTACAAAATGTACGATTCGTAATATACACAATTCCGTCTAAATAAAAATATCATTAATCTCTCAAAACAATAATAGACACTGCTATTCCTACTTTTATAGGGTCAGAGCCCAGCTCAGCATATTTATATTTCCCTTTAATTCTATGAGTCCTTGATGATTCTTTGCAGAAGAATCTAAAAAAACCACATCTATAGGGGATAACAACCCTCTATTTCTTATCCACAATATCAGAATCCGTTTCTGGATTGGCTATTTTTGGGTTGGCCTTTTTCCACAGCCCCTCTCTGGAAAAATTGCCCCATCCCCATTTCAACCAGTTTAGTAGTGATAATGCCAGCCATAAGGACCAAATCAACATTAAAATTCGATACACGGTTAACGGGATAGAAATGACTCTCGCCTGCGGCAGTGAGGTTTCGCTTCTGTCCTGGTACCAGTTTAGTTGATAAGCAGAAGACTGATTGCCGCTAATCTGCATTTCCGGTGAGCCCAAAAGACCATGATTAATCGCCACAAACAATATTCCGAGTGCGATCAGTGTAAGCAGCACAATACCGATCTGCATAGCATTAAAGTACAGCCTGTTTTCTAATGTCGATTTGCCGCGGTATCCAACAATCATTAGCCAACCAACCACAAAAAGAGCGGCAACCACCGGGACCTGACTCAAACCGATCAATAACAACAACCATTGCCAGCTTTTTAGCGGCGTAAGTGGAATTTTTCCAAGTGCGTATGAGAATACTGCAATAACCACTAACATACCCCAGAACAATACTGCTGGACCAAATGCCGGACCAGAAGTGAGTAATGTCCACCGATCCCGCGCTAAATTAACTCTTAATGTAGTATTGACACTGTTCACCCCTAGATCGACTTCGGGAGATTCGAAAACTGTCGAGATTACTTTTGCCTGCCGCCAATTAATTGCAATATTCTGAGTGCCTGGTTTTATTGGTAAAGTCAGTTCGCGGCCTTGAAGCCGAATCGGCTGACTCTTACCGTTAAGACTCACAGACTGTAATTTTGCCAACTCAGGTAAAATGAGTTTATGCTGGCTTCCCTGCGAACTGCGAAGACTCAGTCGCAATCGCGCTTCTTGTGCGCGTTTTCCGGGAGTGATCTCGAGTCGACTATTATCTATGGTCAAAGTAGGTCCTTTGACCGCTTGCGGACGGCTTATTGACAGGCTCAGGCTTTCACCTGGCCAGGGCCGCCATTCCGGTAGCCAGCGACCTTGTTTATCCTGGTGATGAATGACAGCAAGCCCATCGCTGTTCATATGCCAAATGGGACTAATATCAGCGCGCCACACTTCTGTCCAATGGCTGGTCTGTGGAGCCTCTAGCTTAATCTCTTCAGTGTGCTCCAATGTCGAATGCCACTGAAAAGCCTGCTGATTAGCCGGCATATTGACCATAACTGCATTATTTTTTACCTGGACGCTGGCTGTGGTGACCGATTCTCCGTAAATCAATGGTACCTGGATAACAACCGCCACACCGGGTGGTGTTACACGAATAACGCGAGTTTTTACTCTCCAGTCCAGCCCCAATTGAAGGGTTCGTTCCACCCTGACAAAGGGTGGCAATACACCCGGTTCTAACGCAGACTCAAAGTTTTGGGGATCATCGTTTTTCTGGCGGGTCAGTTGCAGTTGCCCGACAGGGCTAATGTTTTTGTGGATTCCGCCTAAGATCCAGCCTTCAGTGGTCGTTGTAATCCGGTGTGGATTAAGTGGCAAGGGCAAAGAAAACTGGTTTACAGGCGGCGTTGGCCCTTTCAATACCACCGAGTAGTGTCCAATGCCGAGATTGATCCATAGTATACCGTCTCGACTCCGATATATTGGCCACGCTTCTTCTCCATTGACAGTGATAAGTCTGGGAAACCATTGAGCCGACTGCCCTGGCAAAGGTAGCCCAACTTTTTCCTGAACATCGATTTGTAGTTCAATACGCAACTCTTGCGGCGTAATATTTAGTTGCATTTGCTCTATCTGAGCACAGGACGGCAGGCAATCTGGAGCTTGCAACAACCGAGACTTCAGTTGTTTCAGTAACTCCTGATTAGGGAATTCAGCAACAGCTTCCTCCTGAGGAATCGAAAACAAAGAAAAAATCGTCAACAAAGGAAACAAAGCCTTGAGCCGAAAATTCAAATTTCCTTTTAGAACTCCGAAGACTAACAAAGCCAAAACTGAAATAACAATAGCCCGTAGAAAATTAAGCAACATCGATACGGTCGGTGTCAAATACCAGAATCGAATCTGTTGTCCGCTATCCACTGGTCCATTCCACGACAGATCGATTCGTTGCCATTGCCATTGAGGTATCCCGGGGCCAGTCTGAACACTAGCTTTGGGATCGATTTGGTCGAAATTAACTGCTTTTCTAGGGTTTGGCTTGTTCTGTTCCAGCCTAGAAGGCATGACAGATTGTGGAACCAGGTTGCGCTTCAATCTTTTTTCCATCCTCGCTCCCTGGTCAGACATAATCTGTGGAACCGAAGCCAAACTCGGAGATTCCAGGGGTTTAACTTTGCCCTCAACGATGTGTGGAGTTACCGAAATCCTCTGCCAAGGCATTTGTAATTGCGGATACAACCCGGTTCGAACCTGATTGACGATAAACGGGATCAGTATGAGTATCAGGCTCAACCAACAGGCGTTCCGATAGAACTTAATCAGTGTATATAACTTGCCTGACGGTAATACCCGAAGCAAAGACATCGCGGCCAGAATATTTAGCCAGATAAACCGCGGCGCTTCGGATTCATGCCAGACAAGGGCCAGAGTGACCAATGCAAATATACCCCAGTAAACATTCCATAAACGGCTAATTGCCAATGAAGTAATCAATACCAGAAACAGATCCAGCAAGGTCCATTGGGATATCCAACTATCCGGTACATTATCCACGCCAGTAGCGGCAAACAATCGCCAGCCAGGAGGAAGATTCAATGCTGCACGAACTTTATAGAACGTTTGTTCCCACCCCAGTGCATTGATTGTTTTGATCGACGCAGATATTCGGCTGTCTGCACTCAAATCGAGTTGCCCGCGACGCACCTCTACACCTTTTTGTTGTGAATCTGGCAGACGAGTAATCAACTGGTTTTTACCGTCGAGACTCACTTTACCCAGTAGCGTTTCCGGTAGCGCGCTCAATCGCCAGGAGCGAGTCATTGTGCCCTTAATCCGATCATTTACTGTGTAGCCACCACCATCGAAATCAAGCCACAATGTGCGGTTCAGGCTGAGTCGATCAGGTTCAGGATCCGGATCACCCCGGCGAATCACTTTGAAACGCATGGATTCGCCATTTTTTACGCGATACGCGGGCAATCCCTTCCACGCATCCGGTAAATTGGTTAATTGAGCATCGACCGCAGAGAGATTTTCAATTTCAACCAGGCGCAATTCCGGATGTGCGGAAAAAACCCATATTTCCTGCTCAGGCCAGTTTTTATCCTCAGCGTTTAAGATAAGCTGTTGAACCGAACCGTTATGGCGAGTGTGCAAATTAATCTGCCATCGACCCGGCCGTAGCTGGATCAATAGCTGACCATTCGGCTCAATGCGTGCCGGCAAGGGGCTACGCAATCGCATTGGAATAAAATTTTTCAGCAATGGCAAACTGATTTTCATTTCCCGCTGTTGCCCAGAAACCTGGAATTCCAACCGGGTCAATATTTGCAGAGGTATATCGTCGTCAATACGACGATATACCTGAAGATCGAGCTTATCCTCTATATTTTTCTTGTCGCTTTGCTGGAGCTCACCACCCTTAATCCACAATTGTCCTTTTTTAATCGAAGGAAAGGCAATGAGTTTATCTTTAACAGTCAATTGAATCAGGCCGGTATCTTCTGGAATCTGCAGATTTTCAGGTAGTGCATCCCACAGAATTTCTCCGGAGATATCGTGGACTCCTGGCTGCAGCTTAATGACCGGCCGCCCGTTTCGCTCCATGATGACTGTACTGCCTTGAGGCGCTCGTGCATCCTGTACGTTTAGTGGCCAGTATTCAAGATTGCCCGGTAATTGGATCCAGCTTTCCGCAAAGACTTTAACCCAAAACGAAAAATTAGCCGAATTATCGCTCAGATCGAGCTGCAACTGGCTGGGCCAGGCGCAACGTTTTTCTTTAAAGCTGTTATACAAAAATGGGCAGGGATAACTGGCCTCATCCTGCAAGACCCAGTCAACCCAGGGCTGAAGTGGTTCCGGTACAGTATCCACTGTAAGCGGTTTGGATTGAATTTCTGCGGATAAAAGCAATGCTGCAATGAATATAAAAACACGGATTGGTTTCATGATTCTCCTTGCGACCAGGCTGCGATCTGTATTGATCACGACAGTAGCTAAAATTTTTCACCTCAACAAGCGTAAGCAACCATACCATACCCCAAATTGACCCGTGTTGTTGCTAAAAAATATGAATTAATATACTCCAGGTAGCAGTCAGTCGACTTTCAGACAAATTTTAGCAAGCCATCAGACTTCAGCAATCGATAGCTGATCAGATTGTAACAAAGTTGTGCGGCGGCATATTCAGTAATATTGGAGTGGCCATCCGGTGCCACTTCAACGATATCCACACCAATCACATTTCTCTCAGATGAAACCCGGCGCAACAATGCAGCTCCGAATTCCCAACTAATTCCATCCGGAACTGGAGTCCCGGTGGCTGGAAATACGCTCGGATCAAAACCATCAACATCGATAGTAATATAAACTTTGTCCGTTTTTATTGCGGCGACGATGGCTTCAACCTGTGGCCGCTGATCCCGCCCCATTTCAAAAATATTCAGATCATGTTCCAGTGCAAATTTGTACTCTTCGACAGAATACGCCCGAACACCGACAGAACAGGTCTTGAATCCCATCTCAATCGCACGACGCATTACGCAGGAATGAGCAAAACGACCTGGATCGATAAAATTATAATCAGAATCGTCCTCTCGCATATCCAGGTGAGCATCAATCTGCAGGATGGTAATATCAGTGGCCTGGTATCGTTGGCGCAAGGCGTCAAATACACCTATAGATATTGTATGCACACCGCCCAATACTACAACAAAGCTGTCTTCGCCATTAAGCCGCATTGAAACCGCATCGATCATTTCTTTGGCGCTGAGTTCCGATACACAAGAAAGCATTTCCTGACGAATTCGGTAAAGCGTTGCCGGCTCGCTTGCTGTATAGCGTTCGAAATGTTCGATCTGATTCTGCATACATTCGAGTATCGCCGCCGGACCTCGTTCCGCACCACTGCCGAACGAAGCACCACGACCATAGGGAACACCGATTACTACAGCGTCTGCATCGGCGCTATCATTGGCACAAAACATCAGCAACTACTCGTCTAATAGATATTCAAAGATGAGCGGTACTACAATAGTCGCATCACTGTGAATCACATACTTCGGCGTATCGACACCCAACTTGCCCCAAGTAATCTTTTCGTTGGGTAATGCGCCTGAATAGCCTCCGTAGCTCTCCTGCGCGTCGGTGATCTGGCAAAAATACCCCCATAATTGTGTTTTAACCTGAAGATCCTGAGATAAGAGAGGAACCACACAAACCGGGAAGTCTCCCGCTATTCCTCCACCAATCTGAAAAAAACCAATGCTCGCCTTTTCTGAACAGCTTCGATACCACTCAATCAGATGCTGCATATAGTCGAGCCCAGTCAGCATACAGCTTTTATCCAACTGACCTTTAGCAACCGCAGCAACAAATTTATTACCCAGTGTCGAGTCCTCCCAGCCGGGAACATAAATTGGAATATCCTGTTCAGCCGCCGCAAGCAGCCAGGAATGAGCACGGTCAATCTCGAAACAAGACTGAAATTCAGGATTCAACACGACATCCAGCAGGTATTCATGAGGAAACCGAGCAACACCGTTTTGCGAAGCAAGCAGCCATTCTTTACGAACAAATTGCTCGATAACCTGCATCGCCTGCTCCTCCGGAATACAGGTATCGGTAACGCGATTCATACCTTGTGCAAAAAGATCCATTTCATCCGACGGCGTTAAATCCCGATAGTGAGGTAACCGTCGATATTGTTTGTGGGCAACCGCATTGAAAAGATCTTCTTCAATGTTTGCGCCAGTGCAACAAATAGCATCCACCATCCCGGCACGAATCATTTGTGCAAATGAGATCCCCAATTCCGCCGTACTCATTGCACCTGCTAATGTCACAAACATCAATCCACCCGATTGTTTGTGTTGCTGATATCCACGTGCAGCATCCCGTAGTGAACCGGCGTTGAAATGGCGAAAATGCTGTTCAACAAACGCGCGTATACTCATGGCGTAGCCGCGCGATGCGTCCGGGATGTATCGCTATCCACTGCATGGATATTGTACTTGGGGTATCGCAGGCCCCGTTTTATGATTTGCGTTTCGATTTCTTCAAGCTCAAACGCATGACGAAATTTCGTTTCAATCGCGAATGCATCCAGATCGTTCTGGCAAGTATAAACATCTGCGGTCAGAAAACCCCGCAACGGAAAAGTATGAATACTAATATGACTTTCTGCGATCAGCACGAATCCGCTGATTCCACCCGGATCTTTACGATTCTTCGCGCCTACTTCCCTAACCATCGGTTCAGCAATCTTATGCATTCCAATCTCATAGGGAAATTTTCTAAGCCAGGAAAGTATGTAGTGCTGATCAGCAATTTTGTCAGGCGAAGCACCATAGCCTTCCAATGTCAGATGCATTCCGAAATGATCGTCATTGAGCGTTGTTTTAAGGATTTCACGCTGATCTGATACCGCCATTATTTTTTATTCTCCAGAAAGATCTATTTATATTTGTCTTCAAAATTTTGCCAACTGACAGAACGGCCAGGACGACGATTATATGCCCTCCCCATTAAAGCCCTGCCCTAGTCAGTTTTCAAGCCATTTTCATAAAGCTGCTTTGTCATTACCAATAATTTTACTTATCGCGATCAAGAAGAATTCTATGTGTCTCTTTCGGTCACACCAGGCGAAGCATCTAAAATAGACATTATTGTTGATCGTTGAGACTGTTTGTTTGATCGGACTATTTTGGCTGTTATCTATGTTCGGTTTGGTTATGAAGTTACTCATACGCAAAAAAATACACGGGCTGATCTGATTGTTCCGGCGGTCACAGCAATTCCGATATTTACACCGGTACTTTAGGTCTTTGCCACTTGTCCAAATATATTGAAAATAGCTTGGTTAAAAAGACGAATACGGCAACACCATATTTTCGTTTAGGAAAAAATATAGCTCAGTGGAAACAATGGAACTTACTGGAAATATCAGAGATGACACCAAGTTAATGATTGCCGTGGATCCGGGTGCGATTTCGCAGGATATTTTGACGGACGAAGACCTGGACAGGTTGGGGAATATGATAACTTAAGCACTCTCCACATCATTAAGGTAGAATTACCCCATCGATGAATTAATCCATAAACATCCAAAAAGTATAATAACACCCGTTTTTACGACCCGATAACCTACTTTTATCGGTGATTGTTTCGCCGCCTTGATTAATCTTGAACGATTCATCAAGTACCCTGGAAAGCCAATAATCCACAGCCCAAGAGTAACGGCTGACCAGGCCCCTGCCGACATATTAGTCAGTTCTTTTAATTCTGGTATTCTGCCAACATTATGATTAGTCGCATCCCAATAAACCCATATAGAACAGCCTACTACAAATATCGAAGCTATGATCATTTTCCAGTTCCTTATACCGTAAAACGCAGCATAATCCCTCGACCATACCTAAAATTCTGGATAAGCTCAAGATACGATGTGTTATTGAAAAAAAATATAAGGGGTAATCTAATATCTCTATTCAGTACTCAATTTATGCATTAGTGGTCCCCAAAAAGCTAATGGTCAGACCTCACCTTCAACCGAATTGCAGTAGAACATACCAACGAATTTGTTTTTACCTTAGTCACACAATCTACGAACCATTGATAAAACTTTGAATTGCTATGACAGACTACCCATAACGCACATATTTTATCTAAGCGAAGACATAGCCAATACTGTTTTAATGGACTTACTATATTTGACTAATTGCTACTTATTGCCCTTTATTGCTGTAATTTATACCAGTGAGCTTATTGACTATATTCTACTAACGCTTTGATCAGTTGTGTTTGATTAGCCACCCCTATAATCAAATCATTTTCATCAGTGACTGGAATATGCCTTATATTACCACCTCGCGCAATCATAAGCGCTTCGAATAAATCTAAGTCACTACTAGCAGAAATTATAGGAGAAGTCATGACATGGCTAACCGTTAAATGATTCCAGCTGACACCTTGAAAACTTTCTGCAAACAAACCGACTATATCACTTTCTGTGATGATTCCTTCGGCTAAGCTATACAAAAAATGCCCCACTATTTCTGGGAAAAAGTGAAAGTAGATGATCGAATTTAAAATGAACTTAGGAATTTTCTTGAACATGCTAACCCGATCCGTCTACCGAAATAAAAAACACCTAGGCTCAAGCCAAGGGGCTCTATATTTAAAAACCAATGGGCGACTATGTATTAAAATATGATTGACCCGCTACTCCTCTTTGATTGACCCGCTACTCCTCTCTTAATAAGGTTTGCGGGTCGCTCCAAGCCTTGAGATCCAGCAAATCTAAAACACCGGACTTGTCCAACGACCTAGCAACAGGCACGGCATTTTTTTGCCGTATCCTTGTTAGCATTATTTACTTAGTGCCTTTAATACAGCTTTAGGTTCTTTTGATACAACGTTCAGTAATACTAAAGCAGGACCTTGTGGCGTTCTATCACCACGTTCCCAGTGACGCAATGTGCTTACACTAATGCCAAATGCAGATGCAAATTCATTTTGAGACATGCCAACATTAGCTCTAATGTTTTTCACATCAACAGGACTAAATTCGTGAACGACTGCTTTTCCTTTTTTGCCTTTAGAAAACTCTAGAGCTTCATCAAGGCCTTGTTTGATACTATCAAATGCTTTACTCATTTTCGGCCTCCATAGTTCTTAATTAATAACGATGTAAACTTGGCTAAATCGTTACTTTCAGATTTGGTTAAATTAGCTTTTTCGCCTTTACCAAATAGCGTTAATAAAAATAAAGGCATTGATTTATTGTGATGGTAATAGATAACGCGTACCCCACCACTTTTGCCTTTTCCTTGTGCAGACCACCTTAATTTACGAATACCACCAGTTCCTTGCATAATATCGCCAGCTGCTGGATGTGCAGCTAAATAGTTGATAATGCTTAACCTTTCTGTATTGCTGAGTAATTTATCTGAATTTCTCAGGAATTCAGGTAATTCGACTATGGTTTGCATGGCTATAAGAGTAATCCATTGGATTATAGCTTGTCAATGTGGTTTTT
>CAZGQY010000146.1:0-10835 GCA_964528035.1 uncultured Methylococcaceae bacterium | reverse complement strand
TGTAGCAACAGTTGCGTAGCCCTGCTATGCGCCTGTTGCTACGCCTTGAAGACATACAATAATCCTGCGTCAATCTTTCGCATATTATTATAACCTCGCTCCTAAATGTCCTTCATTTCAAATCAATATCATAAACTACAATCTTTCGAACTAGTGGTTTTAATAGTGATTCAACCGCCTTTTTATGTTTCGGATGATTAAGATAATTGTTTAGTGCCACACGATCTTTGAAAGTTATCACCGTTGCAACATCGAAACTGCTATCAACAACCTTTCTAGAACTGGGTAACACGACACCCACAGAATGATCAATAACTCCCGGCAAATCTGCAAAGCTTTTCGTGACCTCAATAAACTTTTGTTTCGATTGCGGATTAGCGGGATATTTTAACCAGGCAATGACTATATGATTCACTCTGCCAGCTTTCGAAACTTCTGCCGCCAAAATGGCCGTGGAAAATACCACAACACAAAGCGTAAATACGACTAACATCCATACTCTAAGAAATCTACTCATAAAAACGGGCTTCCTGATTGTGATCTGATTAACGATGTATCGAATAAACATTTAGAGGGAATCGGCTCAAGCTCAGGAAGCGTCTATGCCATCAGCACCGTCGGTAGTGTACTGGGCAAAATACTACAGGCAAGAAATTTAATCGCCCTCCAAACGTAAATCATTCTTAATATCCTGCAAACCTTCCAAACCAACCGATATCCTCACCAAATCGTCACTGATACCGGCGACGGCTCTTTCTTCAACACTAAGGCGACCATGCGTCGTTGTTGCAGGATGAGTAATCGTAGACTTCACATCCCCCAGATTCGCAGTAATTGATAACATTCGCGTAGCATCGATCAATTTCCATGCGGCATCCTTACCACCATCGAGTTCGAAACTCAGTACGCCACCGGCACCCTTTTGCTGTTCACAGCCCAGCGCGTATTGAGGGTGTGAATGCAATCCGGGATAGTAAACCCGGCTGACTTGCGGTCGGTTTTCCAACCAATGCGCTAACTGCAATGCATTTTCACAATGAGCTTTTATACGAATCGACAATGTCTCCAGCCCAGTCAAAAACACCCAGGCGTTAAATGGACTCATAGTCGCACCACCGGTACGTAAAAAAGGGTAGATCGATTTTTCTATGAGCTCGTCGCTACCGACTATAGCCCCTCCTACGCAACGTCCCTGTCCATCCAGATATTTGGTCGCGGAATGAACAACAAGATCCGCACCCAATTCCAGTGGTTTTTGCAGCACCGGAGTACAGAACACATTATCGACCACCAGTAAACAATTAGAGGCATGTGCCAAATCTGCCAATTTTCTGATATCAGCAATTTCAGTGAGTGGATTTGAAGGTGTCTCCAGAAACAGCAGACGTGTTGTCGGTTTGATCGCCTGCTCCCAGACAGTAACATCGGTTAAATCAACGAAGCTGGTCTCAACGCCAAATTTGGAAAAAAAGTTTTGAAAAAGGAGTACTGTATTTCCAAACACACTGCGTGAACAAACAACATGATCGCCCGCTTTGAGCAAGCCCATGCCCAAAGCACTGATTGCCGCCATACCAGAGGAAACTGCAAGACAGCGTTCACCACCCTCCATTGCCGCCAGGCGCTGCTCGAATGTTCGAACGGTAGGATTGGTAAAACGCGAATAGATATTTCCAGGTTTTTCACCGGAAAATCTTGCCGCCGCTTCCGCTGCACTATCGAAAACATAACTGGAAGTCACGAACAAAGGGTCGCTATGCTCACCTTCCGGAGTACGAGCCTGCCCGCTACGTATCGCATGGGTTTCCAAACCAAACCCTGCTGTTTCTTTATCTGTCACACAAACACCAATACAGTCTAATATTCAAGTCAATTGATTCACACGATTGTCAACACACACGGCAACGGTAAATTATCACAGCACTACAATGAGTTATGCAGATCAATAGCGTTGTCGTCACTATTCGCAAAGGATTTAGCTTTGTCATTACGTCGATTCTCCAGAAAATTTAAATATTCCGGACTCACGTCGCCTGTTACATATTCATTACTAAAACAAGAAGTATCAAAATCCTGAACTCCGGATTTACCCCTGCGCACAGTATCGATCAGATCATCCAAATCCTGGTAAATAACCCAATCAGCACCAATTTCATCCTGGATTTCATCTTCACTTCGATTATGAGCGATAAGCTCAGAAGCAACCGGCATATCAATTCCATACACGTTTGGATAACGAACCGGAGGAGATGCTGAGGCGAGATAGACACGCCTCGCTCCCGACTCTCTGGCCATTTGAATAATTTGTTTTGAAGTTGTACCGCGGACAATGGAATCATCCACCAAAAGAACATTTTTACCTTTAAATTCCAAATCGATTGCATTCAGCTTTTGTCGAACCGAGCGTTTTCGATTTTGCTGTCTGGCCATAATAAACGTTCGTCCAATATAGCGATTTTTTATAAATCCTTCCCGATATTTCAGTCCCAGCACGTTGGCCAACTGCAGCGCAGCGGTTCGACTTGTATCCGGAATGGGTATAACAACATCAATATCATGATCTGCTCGTACACGACGAATTTTATCCGCCAATTTCTCGCCCATTCTCAGACGTGCTTTATACACAGAAACATCATCTATGATGGAATCCGGTCGAGCAAAATACACATACTCAAATATACAAGGATGATAATCCGCTTTATCAGCACATTGTTGACTATGCAGTACGCCCTTCTTTTCGATAAAAACCGCTTCACCCGGTTGAATATCACGAATCAAATCGAAGCCAAGAACATCCATTGCTACACTTTCAGAGGCAATCATAAAATCAGTTCCCTGTTCGGTTTTCCGTTGCCCGAAGGCAATAGGGCGAATGCCATGCGGATCCCTAAACCCCAGAATGCCGAAGCCTGTAATCATTACCACAACGGCATAAGCACCCCGACACCGCTTATGCACCACCGAAACCGCCCGAAACACATCATCGACATCGAGACGCAATTTGCCTAAACGTTGCAGCTCATGAGCGAATACATTTAATAATACTTCAGAATCCGAATCTGTATTTAAATGCCGCTGATCATCGACGAACAAATCATGTTTCAGAGTTTCAGAATTGGTTAAATTCCCATTGTGCGCCAAAGTGATACCAAAGGGAGAATTCACATAGAACGGCTGCGCTTCTGCTGTGCCATCACATCCAGCAGTCGGATAGCGCACATGTCCGATACCCATATTGCCTCGCAACTGAGACATATGCCGCGAATGAAAAACATCCCGCACCAGGCCGCTTTGCTTACGCAAATGCATTCGACCGGCATGACAGGTCACTATACCTGCTGCATCCTGGCCACGATGTTGCAAAACTGTCAAGGCTTCATACAGTTCGTGATTCACGTCCTGACTGGAAACTATACCGGCTAAACCACACATGAGAATTTCTGAACGACCCCATTGTCGAGTTATTTGTACGTGACAATTCCTGCCACACCAGACGGAAGTTGCTCATGCAACCACAACGCCACCGATTGAAACGGAGCAATCAATTTCGATTCCTTCCACCAATGATCTTCCGGTATAGGAGTAAGTCCTGCCAATAAGACCAGTACCGCAACAACCATGACACCCCGCGCAATGCCAAATATTAATCCGGCAAAGCGATCAGACCCCGTCAAACCAGTGGATACCACTAATTGCCCCAACAAAAACCGCACCAGACTACCGACAATCAAAGTTAAAATAAACAATATCAAAAATGACACCGCTATCCTTCCGGACGGTTCTGCAATAAGAGAACTCAGATAAACCGAAAATTCTCTGCTAAAACTTAAGCCCACCCAAAACGCAACCGCCCAGGTACACAATGAAAACGCTTCTGTAATAAACCCTCGAATCAAACCAATCACTGCCGAAATCCCAATCAACCCCAAAATAGCATAGTCTATCCAAATCAAAATTCATTACCTCAAGTCTAAGGATATTTACACCATAGTGAACATAAACCACATTCCTGAGAGATTGTCCGGGAACAGAAAAACAGTCCGACGATGTCCACAGCAGGGTTTTGAGAATTACATTCTGTATAGGTTCAGGGAGAACTGATTATGATCGATTTAACATCGAATTTCTGCTCAATCTCTTTTCTTTGCTGCTCAGCTCGTTGTCGATCCAGCGCCGGGCCCACACGTACCCTGAAAAAATCTTTTCCCTGTTCTGTTGTCGTCTCTACAAAGGCTGCAAATTCTGCTTTCTTCAACTTTTCAACCAGCCCGTTCGCATTGTCTCTATTGCTAAAGCTCCCGACTTGAATAAGCCACGAGATCATTGCCTGCTTATTCTCGGAGTCGCTCGGCTTTTCCGCAATAGTAGCAATTGTCTTTTCACTTTGCAGCGCATTTTGTTTTTCGTCAATCGTATCAACCAATATTTCCGAAATGGGCTCGACGGCGACATTGACTTCCTCCGGTAACTGCGGGATCTCTATCACAGCCCCGTCATCGACCACGATCGGATCGTCAAACAACATGGGCACGAAAATGACCGCTAAGGATGAAATTACAATGGCACCCGTTAAGCGTTGTTTTAAAATTGGATCCATAATTTACTTTCTTTAGCTGTTTCCATAATCGACCTGATATGCAGTGAATTCTGCAAGTTCATCCATACCGATGCATCGCTCTTTATATCTTAAAAATTCTGCCACAAGGAAAAATGAGCCGAATACTAAAATTATACTCTCATCGTTCCCCTGTTTTTCAGCTTCTTTAAATGCTGCATAACTATTAACAAATCCTGTTGAATAAGATTGAACTCCACTCTCATCAAATACCTCTATAATTTCGCCTTCCTCAGCGCAACGTGAAATATCCAGGGTGGCAACATACCAATGAGACACCACACTTTTCATATTATTCACGACACCATAAATATCCTTGTCTGTCATAATCGAAAATATCGCATGTATTGAGCGATTTTTGTGTCTTTCAGCAACATAGGTCGCCAATGAAGCTGCGGACTGTGGATTATGTGCAACATCGAGTAATACGGACGGCTTACCTCGAAGGTATTGATAACGTCCCGAGAGTGAAACCGAGCCCAAACCCTGCCTGATCGCTGATTCTGAAACAGGACACTCTTCAGAAACTAACGACAACACCTGCAGAACCGCTGATGCATTTTGGAATTGATGTTCACCTTGTAGCGCAGGAAACGGTAAGTTCTGGTATCGATGAGTTTTACAAACCCAATTCCAGGCGTCTGTATGACGCTCATAATAAAAATCCTGTTGAAATCTGGAGACGGGCACATGATTATCTGTAGCATACTGCAACAATGACTTCGGGGGGGTTTTCTCACCCAATACAGCAGCGACATGGGATCGTAACACACCGGCTTTTTCTAATCCTATCGCTTCCCTGGATTCTCCCAACCAATCAACATGATCAATTTCTATGCAGGTAATCAACGCCGCATTTGCATCCACAATATTTACAGCATCCAATCGTCCGCCCAACCCGACTTCCAATAACTGAATATCAATTTTTGAACGTGCGAAAATATCCAGTGCAGCCAGAGTTCCAAACTCAAAGTAAGTCAGGGAAACATTTTTTCTGGCCGCATCAACTCGCGAAAACGCCTCACAAATACACCTGTCGGTTACAGATTCGCCATCAATCTGAATACGCTCATTATATCTAAGCAAATGTGGTGAGGTATAAGCACCTACTGTATATCCCTGAGATCTAAGAATCGAGGCCAGAAAAGCAATGCACGAACCTTTTCCATTGGTACCCGCAACGGTGATCGTAAACGGTTGCCTGTAGTCATGAGCAAGCGCATGAAAGACTTTGCGAACACGCGAAAGACCTAAATCTATGGCTCTGGGGTGAAATGACTCCTGCCATGTAAGCCACTCACTGAGTTTTTCAAAACGCATCTAAACTTTAACGACAGTCGTGAAATATTTCTCTATACAAAGTCTGCACAACGAAACGGGTACTCCGTCCAGATTGTACTGACGAAACACTGAAACTCCGTTCGAACAAACTACTATTTAACTGACAACCACACCCTGATTACCCTGCTCAACAGACATAAAATCTTAAAAAATAAATGTCTATCAAGAATTTCCAGGAGAATCTTCCTTAACTCTCAGCGATGAACACTAACTACCCCCTGCGTTAACTTTAACGCATTCATTTCGGGCTAAAAATAACCTTAAAACATTTTCTCTGGTAAGCAAATTATTCTGGACCAAGCTCTCCAGCCTCCGAAGATGAACTCTGCGTATTTGGCTGCGCGGCCTGCTTCGACACTACTCCCGGCACAGAATCTGATTGCTGCTCAGGAGACAACAACCCTAATACCTCGAAAACCCTGTCGCGCATTTCACGACGATCCACAATAATATCGATGGTGCCATGGTCTTGCAAAAATTCACTGCGCTGAAAACCATCCGGTAATTTTTCGCGAACGGTTTGTTCGATTACTCTGGGACCGGCGAAACCAATCAATGCATCCGGTTCTGCTATGTTAATATCCCCTAACATCGCTAAACTCGCCGATACCCCCCCCATGGTAGGATCAGTCATAACAGGTAGAAAAGGTATTCCAGCATCCGATAATTTGGTCAGAACCGCACTGGTTTTAGCCATCTGGAACAAAGACAACAACGATTCCTGCATTCTTGCTCCACCACTGGCCGTAAACACAACAAATGGAATTCGACGTTGCAGAGAAATTGTCGCTCCACGAACGAACCTTTCACCCACCACCGAGCCCATTGAACCACCCATAAATTCAAAACTGAAAGCAGCAGCAACTATATCGCGTCCTTTTAATTGTCCGGCTACTACAACCAGTGCATCTTTCTCGCCGGTTTTTTTTTGTGCCTGACCAATACGATCTTTATATTTCTTGCTGTCTTTGAATTTTAATGGATCGGTGGGTTTAAGTTCCTCTCCAATCTCAATGCGATTTTCCGGATCCAAAAATATATGTAAGCGCTTGCGACCAGCAATGCGCATATGGTGACCACATTTCGGACACACATCGAAATTACGTTCAAGCTCAGCTTTGTACAAGATGGCATCACAATCCTGGCATTTATTCCACAGTCCTTCAGGAACAGCCCCCTTACTCGAACCATTTGTACGTATTTTTGATGGAACTAAATTCTGAAACCAACTCATAAGTGAAACACCGTTTGTTTATTTGGCATCCATCGCCGTTCGCATTCTTTCCAACAAATCCACAATATTTTCCCGAATCTCCTGCTCCGGTTTATCCAAACTGGATTCAATCTGACTAATCAGGGCACTACCCACTACTACTGCATCCGACACATCCGCCAGCGCCGCAGCAATTTCTGCATTTTTCACCCCAAAACCAACGCCAACCGGTAGATTAGTAATTGTCTTAATCTGAGCAAGCTTGTTTTTAACACTCAACATATCCAGGTGTGCCGCCCCGGTTACCCCTTTTAAGGATACATAATACAAGAAGCCACGCCCAAGCTCACTCACTTTACGTATTCGCTCTTCAGTACTGTTGGGTGCCAACAAAAATATTGGGTCAATTTCTGTATCAGACAGCAACCCACCGAGCTCTGCGGCTTCTTCGGGTGGCATATCAACGGTCAAAACACCATCAACACCTGAATCCACAGCTGCCGACACAAATTTCTTGTACCCCATGCATTCGATGGGATTCAAATAACCCATCAATACAACCGGAGTACTTTGATTTTTGCCGCGAAATGATTTAGCCATTTCCAATACACGTCGCAGGTTAACCTGTTTAAGCAAAGCGCGTTCGCTTGCCCGCTGGATAACCGGCCCATCAGCCATTGGATCCGAAAATGGCACCCCGAGTTCAATCACGTCGGCCCCCGCCTCCACCATCGCATGCATGGTTGGTACGGTAAATTCCGGTGATGGATCACCCGCAGTAATAAATGGGATAAGCGCCTTCCTGTTAGCCGCGGAGAGTTCTGAAAATTTCGACGAAAGGCGGCTCACAGCTCTATCCCCTCAATTTCTGCAACCGTATGCATATCTTTATCACCCCGCCCGGATAAATTAACCACAATCGACTGCTCTTTTTTCATTTGAGGGGCCAGCTTCATTGCATAAGCCAGAGCATGACTGGATTCCAGAGCGGGTATGATCCCTTCCATGCGGGTTAATGCATGAAAGCCCTGTAATGCTTCCTGGTCGGTGATATTCACGTATTCGGCCCGTCCGGAATCCTTAAGCCATGAATGCTCCGGCCCAACTCCTGGATAATCCAGACCTGCGGATATCGAGTGCGCCTCCATAATTCCGCCGTCTTCATCCTCCATAAGATAGGTTCGATTGCCATGCAGAACACCCGGTTTACCAACACAAAGCGGAGCCGAATGACGCCCGGTTTCTATGCCTTCACCGGCAGCCTCAACACCAACCATTTTTACCGACGAATCTTGTAGAAAGGGATGAAACAGGCCAATTGCGTTTGAACCACCCCCCACACACGCAATCAATGCATCCGGTAACCGACCTGTCATTTCCAGCATCTGCTGTCGAGCTTCGCGACCGATTACCGCCTGAAAATCTCTAACCATCGCAGGATATGGGTGTGGACCTGCTACCGTACCAATGATGTAAAAAGTATCATCAACGTTAGTAACCCAATCTCTTAAAGCTTCGTTCAAAGCGTCTTTTAAAGTCTTCGAACCCGATTCAACAGACTCAACTTTCGCCCCCAATAACTTCATACGGTAAACATTCTGAGCCTGCCGCTCTATATCCTTTGCCCCCATATAAACCACACACTCCAAACCCATACGCGCAGCAACCGTAGCCGTCGCTACGCCGTGTTGCCCCGCCCCTGTTTCGGCAATAATCCTTTGCTTACACATTCGTTTTGCCAGCAAACCCTGACCCACTGTGTTATTCACTTTATGAGCGCCGGTATGGTTTAAATCCTCCCGCTTCAAAAAGATCTGCGCTCCACCCAGCTCCTGACTCCAGCGTTCCGCATGATAAATCGGCGACGGGCGACCAACATAGTGATGAAGATCAGCATCAAGCTCGGCCACGAACTCCGGATCTGTCATATAGCGGTTATAGGCTTCGGTCAACTCCTTGATCGGAAGCATCAGTGTTTCAGCAACGAACACCCCTCCATATGGGCCAAAGTGCCCTTTTTCATCCGGCAAACAATAGGGACTACTTGAATTATTTTCTTGTATGGTCAAACTTTTGTACCTCATTAATAAATTCAGACATTATACTTTTATCCTTAATGCCTTTGCTTATTTCTACCCCGCTGCTTACATCAACAGCATAAGGTTTGGCAATTCTCAACGCGTCCTTTACGTTTGACGAATCCAAACCACCCGCCAGAATAATCGGTAAATCACACTGTTTGGGAACCCGACTCCAGTCAAAACACTGACCTGTGCCACCCTTCTCATCTGCATGAAAGGCGTCCAGTAACAATCCCCTGGCGTCTGAATACTGATCTGCAATACGCTTCACATCGATGCCGTCACCCATTTGCAGCGCTTTCATATACGGGACGCCAAACTGTCGACAGGTAACAGGCGACTCAGCACCATGGAACTGAATCAAATCAATTCGTACTGCATCAAGAACCTCATCAATTCGGCTCGCTGATTCGTCGACGAACAAAGCAACAACCGAAACAAACACGGGCAATTGCGCCACAATATCACAGGCCATAGTTGTATCTACATTTCTTGAACTCGGTGGAAAAAATACCAAGCCAATCGCATCTACGCCCAAATGCGCAGCCTGTACAGCATCATCAACACGAGTGAAACCGCAGATTTTAACCCGAGTTCGACCCTGGTAGGAACACTTATTCACAATCAAATAGCCTCAATCCTTTTTACGTTCACAGGCAAAGTATTAAAAATTGGATGTTTTTTTATTCCCATCGATTTCGGATAATAGACTCCACCCAGGTAAAGCCCGTGCGGCGGCGCAGTCACACCGGCGACCGCACGATCACGAGCATCAAGCACTTCTTTAGCCCAAAAGGGTTCTCTTTTTCCACAGCCAATTTCCATTAAAACACCGGCAATATTACGCACCATATGATGTAAAAATGCATTGCCAACAACGTCCATAATCACCCGATCCTTTTCCCGACTCAGATTGATAATATGCATTATTCGAATTGGGCTGTTTGATTGACAATGTTTCGCACGATAGGACGAAAAATCATGTTCTCCAAGCAAATACCCGGAAGCCTGAATCATTCGCTGTAGGTCAAGCGGCGCGTAACACCACGTGACTAAGTCTCTATACAGCGCAGACTGAGTCCGCCGATTCAGAATAACATAGCGATAATATCGGGCAATAGCTGATGAACGAGCATTAAACTGACTATCGACCTGGCGAGCCCATAAAACCCTGACATCCCGGGGAAGATTGCTGTTACTCCCCAGAACCCAGGCATGAATTTCTCGCCGTGCCTGGGTATCAAAATGCACAACCTGCTCGATTGCATGTACTCCGGCATCTGTCCGGCCCGCACAAACAACCCGTATCGATTCATTGGCAACCAACGACACCGCCTGCTCTATAACCTTCTGCACCGTACGGCGATTGGTTTGCATTTGCCAGCCCGAAAATGAACGGCCATCATATTCAATTCCCAGCGCAATTCTCGACTGTTCAGTCACAGATCAATCCTTTGCCGAACTGGAAAAAAGTCAAATATCTCATCAATTTAATATGCTTAACAGTAAGGAGCGAGGATTCAATAATATACGAAAGATTGACGCAGGATTATTGTTTGTCTTCAAGGCGTAGCAACAGGCGCAT
>CAZGQY010000145.1:0-10934 GCA_964528035.1 uncultured Methylococcaceae bacterium | reverse complement strand
CACAAGCATAAGTGCTATCACTACGCATTCCATAATTCTCACCAAAATCAATAGTTGCTAAATCAGGAGATTCTATCACATGGACTAACCGAGATATTGCTCCTCACACAGCGACTGGTTCAAATGGAAGTTGGGATACTGAGATAATAAACCTAGGTGAGTCGAAAACTATTGTGGTCAGCTCAGAGATGAACTTAAATTATACCTGCAGGTTCCATCCCGGTATGAAAGGGACACTAGTTGTCAAAAATTAACAAGTTTATCTTGTAAAAGCGGGCAACCGTAAAGAACCAATATTCCTATATAAGTAGAATCTTTGACCGTCTCTTAGACTGTCGTACTGAAAATTTCTACATTCTCTGCTTCGCATAAAAGCTTCTTGCTCAGTAATGGGCAGGAAGCGCTCTAATGGTCAATTAGTATGGTCTCTCTACGAGCGATTTATGAAGAACTTCCTTTAAATAACCCAATAGGACATGCTTGTGCATCAAACTCAAATTGAACAGATCGGGTTGCCTAATCTTAGATTGCCGATCAAAACATTATTTACAGGATTTATTCTAGTTATTGGCCTCGGACTTTTAATGTCTGGCGCGCAGATTATGCTTACCCACGGCATGGCAGATGGAAAGTTTGGTATTTCTCTGGATGATATTGTGTATAGCTATAGAGGCAACAGCAGTAACAGCAAACTGGAAATGAAACTCAAAGGATCAATGCAAGACAAAGCATCCATTGAGGTAAAACGTGAAATCATCAGGTGGGCACAACAAGGTGCATCTCGAGAAAAATGGGACGATTACATCGGCCTGCACTTTCAAAACAACTGTGTTAAGTGTCACAGTGTCATTCCAGGATTACCTTCATTTATAACTTACGAGGGCGTGTTACCTTCGGCAGCAATTGATACTGGCGAGTCGGTGGATACGTTAACACGTGTATCCCATATCCATTTATTCGGAATAGCATTCATATTTTTTTTATTGGTTATATCTTTAACCACGCAGTGGGCATTTCTCCACTGCTACAGAGTACTCTGATATTTTTACCCTTCATGTTTCTGGTGATCGACGTATTGTCGTGGTGGTTGACGAAATGGTACCCGAGCTTTGCATTGCTTACTTTAATTGGCGGTTTGGGTTACGCAATTGCTATTGCGACAATGTTAGGCATATCGCTCTATCAGATGTGGTTATTGCCGTTGCAACTCAAGAGTCGTAATTAACTCTTATAGATTGCGTGGAATCCAGATGGATTGGCAGTTAAAGGTGGAACTAAGAATTATTCATTCAAAATTCTCCAAATTCGAAAAATTCGTACGTAATCGAATTGCTGATGAAAAGCATAATTCTAATGATATTCGTAAAAAACAGTTCAATATTTAGATGTTTTGCGCTGACGGAAAACATCCATTCCATTTTTACATCACTGCTACATCAAGCTGACCTGAACGCCCTGAATTTCCCATTTGGTGATTAGGAAGTTCTCATCCTCTGTTTTTAGGATCCTGCATATCAGCTTTGCTGGCATTGATGAGCCGGTATCTGTACTTCTGTATATTTTCGATTGGATCATAAAACGACCGTTAGAAAGGTCCCATGCCTGGTAAGATTCATCGAGGAATTCATAAGAACCTCTGGTATTGTTCAGAGTGTTTTTGCAAGCGTTGAAAGCGGTTTCTAATCCGGCCCTGTGTCTGGAATCTTCAGATTCAATTTTGGAAAATCCTGTTGAACTGAATTCTATAAAGGGATTAACTCCACCAAACCATTCAGTTACGAAAAGGTTTGCGAGGTAAGCTATCGAAACAAAGGTTACGATTGTTAATAATTTGATTAGAAAGGCGTTGAATTTATTAGATTTCGTTTTCATGGGATCCTCATTTCCCCCTCATCTGAATGATTTCTGATTGACTGCTTGGGCACTAGCCTGAAGAGAGTGGTGGTCGGCAGTGTACTGTACTTGGTTGTTCCCGGGCAAGCCTCCTGAAGTCATTAGCAGGGGATCTGTAATGGACTAAAACCGTGTTGTAATTGTAGAAACATTGTTGCTACCAATGCTCCTGAGAATAGTATCGTATTGGTATTAAGACATCGGGAAATGGATATTAGTTCTCTTTAGTTTTATTCTGAAGAACTCTAAGGTATCCAAAACCAGTGTGGTTGCAGTGGCAATAGTTCAGGATAATATACCATTCGCGTTCAAGAATACCCACTTATAGCACGCATCTTTTCGCGAAGGGCGTTGTTGTAGAACCTTGAAAGAGATGACTATTCCTGCGATTCTACGCCTAGCCCTTCACGAAAATCCACGCACTCAAAACGGGCATTCTTGAACGTGAAAGGTATATAAGCTAATTTGTCTTATTAGCGAGCTTTATTTCTATGGTTGCTTTGCCCGGATTTGGTGTTTCGTTAGATCATGGGTCGGCAGAAAAAATGTTACTCTTTCACCGGTTTCTTATCCAGTTTTCGTTGCAATGTCCTGCGGTGCATATTCAGCGCTCTTGCGGCAGCCGAAATATTTCCATTGTGTTCCATCAATACTTTTTGTAGATGTTCCCATTCCAGGCGTTTTACCGAAAGGGGGTGGTCTTTAACCGTGACTGTTGCGTCTCCCTGGTTGCGCTGCAACGCGCTTTCGATTTCGTCGGCATCTGCGGGTTTTGTTAAATAGTGGGTTGCTCCAAGCTTAATGGCTTCAACTGCTGTGGCGATGCTGGCGAATCCTGTGAGCATAACTATTTGAGTGTTGGCGTCGAGTTGTTTTAGCTTTTTAACCAGAACCAAACCGGAATCATGTCCTATTCGAAGGTCTATTACTGCATATTCCGGGGTGTTTTTTTCCGCTAAGTCGAGACCTTGATCCAGGTCGTGGGCAATCATTACATCGTAATTACGGCGTTTGAGTGCCTGGCTCAAAACAGAACAATAGACGGGGTCGTCGTCTACCAATAGTAGGTGGGGATTGTCGACTGGGTTGTCAGTTGTATGTTTCATCGCCGTTTGTTGTCTGGATCAAAGGAAGTTGTATTCGAATTGAGGTGCCGGTATCTTTCAGGTTCACTATCTTTATAGTTCCACCGAGTCGGCTTATCGTGGCTTTAGCTAAGAATAATCCGACACCGAGCCCGTGTTCCTTGGTCGATTGCGGTATATCGCCGAAACTGGCAGCAATTTGGGGTTGCAAGCCGGGGCCGTAATCACGAATTTCCAGATTCAAGGTTGATTCTACCCAATAAGCATGCAGTTCGATTTTTTGTGGAGACACATCCCCGGCATTATTTAAAATATTTATTAATGCATGGCTTAGTGTCCGTTCAGCCAGAATTTTCGGTGTTCTGTCGTCTCCTTTGGTCGAAAACTCAAGAATAACGTCCGGTTGCTGGTGTTGCCATTGGCTGATGACTTCCTGCAGATAAATTTCAACTTCCATGATTCGTCCTGAATCTGCGCGTAGTTCGCCTGCAGAAGCTGAGAGTACCGAAAGTGCGTCTTTACAGCGATCTATTTGATCGCGAATAATCGCTAATTTACCGTTCAAATCATGATAATCTGAGTCACTGTATTCGGCTTGTAACTCGTGGGTTACAATGGCCATGGTACCTAAAGGCGTACCCATCTCGTGAGCAGCGCCGGCGGCTAGTGTTCCCAGTGATACTACGCGTTCGTCGCGTAATGCTTTTTCTCTGACTTCAGATAATTTTCGTTCCCGGGCACGCAGAGTGTTGGTCATTTCCACGACGAAATAGGCCACTGCTCCCGCGATTACAAGATATCCAAACCATAATGCAAACACATGAAGATTTAGGTCGTAGTTTGATTGCATTTTTAAAATATCTACGGGGATATTATTAGTGTGTTTTGGTGTGGGTAGTTTCGGTAAGGGTACATGGTAGCCGATAAGTAACATATAGAATGCCGACGTGATTCCAACCATGAGCCAGGTATAAAGTTGTGGCAGGATAGTCGCGGTAATGATCAGCGGCAATAAAAAAGACCAGATCATGGGGTTGGTTCCGCCACCCGTAAAATAAAGCAGGCCTGTTATCGATACTACGTCGAAAATGAGATGAAGAAAGAGTTCCTGTTCGGATACAGCGGAATCCAAATGCAGTCTGTACCAGGTAATCGAAGTAACAATTACCGACAGTGATATCAGGGTCCATAGTGGATCCTTGGGGATTGGATAATTGACTACATAGACTGCTGCGACCACAATAATGCATTCGCCTGCGACAACAAATACACGCAGTAGTAGTAACCATTTCAGGTTTTGCCGCGTCGCCTGGTTGTGATTGGTTTCAAATGATTCCAGCATAATTTTGATATCCAGGTGCGTCATCAATATACTTTTTGCAGTGCACCAGTTGGTGTCATTCTATCATGGGTTACCGAGACTACTGGGATGCGACAATTTGTCACATTTTCGAAGTCAGAAAACGTTGCTATGATATATCCAGCTTCGCAAATTCTTTTTCATACATCCTGGGATTGGCGGAGTTTTTACTTACTTCCTCTTAATAGGCGTTACGATCGCCTATGAACCTTTTAGGGCGATGCGAATGCATCGCCTTTTTTTATGTTTGCATGGTTCAGAGGTAACTACTTGCCCCCTAATCGAAACAGCCCTCTATGGGAGATCTGTGGAGGAAGTGTATGCGGCAGGGAAGCCGCATCCAAGCCTGCAAGGATGTATTTACGGCGTCTTCCGGAACAGATCACCCATAGAGGGGCAAGCAGTTACGTTCAGAGCTAAATTCATGGGTTGGCACAATTCCTGGCATACGCTGAAATTGCTGGATGGAGTGCAGCGGAATCCGGAAAGGTTGGTGTAAAAGTGAGTTTTATTGGTGTTTTGAGTGGTCCAGCCAAATGCTCTGTCAGGATAAAAAGCAAAAATAATCAACCAGTAACGCGGGTGCGACAATTTGCCACATTTAAAGCTTGACGAATGCTTGATATTATGAGTTCAAACTTCATTAGGTTACTTACCTCCTAATATAGTTTGTGCATCATGCACACCCCTCCTCTTGATGGACTGTGGGATCTTACGGCGATCTCCAGTCCATTTTTATTTTATCCGCTAATCGTTTTCTAAGGCTGAATTATCTATTTCGTACCCTTAGAAAAAAAATGGTTGAATTGTTGCAAATAAAAGCAGGAATTAACGATTTAATTACCAGACCTTTAAATTGAAGTGATCGTGCATTGAACACCAGTGCCGCCAAGACCACAATATCCTCCGGGGTTTTTTGCCAGGTATTGTTGGTGATAATCTTCGGCATAATAAAATTCAGGGGCGGGTAAAATTTCTGTGGTGATTTTTGGAAAACCGGCTTTGTTCAATTGATCCTGATATTTTGATAGGGAATTTTTAGCGATTGCATTTTGTTCTGAATCATAAGTATAAATGCCCGAGCGATATTGCGTACCGGTATCGTTACCCTGTCGTAGCCCCTGTGTTGGATTGTGGGCTTCCCAAAAAAGTTTCAATAGCCGCTTATAGTCAATAATTCCGGGATCGAAGAGTATTCGAACAACCTCGTTATGCCCGGTATAGCCAGTACAGACTTCTTCATATGTGGGGTTTGGGGTAAATCCTCCTGCATACCCCACAGCAGTTGAATAGACGCCATTAGTTTCCCAGAATTTGCGTTCCGCACCCCAAAAACAACCCAGGCCGACAAGTGCCATGTGCATACAATCCGGAAATGGTGGTATCAAAGCATGGCCATTAACATAGTGATTGGTCGAAATTTCAATCTTTTTTTTCCGGCCAGGTAGGGCATTTTCAGGTGTTGCGATTATTGGGCTTTTTGTAAAGAGTCGCATAGATTGTCTGGCTTTAAAATTATGCCTATTTGATAGTTTGAGGTGTTATAGGCTACAGTGTTTGAATGCGGTCTGCTGGTAAGTTTATTTCTTAATGGATTCGATTAGGCTCGTATATTGTGCGATTATGTTGCAGTATTAATAGCAGTCATGCAACATTGACTGATCACCAAATGATACGGTTTCCAGTAAATTCTACACTGAAGGTGTTGCCTAATGAATTCACAGATGAAAATTAGAATTTTAATCGTGGTGGTTTTGTATGCTGTTTTCGTATTTCCTGCGGTTGCAGCTGATCTGGATCGAGCACAGATTGAAGCGCTACTGGCAAAAGCCAGCAAAGAAAATCCCGCTAATTTGAGAAGAAAGAATCTTCAGGGGCTTGATTTATCAGGTCTGGATTTCAGAAAGGCTGATCTATGGGGCGCGAATCTGAAAAAAGCAAATTTCAGTCAGGCCAATCTATCGGAATTAAATCTGGATTTGACCGTAATGGTGGGCATAAATTTGTCCGGTGCAAAACTTGTTAATGCCAGCATATTTGGAGTACATATGGGTAGAGCTGACTTAAGTAATGCGAACCTAAGTGGGAGTCGAATTATCGCCACCCTTGATGGTGCGAATCTAAGTAATGCCAATCTTGCAAATGCGAATTGGGGGGTGGACATTAAAAATCAACCCATGGGGCAAATGCGGGTAAGTCTGAAAAATGCGAATCTCTCTGGTGCTGATTTATCTGGAGCTGATCTGAATCGCGCGATGATGCGGTTTGCGAACCTTTCGGGTGCCAATCTACAAAATACCAATTTATTTCGTGCCGACCTTGCAGGGGCCAATTTTTCTGGCGCGAATTTGAAAAATGCGGATCTTTCGGAATCTAAATTGACCGAAGCTAATATGAGCGGAGCAGATCTGGAGGGTACGTTACTTAAAAATATCAAAGGTCAATCGAGTATTCAAGGCTTGGATATTAGCAAAATTGTTGCTCCTGACACTTCGAAATAAATTGTGGACTTATATTTAGGTAGTATCCTGATTTCTTTTCGTAACGGAATTCGCGAGATAGATGTAGAGCGGTAGATTTTGGCCTGTTATTCAATGCAACTTGTTCAAGGATACTCAGAAATGAACAATTGATCGCAAAAATCGATTAAACCCACTTGCTCTGGCAACGAGTTCTATTCTTCTTATAGCCGCCCAACGATCAACCGGAAACTAACTTCTGTAATTTTTTCTTGATTCTTTGAAAAATAGTGTTAAGAATGTGCGTTTCTTGTGGGCCTTAATAAGGGGGCTGTTCGAATGCCAAATACATACAATAATAGTTTTTCTTTCAATCCAAAAGATATTGAGCTGATAGAAGAAGGCTTGCGGACGCTTTCTGAACATCATGACACGATAATGATGATTAATGAGGGTGATGCGTCGGATCAGCAGGATTTAGCCAGTAAAGAAAAAAAGTTGAAATCCGTAAATCAGTTGCTTGGGAAAATATATAATCAAAAGGTATTTTATAGCCAGACTCATAGTCATGAAGGGGTGCCTTTGGGGTAGTATTTCCAGAGGAATTTTTTACTGCAGTAAGCGTTTTATTTACGCGTTGCGGCAAAACTTCCTATAGCAACGCAATTGAATTGTGTGTCAAGTAATTAACGTCAGTGACCTAGGCTGAAAAAATATTTAATCCGTAGCCAGGCCATTAATGTTCTGCAAAAATAAGAACCGACTATGAAGATCAACGGCGTTTCAATTGACAATACATTTGCGGAAGCTTTTCCGATGAAAGCGACGCGAATAATTATTACCGCAATGAATTTGAAGTGGGCTTATCGGGCAGCTAACTCATTACGCGGTTTTGCTTCGTCTGTGATTGCCTGCGGATGTGAAGCGGATATCGAAAAAGAACTTCAACCGTCTGAAACACCAGATGGTCGTACGGGGTATTCGGTGATGATCTTTGCGATGTCAATCAAGGATCTACAGAAACAGGTGCCGATGCGTGTCGGTCAGTCAGTTATGACGACTCCAACTACAGCCTGCTTTTCTGGGGCATCGAGTGATCAAAAATTATCGCTGGGAAAAAGCCTGCGTTATTTTGGTGATGGCTATCAAACCTCGAAAGTTTTTGCGGGTCGTCGCTATTGGCGTATTCCGGTCATGCACGGTGAGTTTATATGCGAGCATACCACGGGTGTCTATAATGCGATTGGTGGCGGTAATTTTTTGGTTCTTGGCAAGACCGCACATCATGTCCTGTCGGCGACTGAAAGTGCAGTAGAAGCGATTAAAAAGTTAAACAACGTGATTACTTCATTTCCCGGTGGTATTGTAGGCTCTGGTTCAAAAGTGGGTTCAAAATACAAATTTTTGCCGGCATCGACAAATGAGGCTTATTGTCCAACTTTGAAAGCGAGCGTTAAATCGCAGCTATCTAAGGAGGTGGGGTCTGTTGTCGAGATTGTGCTTGATGGGCTTACTGAACACGCAATCAAAGAAGCGATGCGGGTTGGAATTACTACAGCTTGTAATTATTGGGATTCTTCCCGGGCATTGTGTCGCATTAGTGCAGGTAATTATGGGGGAAACCTGGGTAAATATCATTTCCATCTGGAAGATATTTTGCGAGACGAGGGTGGACCTGGTTGATTTCGGACGTGTAACTCCGGGATCTTTGTTATCATATAGAGATAAAGAACGTCGTTGGTTTTACGAGGATAGAGTGTAATGAGTGAAAATACAGCAATTGTTAAAGATGCGGTGTGCACTTTTTGTGGCTGCGTATGTGATGACATGGAGTTAACGGTTGATTTGGATGAGAAACGTATCACTAAAGCGAAAAATGCCTGTGTATTAGGGCGTGCATGGTTTTACGAACACACCATTGAAGATTACCCGCTTGCCATGATCGATGGCAAGGAAGTGACTCTGGATGAAGCCGTGGATGAAGCGGCGAGAATCATGATTGACGCCAAGTTCCCGGCAATCTACGGCTTGAGTGATACAACTTGTGAGGCACAGAAGCAGGCAGTTGCGATTGCTGATTATGTGAACGGTAATATTGATACCACCACCTCTGTTTGTCATGGTCCGACCGGAATGGCATTTCAGGGTACCGGTGAAAGTACGGCCAGTCTGGGCGAAATTCGTAATCGCGCAGATTTTGTTATGTATTGGGGGGGCAACCCGGCTGAGGCGCACCCAAGACATTTCCAACGCTATGCAGTATCACCTAAAGGGATGCATATACCGAATGGTAAAGATGATCGCACGATTGTGATGGTTGATGTGCGCACCACCCAAAGTGCTTCGGTCGCGGATATATATTTGAAAGTTAAACCAGGCAAAGACTTTGAATTGTTATGGGCATTACGAGCCCTGGTAAAAGGCGTTGCTCTTGATCCTTCAGTTGAAGAAACTGTCGGCATACCTTTGGATACATTGAAAGATCTGGTTGATCGCATGAAGAGCTGTAATTATGGCGTATTTTTCTTTGGTATGGGATTGACCATGACGCGAGGGCGGCATTTTAATGCCGGAGCTTTGCTTGCGCTGACAACAGACCTAAACGAATTTACCCATTTTGTCGCCAATCCGACTCGGGGCCATGGCAACGTGACCGGCGCAGATAATGTTGTTTCATGGCAGACAGGGTACCCCTTCGGTGTGACATTTAATCGAGGTTACCCGCGATTTAATCCAGGAGAATTTACCACGGCCGATGTTCTGGGTCGTGGTGAGATTGATGCGCTTTGTGTAATAGCCAGTGACCCCGGATCAAATTTTTCCAAGCGGGCAATTGAGCATTTGCAATCGATCCCGGTGATCACGCTGGATCCTAAGCCGACGGTAACCAGTTCGTCGGCCCGAGTCGCGTTTACCACAGCGACTTACGGGATTAACGTTAAAGGTACTGTTTATCGTATGGATAATGTGCCATTGGTCACCCGACCGGCATTTGAATCTCCGTTTCCCAGTGACGAAGAGGTTCTGACAGCGATTAAAAATCGCATCTGTGAGTTGCGTGGTTTGAAGGAAGTCAGCGATAGAAGCACCGATGCTGCCGTTGGAATGGCGGTTTAACAATAACAACAAATCCGGAGGGACGTCTCTGTGCTTCGTATTAAGAATGGTAAAGTCCATGATCCTGCCAATAATATTGATGGCGAGATTAAGGATATTTGTATTAAAGATGGAAAAATTGTCGACAGCCTACCTGAGGGTTGTCCGACTTTAGATGCTGGTGGCATGGTAGTGATGCCGGGCGGTGTGGATATTCATTGTCACATAGCAGGCCACAAGGTCAATATGGCGAGAAAATTCCAACCTGAAGATCATCGCCGTGATGGTCATTTACGGGTAGGAGAATTGCGGTCTGGTACGGGTGGAACAGTTCCGTCGACATTTACGACAGGCTATCGATACGCAACACTGGGGTATACCACGGCGATGGAAGCAGCTGTTCCACCGTTGGGTGCTCGCCATACAATAGAGGAATTTCACGATACTCCGGTCATAGACAAGGGATTTTATGTATTGCTTGCGAACAATGTTTGTCTGAATCAGTTGCTTGAAAAAGGCCGTATGGAGGAGTTTCGCGAGGCTGTTTCGTGGTGGATCAATGCCTCTAAAGCCTACGCAATAAAATTGGTAAACCCCGGCGGTGACGAACCCTGGAAGGGTCGAAGGAATTCGAATGTATCCGATTTAGATGAAACCATTAGTGGTTTCGATTTGACTCCGCGTAAGATCATCAAAGCATTGATTGATGCCAGCAATGACCTGGGACTGCCGCATCCTGCCCATATCCATTGCAATAATCTGGGTCATAGTGGTAATTATAAAACCACACTGGATACTATGAGTACTGCGGAGGGACGACGCGTACATATTACCCACATTCAGTTTCATAGCTATGGAGGTGAATTGGGCAGCAAACCTGTTTCCAAGGCTGCGGAAATTGCTGAGTATGTCAACAACAACCCAAATATCAGCGCGGATGTTGGTCAGGTAATGTTCGGCAAAGCGACGATCATGACCGGTGACGCTCCATTGACCTGGGTGCTGCGGAACATGACAAAGGACAAATGGGTTAATGCTGAT
>CAZGQY010000144.1:3604-10951 GCA_964528035.1 uncultured Methylococcaceae bacterium | reverse complement strand
GCGTGTAGCGGGCGGTGTAGGACTCAGATGCATTGTCAAAGACAACGCCCTGTCCTTCAGTTTTAGTCGGGGCTGAACCGAAACCGGTGATCAGCACCTCCTCTTCAAACGCGCGAGAAGAATCTTCAATTGCGTAGATGTCTTCGTACTCGCGCTCATAAGAGTCGTAGCTCAAGCCAAACAGGCTGTTCAGGCCGGGCTCAAGTTCTTTCGCGAGTTGTGCTCTACTTATCGCCATTTTTTAAGCCCTCCTTTAAGCTAAGCCAGCGCCTTTCACGCCCATAATGTGGTTCTGAATCACCACAAGTACGTTCGTGTTAGCGCTCGCTACGTCTGAGTTATCGGGATCTTGAGAGATGTCAATCGCCTTTAACGGCAGCGTTGTTGCTGTCGCGCCAGTCGTGACATCCAGTTCCATGTTGGAACTCCCGGATGAAGTGTCGCCCGTTGTAGATTGATCGACAATGTCAAAATTGCCAAACAGGTCTGCAACAGGAAACGTGTCGTCGGCCTGAACGCTGAAAACGACATTTGGATCATCAATAACAAACGCGATGATGTCGTCGGCAACGATCGAGCCGGGGTAGTAATTTTTGTACACCTGCCCACCGGTGGTGGGGTCCGTATATTGGCAGCCGTTGAAAACGCCTACCACGGGCACAGTTGAAGAAGCCGCTGCGCGTCCAACGACGCCGGCTGTCAACTGCTTGAGCAGATCACCCTGAAAGATCGCGCCGGATGTGTTCGATGCGATGCGGTAGCGGCTCTGCCCCCCACTATACGGAGCGCCGCCCATCATGCGGGAAGGCCTCAAACCAAACGCGGCATCTTTATTTGCCATGAATAGCTTCTCCTAGAGGTTAATTTTTGCCAAACGAAACGCGACTGTCCCTCTGTGGTTCGTACCGAACATAACGGCCGTCGCCTCGGGATTCGTTAAACATAGTGTTGTCTAGCGCTTCCTTCGCGTCTTGAGCTTTACCGGCGTAGTAATCGGTTCGTTGCTCAACCATCGATGTCGGGATCTTTGCCAACAGCAGACCTTCGCAATAAACGACGCCTTCATTTCTACCGCTGTCCATCGTGGGAAGCTGCCATTCAGGCGGCAAGTCGGAGCCACGCACCAACTCAAAACCTTCTCGGAGACGACGCGAAACATTCGCGCGGTCTTCAGTTCCCATCATAGACTCCCGAATCCACCGATAAGTGAATCCCGGGGGCGGGGGCGGGGCTTCTAAGTCCCGCTGAGGACGCCAAGTCTTTTCGCGAGCATCTTTATCGTGAGCTTCGCTTTCACGGGTGGACCGGGTTGCCATATTTTCTATGCCTCTCGTTGAGCAATTTTTTGCTTTTCCAGTGCCACACGCTTGAGCCAAACTTCCTCACTCATGTTGTGTGGTTTGAGTCGCTGGAGACGTTCCAATTCGCTCTGCGAAAATTTAACACCACCGTTCCGGCTGCCTCGTGTTTGTGCCCGCCCTCTAGGGGAGGAAGCGACTCTTTGCACGGCGGGTCGCTGTCCATTTTCGGGCTGCTCGCCGGCAGACGATCTGCCGACAATTTCAGGATAAGCTTTTTTCAGGCGCGAATCCAGGGCGCCATAATAGTCATCGGAGTCCAGATCGTAGCCTTCGCTGACCAAGCTGTCGTGGATGTGACGAGCGTAAATGGTCGCCTCCCAGTTGTCTTTGTCGTCACGATCTCCAAACCACTGATTCTGTGAGTGCCAGTCCAAGGCCTCTTCTGTCGGCTCTGGTCGAGCCTGTTCCTGTGCCTGTTGGTCATCCTGATGATAGGCTTGGTAGTTTTCTTGCGTGGCCTGTTGTTGCTGGACAGGCTGAGCTTGCTCAAACTGCGCTTTGGCAGTCTTTAGCTTCTCTTTCTTGATCGCAATGTCGGTCTTGAGAGAATCGGCCTTGCTCATCAAATCAGCGTCGTTAGACGATACTGCGCGCTGATAAATGTCGTTGACCTGGGATTCTTGCGCCGCAAGCTTTTGCTCTTCGCTGGTCAGTACGCTTTGTTGCTGGCTGGCGGCGTACTGGCGGTATTGCTGAAGCTCATGCTCTTTTTGATACGCCAACTGCTCAAGCTGTTGAGCCCGCGCCTCAGATTCTCGGTTCTTGCGGTTTAGCTTATTGATCCGCTTGCTGACACTTTTAGTGTATCGATCAAGCTCATCGCCATCTGAAGATTGAGCGCCCTCGGTCGGATCATCAACAATCTCAATGTTGATCTCTTCCTCTTCAGGTTGAGATTCTGCTGAAGCGTTGTTTTCAATCATAAGATGCTCAGTATGTCGTCTGGGTTCAAAATGGTGCCGATGACCTCGTCATCGTTGATAATCCTGACTTCGCCACCGTCTTCCAACTTAAACCTGGCGCCGGCGTAACGCCCAATAAGAACCCACTGCTTTTCTTGGCACCACGCCTCGCCAAACTTTTCTTTGTCGCCGTAGCACAACGGCCCCATTTTAACGACGTAAGCCACAACGGTCGCGAGGGCTTCGCGGTCAACGGTCTCTTTCGTCAACGCGATACCGCCTTTGCTCAAGCCTTTGCCCGCATAGGGCAAGACAAGCATCCGCCAACCGGACGGGTCCGGCATTCTCTCAATTGCCGATTTTTCAAGCAGCGTCGGGTCTAGCACCCGTTCATCTGGAGCAACGTAAGCGCCTTCGGCGCCGGCCTGAGTCATGCGTCTGAATCCTTGAAATGCTGCGATATTTCGCTTTCGATCAAGTTTAGCGCAACCAGCTCGCCCTGCAAAGATTTGTAATGTTCCATATCTTTTAGCAGCCCGTCCATGAAGGTGCCGATAATTAGCTCGCGACGATCCTCGATGACTCTTTTGATCTTCCCCGCTAGATCAATGTCGTTCATCAGGCGCGCTCGTAAAAGTCTAAGCCCTTAGTCGCAGCGCCGGTGCCCTTGGTGCGAACTTTTTTCATTTTGACTTTTAGCTGGCCAACCGAGCCGCCATCTTTCATGCCTTTAGCTGTTTTCATGGCGATGGCAACGGCCTGCTTTTGCGGCTTCCCTTCTTTTTTAAGGGTCTTGATGTTCTTGCTGATCGACTTTTGGCTTTTTCCTTTCTTGAGCGGCATTACTTTCTCCTAAAGGGTGATTTTTTTGACGCCGGCTTTTTTGCTTGCGATTTAGCTTTGGGCGCAGCTTTGGCCTTTGGTTCAGCTTTGGCCTTGGGTTCAGCTTTGGCCTTGGGTTCAGGAGTTGCCGGGGCGTCTCCAGACTCAATTCGTTTAAGCTTTTCCGCAATTCTTGCGTCAGAAGCGGCTTTTTGAGCAACGGCTTTTTCCATCGCCATCTGCATTGCGGAAGCTTCAGATTGCCGCTCAAGTTGTTTTAACTTCTTCAGCTCTTTTTGTTTTTCCAAGATATAACTAGTTGTCACTCTAACCTCCGAATTTTTGATTCAGCTCAAGCAGTTTCAGGTCGGCCTGCTGCTTTAGCCGGTCAAACGCCAAGTCCATTTTGTCATCGCTGATTTCTTTCGACATGGCGATACGTTGTTTTTGAATTTCGTTTTCAAGCAGCTTTTCTTCCGCGCGAGCCGCCTCTTTGGTCTCAAAGTTTTCCTGATCGACCTCCAGCTCTTGCGCGCGCAGATCAAGCTCTCGCTGTCGAATTTGAACCAGCGGATCTTCTTCGCTGCCTTGCCCAATACTCAGCAAGAACTCCTGAACGAGCTGAGCCAGAATTGGAGCAGAGAACTGTTCTTGTTGCGTCATGATCTGGGACAACATCATCTGAGCCTGTTGCGGCGGCATCTGTCCAGAATTGGACGCTTGCTCAATCTGTTGTTGTTGCTGAACAAGCTCAGGCGGCAACTGTTGTTGCGCCATCTCGGCGGCCATAAATTGCAGATGCTGCATACAATGGCTAATGATGCTTGCTTGCACAGCAGGATTTTCTTTAACCACCTCGGTTAGAAAAAGGTTCCGATGAACGTCCACATGAGCCTGATGATTTTGCGGCTTAAAAGCTTGCGCCGGCGCGCCCATCAACAGGCCGCTGTTTTCCAGCCCCGCATCAACTGGCATAGGTGGCTGAGGTTGTTGAGGCGGCTGCAAAAGACTTTCCACATTATCTACGCCTAGCGCCGCATACATCCGCCGATAGGCTTCGTACATGCCCATAGGGCCGTGAATTTCTGGGTTTGACTGCACCATCTGGAGCAGTTCCTGCGCCATCGTTATGCGTTGCGATTGGCTAAAGATGTTGGGGTCGCTGACCGGAACAATGTCTACGCGGCCATCAAAATCCTGACCCTTGACCTCCTGCGGCCCAGTGCCCGTCTGATAGGGATAGACCGGAGGTAGGTACTCGCCAAATACCGTGGCCAGCAACTGAAACTCAATGCGCTGGCTGTAGTACAGACGCTTGTGAATCGCTGACATCACTTTGGTGCCACGCTCAAGCAACGCTACCGTAGTACCCACCGGCATAGCCTGATTCATGTCACCGACATTCATATCTGCAATCGAAGCAAACCGCTTACCAGATTCGACCAGAAGCCCCAGCAGCGACATCAGGACATTGCTTGGCTCTTTGATCGGAAGCGGGATCAGGTTCTCCCGCAACGAAGCTCCGGTCGTGTCGATGTCTCTAAACTCGCCGGGCTGAAGCGGATCGTCTTCATCTCTAATCCGCATGCCGCGAGCTTTGAAGCCGGCAGGCAAGTTCGCCAGCGTTCCCGCATCAATAAGCTGGCGAAGAATGCTGGTGCTGGCTTTAGCCAAGCCGCCAATCATGTGGCTCAATCCCAAGCCATAAAATCCAAGCCCCGGCAGAAACTTGTACTGCACAAAGTAGTTGACCTTTTGTCGCAGGGGGTCTTGTTCTTTGTAATTCCTCCGCACAGACAAAACTTTCTGAGACTGATCATCGATCGTGACAATGTACGGCAGCTTCAGCCCGGACGGCTCTCCATCGGGGCCCATATCCTCAAACCCAGGTAGATCCAAGATCGTATGGACTTCGTAAACCGTCCTGTCCCGGTCTTCAGAATACCCCGGCGTCTGGCCTTCAATTTTGTCAATCTGTTCTTCAATGTCGTCTCTGTCGAAACTAATTCCGCCACCGGCAAGTTCGATGTCAGCGTAGAAACCTGCAAGCTGCTGTTTGCGAATTTCATTTTTTGACATCCTCAGTACATGCGTGACTCGCTCAGCACTGAATAAATCAGTCGCCTCGTAAGGGACCACGAGATCCTGCGGCTCAATGAATTTACTCATTGCCCGGCCTACGGCCGTGTCGAAGTAAACTTTTTTGAACGCCGAACCGGCCAAAGGCAGATAAAACAAGAGCATGTCCAACTCTGGGTCGTACTCTTGCATCACATTCATGATGTAAAAGTTCATGAACTCCTGCACGCGGTCTGCCTGGCTCTCGACCTCCGGGCTTCGGGCGCCCACTATTTCAGTCTTGACCGGGCCTTTTGCCGGGAGCATTTCTTTGTAGGCCTGCGCCTGAAATTGAGTCACCGCCTCCGCAAGGATCGGGTGAATCACACCAGAAGATCCCTGAAACGGATTGCTTCTCGTCTCGTCAAAATGCATGCCAAGGTATTTCAAGCCATCGACGTAGGTCTCTTCCCACTCGGATCGAGACTCTTTGTCAGCATGAATTGACGCCAACACGTCATTTGCCATTCTTGACAGCTCTATCGGGTCAAGCTCTTCAACCAGATTGGCGTCAAATGCCGTCTGGACTTGCTCCGGGGGCGCGTCAATTTCGTCATCAAGCAGAATTTGGTCGTCCGCGATTAAAATCTCTGCCGCTTCGCGAATTTGATCTTGACGAGATGGCTCAGGAAAAACCTCAATCTCGTTGCCCATAGGCAGAATGTCTGGGTCGTTTTCAGTGCCCAAACCGGCCTTTTCAATAGCCATCAGTAATATACCGTCCTGTTATTTCGCAGAGGTTTCAATTCGTCGTCGTCATTGTAGTCATTTTCCAAGGCCAAAAAACCTCCCTGACGGAAACGCATTAACGCCATCGTCGCAGAGTCGCAATAGTCGTCATGGTCACCAAACGGGAACGCAGCCATTTCCTCAATGACCTCTTCTGAAAATTGCATCTCCGGCGCCCAGACCATGCCCGATTCAAAGATAGGTGCGACGCTGTTCATTCGGGCAATTTTGTCTTGTCCCCGGCTGGGGGTGTAAGACGTAACCGGGATTCCCATCCGCCTAAGCTCTTGCGTCAGCGGAGTACCAGAAGCTTTCGCCTCAACCAGTATGCAGTCTGGTTCCCAGTGTCGATACTCTTCAAGAGCAAGTTTTTTTAGCTCAGGGAAATCTAGCCGCACGCGCTTTGCGTCAAGCAGAATAATTTGCTCGGCCCCGTCCGTCTCAGGCTGGAAGACTGCCCATGTGGTAATGGCGCTGTAGTCCGCAGTCTCTTTTTTTGAAAAAGCCGTGTCCAAGCTCTGAATGACGTAAGAAAATGCCGGGACATCTTCTTTTTCCCATCGGTTCCACCATTCCCGCTTAACGATCGAGCCTTCTTCGGCGGTTGGGTCTTGCATCCACTGGCTGTTCCACTTTGAAACAGGCAGGGAAGCTTTAACGCTTAGCAACTCATCTTTTTTCCAAAACTCCGGCCACAGAGGCTCTTCGCTTTCTGGCATGATCGCCGGGAACTCAACAACCTCCCATTGGTCGGCGTAATCATCACCCTGCTTTTTCAACACCTGACCCACAAGGTCTTTTGTTGACCACCGCGTCATAACAATAACGATGATTCCACCCGGTTGGAGACGCTGACGAGGACCGGATGTGTACCAATCGTAGATCGCATCCATCGAGGTCGGGCTTAGCGCATCTTGCTCACTTACCGGGTCATCGATAATGAGCAAGTCAGCGCCACGCCCTGTAATGGCACCGCCAACGCCTGCGTAGAATGATTCGCCGCCCTGATTCGTCGTCCAGCGACCTGCGCTTTTGTTGTCAGCCTGCAAGCTGAGGGCCGGGAAAACTTCTTTATATTCGTCGCTATCGATAATGTTTCTGACGCGCCGACCAAATCTTACGGCCAACTCCGCAGTGTGAGTCGTCTGGATAATTTTTAGATTGCCCCGCAAACCCATCATCCATGCAGGAAAAAATGTCGAAGCAAACTCAGATTTGGTGTGGCGAGGAGGCAGGCAAACAATCAGTCGTTTAAGTTTGCCCTCAGCAATCCTGTTGAACTTTTCGCCGATTATTCTGTGGTGCCGGCCTTCTACAAAATCCGGCCACTGAGATTTAACAAAGCGAATAAAATCGCCCTGGCAATCATCTTGTTTTTCAAGACGATTGAGGGCCAGCTCCAGGCGCGCCGGACT
>CAZGQY010000144.1:0-3594 GCA_964528035.1 uncultured Methylococcaceae bacterium | reverse complement strand
GTTTTTCAAGCTGCTTGTATCGATTAAGAAGCGCAATAGCTTCTTGCTGATCCTGATTGCTCAGAATGTCAAAGTCTTTCAGCGAAAGCTCAGACATTCTCCCACTGCTCTCCGGCAAACAGCAGCGCCTCGGCTTCCCGGCGCCTGATTAGACCGTCCAAGACCTGACCCCCGGCGCGATTCCATCGTTTTATCTCCGATGGAACGTCGTTGTAATCTCCAGCATTAAGCTTTTTGAGCAGCGTGCTTGTTCTCAAATTGGTGGGGCCAAGATTGAATGTCCACGCGACAAGCGCGTCAAACTGATTCTGATCAAGCTCGACATCAACTAACGCATTAACGTATGTCTCAAACTCTTTGAGATCATTGACCAAGATGATCTCTGCCTCTTCTTCGGAGCAGCTATCGCCTTCTGCGACGCCTTGAGTGTGGCCGTACCCCAGCGTCCATACGTTGGCTGAACATTGGTACGAATCTAATTCCAACCCCTCAAATTTTTTGATTAGGGCAATGCCTTCTGCGCTAGTCTTCATCTTGCTCCTCCAAATGCAAATTTTTGTAATAGTCTACAATCGAGAGGATCTGGCGCAAGTATCTTTTTGTGTCCGCCATGCTGGATGACAAATTTTCGTAGCCCTTGGTTGGGAGCCCGTACCACACATTTACCGGCGCTTCGCCGGCCTTGAGGTCGGCTATGTACTGCTCCATTAACGCCGGCGTAAGAATCTTCCATTCGACAGGGAGAAACGTGATCTGCTCAGGCAACGGCGGATGATAAACGGGCGCGGGTTTTTCAATAGTAATTACTTCGACAGGTTTAACCTGCGGGACGGGGTCAGGTCTATCGAGGATGGAGCAAGCCGGCAGCGTCAGGCTAACGATTAGGATCAGTGATCTGGGCAAGCTCATCGCCAACCTCTTTAGTTGCTTTGTTGACAATCTTTTCAATCAGGCCCGGCTTTCTGAGCGAAAGGTTGTTGAGGTCGTGGCGGGCAAACTTCTGGCGCAACGAAGACACTTCTTCGGTAGCTTCCCGGTTTTTTTCCTGCAAACCTTGAATCTGTTCCTGCTGCTGTTTTTGCGCCTCTATCGCCTGAGCAATCCGATTGTTCTGATCCCGAATCGTGTTTTCCAGAACCTGTTGATTGTTGATGGAAGTCTGAAGTTCTGCCCGCAAAGCATCTTTCTCGGCTTCAGTGCGGTCGTAATAAACCTTAAAAGAAACCCCGCACATAACCAAAGCGGCGCCAAGAACCCCCGCAATCTGCCACATTATTTTTTCGCCATATAAGCCGTCGCGCCAAAGTAAAGCCCAACCACCGATGCCTGAGAAAGAAACAGCATATCGCTAAGACTTGCCAACGTAGCTAACCGTGTTTCAGGGACAAAAGGCATCAGGGGCAGGATTGCAAATCCGCACATTGAGCACATAGCCACCCACGCCATTCGCCGTTGGGTATCAGCCTTCTCCTCTCGCATCTCCAGCTCAAGCATGTCCTGAGAACGACGTATCTCGTCATCAGTAACGACGCCATCACCATCTAAATCAAACTCGGCGTACTGAGATTTTGGCTCAAGTTCTTTTGCCACGATGACCTCCGTTCAAACTGACTGATGCCTTTGATATGCCGCCATATGCGGGAGGTTTTGACCTCTAGGCTGGAACATGGCGCCCCTGCCAAAACCTCCCATCATGGGGTGACCGAATCCTCCCATCATCGGGCGGCCAAAGCCTCCCGTATAGAAGCGATTCTTAGCCAAATTCTCTGGACCTTGAGTCTCCGCTGGGTGGGTATAGGAGTTTCCCATCATTGGGCGACCAAAACCTCCCATCATTGGGCGACCAAAACCTCCCATCATGGGGTGACCAAATCCGCCCATCATTGGAGGGCCAAATCCGCCCATCATTGGGCGACCGAATCCGCCCATCATTGGAGAGCCAAACCCCCCGCCCATCATGGGCGACGGAAAGAATGATCCGATGCCGCCACGCATTGGCGGGCGAGAAAAGCTTCCCATTGGAGATTGATTCGCGCCGGCAAAATATTTTTGTTGCTCATCTTCGGACAGCTTGTCAAACCTGGCGCGGTCGTTGGGATGCATGTTTTCCAAGAAAGCTTCTTGGTTTGTTTTCAATTCCGGGGGCGAGCCTGTCTCCGTTGTCTCTGCCGGCTGCTCAGGCGGCTTGCTGCCGGGGCTTAGCGTTGCAATGCCCCCGCCGAAAGGCGAGAACCCGGCCGGGCGCCCGTAAAATCCGCCCCCCATCATGCTTTGGTATGGGGAGAAGCCTCCGCCAAACGGCGAGTACGGCGAGTAAAACATCTATTCAGCCCCGTAAAAGAAAGTAAAGAAAATCCAGAGAGAAACCATTGCCATTAAAAAGATGCCCGTCATAATTGAGAAAATTTGGCCAATTTCTTTCCAAAACTTAATGCGTTTTTTTCGCCTTGCTTTGATTCTAGCGACTTCTTTCGCTGCATTCGCCTCAGCCTCAGCCATGCGCTTCTTAATTGACTTATACAGATCCCCTTGGCCCTGAAGCAAACAGATGTCATGGAGCATTCTGTCCATGTTCGCAACTTGACGGGTGACGCTCTCAAGCCTCAAAGCCTCTTGGTAACTCATCTTCCCGGCAGCTTGGACTTTTTCGCATTCTTTAGCTGCCATTGCAGCTTCAGACCATGAGCCAAGAATGCTGCCAAGATCCCGGCCATGCCCGTGGGCATCACGCAGACTTTGAATGCCTTCATTGACCGCTTTAAGCGCGGCGAACGCGGCTGTTAGCTCAGCAATCATCAGTCAAACGTCTGCACGTTGGTGGGCACGCGACGAGGAATACAATAAGCCGCGACATTCCCTTTATGCCTGAGATATGAAAAGTGTCTGGCCTTATCGAAACTCCCTGTGCTGATCCAATGCGCGAACTGATTGCATCGTTTTACGTCGCGGAAAAAGATTGCATCATCGGCGAGTTTTTCGCCGTTCACTATTACCACTAAAACAAAAGCCAGCATCATCAAACTTTAACGTCAACGGTAGCCGTTGATTGGCTAATGTCAGTGACAGTGACCCTGCCGCCCCTAAGCTGATATAGCTGGGTCTCGGCAACTTCAGTTACCCGTTTAACCGGAGCGCCATCAGTTGCTACGACCAACTGTTGCATCTTTTCATTAGCAACCCGTCTCCACGCAATTGCTGGTGGATTTCCGCTTGCCTGATCGATGCTGTTGATGGCCATTTACGTCACAAGTTTAAGCACCTGGGGGAAAATTACTGCTGCAATCAGGGCTGCGTATATTCCCCAAATCATGTTGTCGAGCTTGTCAAAACGCTTTTCCCCGCGTTTAAGGCTCGCCTCAATTGCCTCGTACCTCAGCCGACACTCTCGTTCGTGAGCCTCGATTTCAGCAAGAGCCTTGTTCGCGGGGTCCAGCTCACTCATTTTAATTCGCTTCGGTCTGAGCCTGAATCAACAACGCACACTGGGCATACGCCATTTGTGCCGTTTCATGCCGCTCAACAAGCTCATTAATCTGAGACTGATAGTTGGCAATTTCTTGTCGCAGTCGGACCTGCTTAGCCTGCAACTTTTCA
>CAZGQY010000143.1:0-10962 GCA_964528035.1 uncultured Methylococcaceae bacterium | reverse complement strand
AAAGTTACGCAGATATTTGACGATTTTCATAGTCTACCGGTGACAAATAATCATTACAACTCCCCCAACAAACACAGGCAGGCGATTTGCAGATAGATCTTTAAAATTTATATCGTCAATTTTACCTATAGATATTAAGGCTTTCTTAATTTCAGACAGGGAGTCAGGTGTGATGGCTGAATCACTCCAACCTTCGCCGATACCAACATCTCTTATTGCGCGAATAGTACCGGAAGTACCTATCGCTTTATCCCAACCATAGTGACGATAGATTCCCTGAATACTTTCCAATTCCTGTAGCGCAGCAATGCGTACTTTACGCATTTTTTTTGCTGTAATTTCACCATCACTGAAAAAATGTTTACTGATGCTGACACAACCCATGAATAAACTTTCGGTTAATGCAGAGTCAAAGCCTTTACCAATGATAAACTCAGTACTACCACCACCAATATCAACGACAAGGCGGTTATCTGTATCATTAAAAATTGTATTAGCAACACCAATATAAATAAGACGTGCTTCTTCCCGGCCGGAAATAATTTCAATATTGTGGCCTAGTGCTGCATTTGCTTTGGATAAAAACTCGACGCCATTTCTGGCTTGGCGAAGTGTGTTTGTGCCAACAGCACGAATATTGGCTGCAGGTATGGATTGAATGCGTTGTCCGAATTTTTCCAGACACTGTAATGCGACATCTCCGGCGTTATCGGTTATGCGTCGGTTTTCATCAAGGCCGCCAGCAAGACGCACCATTTCCTTTATACGATCAACAATCAGTGCACGACCATCAACGACATTAGCTACGACCATATGGAAGCTATTAGAGCCTAGATCGACAGCCGCATAGGTTTCGTTTGTGTCTGACAAGAATTAAATGCCCATATTATTGATTATATTTGTTTTTTTCTTGCTATTTAAATGCGACAAGTGATATTGAAATGTAGCATAATTTAATAAATATTATTATTAAAAATTATCAAATTATGGCTTTCCATTTATATCTAATGCGTCACGCAAAATCAGACTGGGCCGTTCCAGGCACGTCAGATTTTGATCGGCCAATAAATAAACGTGGAAATAAGAGTGCTATTCGCATTGGCGAATGGATGGCTGAAAACAAACATATACCGGAAAAGATTATTTCATCTCCGGCAATACGTGCTAAACAGACGATTGAATTGGTTGTCGATCAAATCGATAGTAAATCCGAAAATGAGATCAGTTATGAAGAAGATCTTTATCTGGCAAGTCTTGATACCTTACTTGAAAATATTCAGCTTTATAAAAATGACGTAAACAGTTTAATGTTGGTCGCACATAATCCCGGACTGGAAGATCTGGTTCATTTTTTATCAAGCCAATCCAGTTATGAGTATAAAAGCATGACGACGGCTAACCTGGTTATCTTTGAATATAAAAATAACAAGTTTGATGTTGGAATGGATAAAGGAAAATTTGTCGAGTTTATAAAACCCAAAGAACTGGATTGATAACATTCAGCCTAGGTCAGTGAAATTAAGGCCATTACCAGTAACTGTGGGTCATAATAAGGTTTACTTTTGTTCGTTATCAGGCGAGTTTCAATAATATTAATACCTTCATTTTCAATATTTTCGCGTGCAGATCTTTTAAGAGCCTTAGTATTCTGGCTATCAATTAAAACAAAGTTTAATAGTTTACTTGCCGGACATTTTTTACCCGCATCCTTTTTTAATATTTCTATTAATTTGAAAACCTGAGTTTCGAGAGTCATACCAAGCGTTTCAGGATCCTTTCCAAGACTCGGCGCATATATTTTCGGACAGGGATTAGCTGCGATTGCACGGCCTACACCTTTCGCTAACAAGCTGGCAGCAACACTTGAATAAAAGCTACCCGGAGGAAAACAGATTAAATCTGATTCTGTTATGAATTTCCGAGTTTTTCTTGAAAGGCTTGCTTCAACCGGTTTTGTTTCTTTACGATTCTTAACCAGATAAAAATCTTTAATCGCGCTTTTAATCGACGCCGCTTCTTTGCCTGTAATGAGGTGTTGTCCGATTATGGTTTTACCATTCTCCAGCTTGACGGCTAATTGCAGTTTGTCATTAACGATGGGAGCGACTTGTCCTTGAACATTTACCAGTTTGGAAAAAAGAAAAATAACAGGATCGAGCTGATGTTTATTATTGAGATAACCCGCCGTTAATATCAGGTTACCGATACTAGCACCGCGTAAATCAAATTTATCCGGCATGGATTTCAAAAACAGTGAAAGATGATTACAAATCAACTTTCGCATTGGGTTATTAATAGCAGTGATTCGTGCATCTTCACCTTCTGCCAAGGCATGTAGTTGCGATAACAGCTCTTTTCGTTTCGCTGTTTTTGATAATCGTGAAGCAAATAGCTGGAATACTTCCGGGTGACCACTGATTGTTTCGTCTGCCAAGGCCATCAGTCGTGAACGTAAATCACCAATCGCAGGCATATCAAATGTATTACGTAATATGGCTGAGCTACCACCGCTATCAAAAGGTGTAATCAGATGAACAGAGTTATGCGTGAAATTTTTCAAGACACGACTGGTTTCGTTTAATGCTGTACCGCCGGAAAAAAACAAAATCCTGGGGCCAAATTCCGGGATTTTTTCACAACGACGAACACGTAAAACATCAGGAATAACGACTTTTCTTGATACAGTTGTTGTTTTCATTCAGCTTAAACAGTTTATTATTTTTATAGTGATAGAATGCCGTTACAAGGTTTAAAGGTCTAGCTGATTTTTATGAAATATTTATGGAATAGTAAATGCAGGGCTTAATTCCCGGAATACGAAATGCGGTACGTGCTTATATTGTTCGAGATGATGCTGTGTTGGTTCAGCATAAAGTTTACGATGATGGTAGCGAGCGATATGTTTTGCCGGGCGGTGCGCCACATCCGGGAGAAACATTAGAACAAGGATTGCAACGAGAATGCATGGAAGAAATTGGCTGTGAAGTTAAGGTCGCAGAGTTGCTCTACCTTGCTGACTTTTTTAAACCTAGAGATACCCAGCCTCCAACAATAAGACAACAGATAGAGTTTATTTTTCGTTGTCAAATTAATGAAACATACGTTGCTCAAAATGGCGAGCAGCCTGATAAACACCAGAAAGATGTTGTTTGGGTAAAACGTTCTGAAATTAATAATAAACCTTTTTTTCCTGTTGGTCTGGGCAAGATTATTTCTGAAAATATTTCGAATAAACCTGTTTATCTAGGTCTGATTAGTTAATGCACAAAAAATATAATGCAACTACCCAAAACGGTTAAAGATAATCTCTATTTTCTACTGGCTGAAACAAGTTCACAGGTTGGTAGCCTACAGGTTTTGTTGGATTCTGTTTCCAGCAGTGTTGCTCAACGTATTTCTGATCGACACGGTTATACTTATAACCTGAAAATGCATATTCATGATGGTTGCGAAGAAGCATTGCGTTCTAACAAGAAAAAGGGCGAGATTAATATTTATTCCTTGCGTGCCGCGGAAGCTATTGCTTCGGACTTGGAGAAAATCACCAACCTTTGTTACGACTGTGTATGTCTAATGGGTAATCTGGCGCAAAAAGATGTACTGAAAAAACAGGCGAATGCAAAATTACTCGAGGAAATTAACTACGGTATTGATCTAATAGAGAAAGCTATTGATGAGGATGATACCCGTCTGACACTAAAGTTGGGTTCGATAAAGCAGAAACTGGATCGATCGCATAAAACGATAATTTCTCATCATATAAAAGAGCTAAAACAAAACAAACGCCCGAAAGATACCGTTACTTCATTAATCATTGCACAAAAGATTGGTGAGATAGGTGATGTCTTATTAAGTATTAGCGAATCAATTATGTCGGCCAAGCTTGGTCAGCCTATGCATATCGATCGTTTCAGAACATTAAAAATGGCTCTGTCTGATTTGGGTCTGGTCGACGCAGAAGTTGAACCAATAGCAAAAACAAAATCAGGCAGTAGTATTTCCGGTGTGTCAGATAGTAATGGTCATGTTGGTGTTTTTAAAGATGGTACAAAAGCAAAACTAAAAGAAGAAAGACAGAACGTAGAAAGCTGGCATGAGATTTTCCCCGGTTTAGCGCCACAGATTTTGTCATATAAGAAACAGGGAAAAAATGCGGCAATGTTAATTGAACATTTACCGGGTCAGACATTTGAACAGATAGTTTTGCAGGAAACTAATCAGATGTTATCGAAAACGATGAAACACCTTGTTAAAACCATTGATGCAGTATGGAAAGAAACCAAGCATAAGAAAAAAAGTGAAGCTGATCATATGGGGCAGTTACGTAAACGTATAAAGGCCATTTTCGATGTGCACCCCTCGTTTGATAGTGGCAAAGTTAAAGTTGCCGGAAATAAAATCAAAAGTATAAATGAATTAATTGATAACGCTGAAAAGATAGAAAAGAAAATGAAGTCACCTTTCTCTGTTTATATTCATGGCGACTTTAATTTAGATAATATTATTTATGATACTAATGAAAAGAAAATAAGGTTTATCGATTTACACCGCTCTCGTTATCAGGATTATAGTCAGGATGTATCAGTGTTTATGGTATCGAATTATCGTTTGCAGGTATTGGATAAACAAACACGCAACAGAATTGCTCAGGTGGTAAATCAGTTTTATCAGTTTTCATCAGAATTCGCAGATAAAAATAAAGATAAGACATTTGAAATACGACTTGCTTTAGGATTGGCACGTTCGTTTATAACATCAACACGTTTTATTCTTGATAAAAGCCTTGCGAAAGCGATGTATTTACGTGGTGTGTTTATACTTGAAAGTTTAGTCGGGCTTGATGATAAAAGTCTGAAGAAATTTAGATTACCAATAAGAGAACTATTTGCATGAGTAAACCTAAAATTGCCGTTATTGGTATACCTGGAAAATGGTCTACAGAAGTCCTGGCCGATGCAGTCGAAGAAAAAACAGGCTTTCGCCTGGTGCTTGATATGAATCAACTGTCTGCTGATTTAAGTGTCGGTCAATTAACGGCAGGAAAATTATCTCTAAATGATGTTGATGGCATTATTGTTAAAAAAATAAGTCAGGTCTACAGTCCGAATACACTCGATAGAATTGAGTTATTACGTATTGCAGAACAACAGGGGATTCGTGTTTTTTCAAAGGCAGAAAAAATCATTCGTATGATTGATCGACTCTCTTGCTCCATGACATTACGAAACGGTGGTATACCCATGCCCGCAACAACAGTAACTGAGAATGTTAGTGCGGCTTTAACAGCGGTTAAAGAATTTGGTACGGCAGTGTTTAAACCGCTTTATTCTACAAAAGCACAAGGTATGTGTTTAATTTCTTCAGATCAGGATGATAAGGAAATATTGAAACTAATCGAAACATTTAAAGCTGATAATCCGATGATGTACATTCAGAAGAAACTGGATTTACAGGGTCAGGATTACGGTATGGTTTTTCTTGGTGGAAAATATCTGGGTGCCTATGCGCGCGTATCACAAGGCGAGACATGGAATACAACTATAAATAGTGGCGGGAAGTATGCGGCGTATGAACCGGATGACAAGATCATAGCACTAGCACAAAAAGCGCAGGATCTGTTTGAACTGGATTTTACAACGGTTGATGTTGCTGAAACTGATCAGGGTGCGATTATTTTTGAGGTGTCTGCTTTTGGTGGTTTTAAAGGCGCATTAGAAGGAGCAGGAATTGATGCGGCTGATCTTTATGCGAACTATGTTATTTCTGAATTAAAAAAATGACAGGCATAGAAAAAATAGCAAAACAACTTTCATCGGGCTATACGCTGGACGATGAACAGGTCTTGCTGCAACTGGAAGATTTCAGAATTGTATTACGCTCTAACTCAAAAGAGTTACTTGATAAGCTGGCTTATTATTTCGCACATGTAGTTGCAGATGATAATCTGGAATTATTTGATATAGAGATTATTGTGATAGAACAAAGTGCACCTGAGCTTGATTTGCATTTTATCGATTGGAAACGTGAGCCGGGCAAGACAGGACGTAAAGATGCGTATGCCGATTTTGAAGAAGGACGCGTCATAAAAAAAGTTCGCACAGGCATGATCTTTTTGCAAAGCAAGAATTGTTTATTAGCAGCGGGGCCTTGTATTGATAATGATAACCAGGTGATTAATTATATTAATGCACAATATATGAATCACCTTCAACATAAAGGCGCATTGATTTGTCATGCTTCAGCATTAGCCTTGAATGAAAACTGTTATGCGATTGCTGCATGTTCCGGTGGTGGTAAATCAACTTTGATGTTGAATATTCTGGAAGAACCGAGATTGGCGTATGTCACCAATGACAGATTGCTATTGCAAGAAGTTGAAGCAGAAATAACAGCTTATGGCATACCAAAACTTCCTCGAGTTAATCCGGGCACGATAATTAATAATGAGCGACTACGTCCGATACTGTCTGACGATCGACAAAAAGAACTAGAGTCGTTGCCGAAACAAAACCTGTGGGATCTTGAAGAAAAATATGATGTTTTATTACATGACTTGTACGGTTATGGAAAAATAACATCGAAAGCAAAACTAAAAGCATTTCTGATATTAAACTGGCAGCGTGATAGTGAAGATGATTGCGCAATTGAAAAAGTTGAATTGGCTGATAGAAGAGACTTACTTGCCGCTATAATGAAATCACCCGGGCCGTTTTATCAATACAAAGATAATCATTTTTATAGTGATGATACAAAACTGGATGAAGATGCTTATTTTGAATTGCTAAAGAACACCGTAATTTATGAAGCAACGGGTAATATCGATTTTTATTTTGCAACTCGCTATTTCATGATTAATGTTGTTGAACAGGAATAAGATATGAAAAGGGAATTACTTGTAATGAAACATGGAAATGTTAAAAGAGGATTTTATCAGGGCGATCAGTCTTATGAGTTAAAGGATAAAGGTAAACGCAATGCGCAACGTATCGGTGTTTGGTTAGAAAGTAATAATTTAATACCGGATTATGTGATTTGTTCTAATGCCGAGTATGCTCAAATCTCTGCAGAAAAAACCTGTAAGGCAGCGGGTACAAATATGAATATTATTCAGACACAGGAATATTCATATGCTGCAAACGAAGAAGAAATAATAAGCTTAATTAAAAATAGTCCGGAAAATATAAGCCGTATATTATTAATGGGTCACAATCCGACTCTTGAGTTTGTTTTATCAGTTCTGTCCAGTGAAAATACTCCGAAAACTAAAAAGGGCAAGGTGCTTTCACCTGCAGCACTAGTTTACTTTGCAATAGATTGTGAGTGGTCAGAAATTTCGGTTCACTGTGCTGAACTACTAGAAATTGTTTATCCAAAAAAATTACCCGAATTATTTCCTTTCCCGGATATAAACGGAGATGAATGGCGAATCAGACCGGCTTACTATTACAAACAGTCTTGCGTTATTCCATACCGAATGAAAAACGATCAAGTTGAAGTTCTGATCATTTCTTCCAGCACTAATAAACATTGGGTTGTACCTAAAGGGATACATGAACCGGGATTAACAGCGCAGGAATCAGCAAGTAAGGAAGCCTATGAAGAAGCCGGTGTAAAAGGTGAAGTATATGAGAAAGAAATTGGACATTATGATTACAAAAAATGGAAAGCAAGCTGTTCTGTCTCTGTGTTTGTAATGAAAGTAATCGATATATTGAATGATGAGCAATGGCAGGAACCAAATCGCAGGCGACAATGGGTCGATGTTAAAGAAGCGGCAGAGTTAATCCATAACTCGGAATTAGCAAAGATTGTATCAACAGTGCCCGATTACCTTGAGAAATTTGCAGCATGAGTCAGTGTGTCGCGATCTTGATCCGTCATGGTGATTATGATCAACAGGAGAATACGCCCAGTGCACATCAACCATTCGCACTTAATAAGGCAGGGCGTGAACAGGCAAATAATGCTATTCATATTATTGAAGAAATGATTCAGAAAAATAACTGGATACTTGACCCGGTTATTCATAGTTCAAACTTACAACGCGCCTGGCAAACGGCAAATATTATTGTTGAAGGTTTGAGTGAAACAGAATCTGTTACAGGCTTTGATGAACTTGCCGAACGTGGTCTCGGTTGTGCTGCTAATTTAACCATAGAACAAATAGAGCAAGTTGTTAAACAGGATGAACGCTATGAATCATTACCCTATAACTGGAAATCCGATAGTTATTATTGTTTACCGTTACAGGGTGCAGAGTCTTTAATGGATGCGGGTAAGCGCGTTGCCGATCATTTATTAAAAACACTATTAGAAATTAAATTGTTTGTTAATAACGATCAACCCGTTGCGAAGATTTTTGTTGGGCATGGTGCTGCTTTTCGTCATGCCGCGTTTCAACTGGGTATATTACAGTTTGAGCAATTAAAACAATTAAGCATGTTTCATGCGCAACCCGTTGCATTAGAGCTTAATGCTGAACAAGTCTGGACTCATGTCGCCGGTGAATGGAAAGTGCGAAACAATAAAGAGGTGAACCTGGATTAATATGTCTGCATTAACATCATCATTACCTCATTATTATGGCAAGTCATGGATAAAGTCACGATTGCCAAAAGAAGCAAAAGACTGGAGTCATGGTAAAAATAAATCGATAGAAACGAATAATAAAACACATGCTGATTTGATTTCGAAGCTGGTTTCATTAAACGAATCTGATGCATGGCGATGGCCAAAAAGAAAACATTACTTTTTTTCTGATTTACATGGTGACCCGGAAGCATTTGCTGCGTCATTGGTTGCTTCCGGTGGTGTTAAGAAAAAAGGAAAAGCCCCTAATGACTTTGTCATAACTGAAACGGGTAAAGCTGCAAATTTTATTATCGGTGGAGATTGCTTTGATAAAGGTCCAACCAGTCTTGGTTTATTAAGAACAGTACATCATTTAAAAAAACAGGGTGCACGTGTAAGGGTCTTGGCTGGTAATCATGATGTGCGAGTCTTGTTTGGCATGGTTTCCGTTGGACGCAAAAGAGATGTGTTGAATGAACATTTTTTTATACGTACGGGCGAAAAGATCATTCCTTTATTAAAGGAAGTGTGGGTTGACTATTTAAAAGACGGGAAAGGATTAAAAGGAATACCGGGTAAAAAAGAATGTCGACAGCTACTTTATCCGGCAAAAACATGGTTTGAAGAATTTCCGCAGGAAGCATCCGATAAATTATCGCATTCGCAGATTAAACGTGAGCTTGAGCGAATTCATAAGAAGTATGATCGTTTTGAAGAAGCCTGTGAAAAATCAGGTTTATCATTGCGCCATGTTTATGCTGCAGTCGAAAAATGGAAGCAGTTGTTTTTAATTCCAGGCGCCGAGTTTTATTGGTTTTATAAATACATGCGACTTAGTTATCGCAGCGGTTCCTTTATGTTTATTCATGCTGGTTTTGATAACGACATTGCCAGATTATTGCACAAAGAAGGTGTTAAAGAACTTAACCGGATTTTTCGACGCGCACTGTTTGATAGTCCGTTTGAATTTTACTATGGCTCCTTATGCAACACGATTCGCACAAAGTATCGCAATGTTGACCATCCGTTTACAAAAAAAGGTGCACGTTATTTAACTCATGCAGGCATAAGTGCAATTATACATGGCCATCGTAATTTATATCATGGTCAGCGTATCGCTTTGCGTCAATCGGTACTGAATTTTGAATGCGATACCAGCCTTGATAAACATACTCGAAAAAAAGAAGGGGTACCGGGACACGGTGCTTCAGTTACCATTATAGAACCGGAAGGTCGAGTATTGGGCGTCTCCAGCGATTATCCGTTTATTAAAGTATTCGAACCCAAGAAAACCCTGAAAGAATTATTTAAATTAGAAAAGAGGATGATGAATCATGAAGCGAAGCAACCGTTTCAGACATGAATCTTTACAGTCGAGAGATTCAATAGAGAATTTATTAAAAGCATTAACTAAAGGTCTTGCGGATGGCAAGGTTGTTCTTGAAGACGAAGATGACTCAATGGTGATGGAACCCAATGGTCTTCTTCGATTAAAAATATCCGCCAGTCAGGACGAAGACAGTAATCGGATTGATGTTCGTATTAGTTGGAAAGAAGAACAGGACTTACCAAAGAAAAAAAACGTAAAGATCCGTAGTAAATAGATCTACTTCTCAGCAACAACGTAAGCTATCCAGCCGGCATCGGCATCGCCTTCGGTCTCAGGAATAAAGATACCGTTACCTTCACCTTCTTCATCGGCCTGTTCCCAGTAAACAGTCGGTTTAAATCCGGCTTCTTCTAACATGTTTATTATTTCCGGCATGGTCCAGACGCGCCATTCATAACTGAAAGCGTTCATCATTTTCGAACCGTCTTTAAATTTGAAGTGAATATGGTTTTTGGCAATACCATTAATCGGGTTATAGCGACTTTGATCCCAGATATAAGTGAAGTCCTTATGCTTGGTTTTTTCTTTTAGTTCCTGAAACGCTTCATAGCCACCGTACGCATCAAGAAAGAATATCCCGTCATCAACCAGCGCATTATAAACGCTTTTGAAATAATCGATGGTTAACTTTCGTTCCAGTAGTAACCAGTAGCTGAAGTTCATTGCCAGAACAATATCAACCGGTTCTGTTTTTACAGTTATGACATTATCATTAACTACAGTAAGGCGTTTTGCTTGTTCCGGTTTTAAGGTTGAAATTTTATGTTTTTTACCCCACTCAAGCACTTCTTCATCAAGATCAATGGAAATAGCGGTATTTGTTTTACGACGTCTAACCCATTCACATGAAGTGTTGGTAGTGCCACAAAAGTCTTCTCTTAAGGTTTTTGCCTTTCGCTTGCGTAGCTTTTTATAAGTGGCATCAACAAAATCAATTTCGGATTCAGTGAATAGGAAAAATAAACGCCCTTTTTGATCCTATTGGAATGTACTAAACGATC
>CAZGQY010000142.1:0-11091 GCA_964528035.1 uncultured Methylococcaceae bacterium | reverse complement strand
AGACGGACAATAAGACAAGTCAAGATTCGTATATTATTGAATCCTCGCTCCTTATGACGTATTTCTACTGAATGCTGCATCTTTCTGATAAGCTGAATCATTGCATCGATCAGAAAAGAAGAAATTCGGCAAAACCAAATTTATTATGCACTATATAATGCCTGTAGTCACCGCGATCTAAACCACCTCAGCAATTCTAATTGTGAAGAATAAACCATCCGTAGCTTAGGTAGAGCAGTAGCGAAAACCAACGATCAGGTCTATATCGAAGCTGTTTTATTGGCTTTCGTGCCGCGATCAAAACCTACAGTAGTACCCTTGTAAGCCACAATTAGAATTGCTGAAACCACCTGAAAAAGACTATAAGAACAATAACGGATTTAGAGCCTCGCAAAGTTTCGCCAAAAGATTCACAATTCCATGATATCGTATAGCGCACTTTCCATAGTAATCTGATTACTAACTAACCTGGCCTATTTTTACAGGAAATATTAATTATTGATTGTTCGGGCTTCTACAAAGATCGTACAGTTAAGCTCAAACGATTTATTTAAATCAGCACGGTTAATCAATAACTTGCAGTATATGCAGAATAAAAACACTGATGGCTTGCACCGCGAACACCTTCCGCGAAATAAAGTGATAAAAACAATAGACCCTGAAGTAAAAAATCTAGTTCGAACCCGCATTCCAACAGAATTCGGCAATTTTATTTTGTATTACTATCAAAACTCAATTGATAGTAAAGAACATATCGCACTGGTCAGGGGAGACGTTTCCCAGGTATCCAGCGTACCGATCAGAATTCATTCTGAGTGTTTTACGGGTGATGTTCTCAACTCCAGACGATGCGATTGTCGAGATCAATTACATGCTGCAATGGGCAGCATTGGAGAATCCAAATGCGGAATTCTGATTTATCTTCGCCAGGAAGGACGTGGTATCGGGCTTTTGGAGAAGCTCAAAGCCTACAACCTTCAGGATCAAGGTCTGGATACAGTGGATGCAAATATTCACCTCGGCCATCGTGCTGACGAACGCAGTTACCAGATAGCCGCATTGATTCTCAAAGATCTGGACGTTTCTTCTGTCAAGGTCATGACCAATAATCCAACGAAAATTCATGAACTGAGTCAACTCGGTATACAGGTTGACGAACGCATTCCAATCGAAGTGGGTCACCATAATGAAAATGCAGATTACCTGAAAACCAAAGTCGAAAAAATGTCTCATATGCTGTCTTTGGCGCATCAGAAACCCTATATAAATGAAATGGCTTTTTTGCAACCATTGGCAGACCGACTCATTTCCAGTAAATCATACGAATCGGAAAAACCATTTGTTACCGTAAGCTATGCGCAAAGCATTGATGGCAGTATCGCATTTAGATCAAATGACTCGATTTCTCTCAGTTGCGACACATCGCTGCAAATGACACACATGCTTCGATCCGAGCACGATGCATTACTGGTGGGTATCAATACAATCCTGACGGACAATCCGCAATTGAACGTACGCTTCTATGATGGCCCCGACCCTCAGCCCATTGTCCTGGATAGCCAGCTACGATTTCCCCTGAACGCCAAACTGTTGGTCGATGGCCCCAGGCCTCCTATAATTCTTACCACAGAATATGCCGCAAAAGAGAAGCAAAAAGCCTTAGAACAAGCGGGAGCAAAAGTTATCTGTGTAGCGGCAGATTCGAGAAAGCGGGTCAACCTTCCACACTCACTGGAATTACTCAATAAGCTGGGACTTCGTTCCATAATGGTGGAAGGTGGCGCTTCAATCATCGGTCAATTTCTCAGCAATGAACTGACCGATTACTGTATCGTGACAATCGCCCCGAAACTTATTGGCGGTTTAAAAGCCGTTGAAACACTACAACAACACGAAAATACTCCATCGCTGTCGATTATTGATTGTAAATATCACCAGTTGGGGAGTGATATTATTGTTTACGGAGAGATTGGGGAAAATTGATGCCGGCCATTGCAGTCGTCCATACTGCCCCACAATCAGTTCGCTTATTCGAATATGAAGTTGCGACTCCTCGATCCAACGAAGTTGTCATTGATACGCTGTACTCGGCCATTAGTCCCGGTACAGAATCTATGATTTATCAAGGCAACATGCCCCGCGACTCAATCCAGGATGAAACCATAAAAAGCCTCTCCGGAAATTTCGAATACCCGTTTCGTTATGGCTATTCGTTAGTCGGATCTATTGTCAAAACAGGGGCCGATGTAGACCCCGTATGGCTGGGGAAAAAAGTATTCGCCTTTCATCCACACTGTAGTAAAGCCCTGGTTTCTATCGATGATTGCCTGGCCATCCCTGAGGACATCAGACCGCAGGCCGCTTTATTTTTACCGAATATGGAAACGGCTGTAAATTTCATCATGGATGCAAATCCCATGATTGGCAGTACAGTGATGGTCTTTGGTCTTGGTGTGGTTGGGCTACTAACCACCGGAATTCTATCTCTACTGCCATTGCATAAATTGATCGTAGCCGACCCTTTGATTAACCGAATTGGCCAGGCAAAGAATTTTGGAGCCTTGCAGGGTATAAACCCACAGGACGAGCAACAGTGGTCTGCTTTATTAGCACAACTGTTCAATCAGTCTGATCACGATGGAGTCGACCTGGTATTCGAATTATCTGGAAATATGGAAGCTCTTGATCAGGCTGTTAAAGTAGCAGGCTTCAATGGAAAAATAATTGTGGGTTCATGGTATGGTATGCAGAGCAAAGCCATAAACATGGGCAACCATTTTCATAAACGACGCCTGCAATTCATATCCAGCCAGGTCAGCACGCTAAACCCGGCGCATTCGGGACGCTGGGATAAAAACCGGCGAATTCGTCTGGCGTGGGATATGATCCGCAGATTGAATCCCGAACAACTGATTAGCCATAGCTTTGCGCCTTCAGAGTGCTCCAAAGCGTTTGCAACAAATGACAAACAGTTGGACAATGCAATACAGGTCATCTTCAGGTATAAACAGTAGATTTATCGTATCTACTCAGCATGTCGAAATATAAAGATGCAAGTGTTTGATTATTCAGGACGCTGAATACCACCCTGTAAGCTCTGCTACAACATTCCTGTTACAGATACCTGAGCAACCACCCTTCGTACACACTACGTTACCCTCGAGGTCCTGAATCCATGTATCAATTAGCTATTACCCGCGATTTCATTGCCCAACACTACCTGATCGGTGGCGACTGGGGTGATGAGAATTTTAACCATAGCCACCATTATAAAGTCGAAGTTCTGATTGAATCGAGCCAACTCAACGAACACGGTTATCTTATCGATATTGTTGACCTCGAAAATGCACTGTCAGAAACAATTGGCGATTTTCGGGAGAAAACCTTAAACGACCTGGCGCCTTTTCACAATATAAACCCCAGTCTGGAGCGCTTCGCCAAAGTAATCTGGCAATCAATTCTGGAAAAAGCCAAACTTCATGAAAACACTTTGTCTGTAAAACTTTGGGAAAATGAGACCGATTGGGCTGCGTACCGCGCATAAGCAAAGTCTCGTCATGTCAAAATTTGAAGACTATTTAAACGCTAAATTTAGCCTGGATAGCAGAAGCCTGAATACCGATGTGCTGAATGCTCTGGATACGGTATTGAGCATTAATAAAACTTTTCGCTGGCTGGATCTTGGCACTGGAAACGGCGCCATGTTACGCCGTCTGATCGAAAGGTTTAACGGCAATAACTTACACATTACAGGTTTCGATATCGATGAAAGCTTACTGAACACAGCCCTTAAAACTATAAAAACGCACCTAAATAAATCCGGCTACCACATTGAGCAACAAGACGAGTCATTAGTCGCTACTCGGCGCGAAAAAATGATTCGGGTTGATTTTTGTCAAGGCTCGATCACAGAACTAAAAGAATCCTTTTCGGCCGCCCAATTCGACCTCATCACTGCGCACGCGGTCATGGATCTTGTCCCATTGCCCACAGCTGTACAACAAATTCACCACTGTCTGAGTAAAAATGGATGCTTCTATACTTCATTAAATTATGATGGCGAAACCTGTCTTTTTCCTGAATACCCAGATAGAGCATTCGAAACCAAAGTTTTAACGCACTATAACCAAAGCATGGAAAACAGGCGAATCAACACACAACAGAGCGGCGGCACCCGCAGTGGCCGTCGGCTGCATTCGGCACTCACAGATTATGGCTTCGGCATCGCCGCACTGGGTAGCTCGGATTGGAATATGACACCCTTGCTGGGTAAATATCGAAATCAGGACTCGAGTTGCATAGAATCTATGCTGTATTGGATTGCAAAAGAAGCCTCACACAATTTAGAAATCGAGCCGGACAAACTACGACAATGGAGGCAACAAAGAGCACAGCTCCTGGACGCCAATATCCTGGGAATAATCGTCCATCAAATAGATTTATTGGCACAGAAAAATCGCTAGGAGGATATCGCAGAACCTTCCCCGATTCCGTTACACTCCATCCAGGCTACAGGTATCCGAATGTAGCCTGGATGGAGTGTAACGGAATCCGGGGCAGGAACCATAGGAGGCTGTCCGAAAATAGAATCCCTACTGCGAAAAAGTGGGTTTTGGCCCATTTTCCCGATTAATATCATTAAAAATTTCTGATATTCGCCTCTTTTAATCGAAATAATGGCCTCAAAACCACTTTTCCTCGCGACGACTTCTATTCTCGGACAGCCTCCTAGGAAACAGGTTTAACCGCTTTAAAATGGATGCCGCCTCTAAAGCTAGATATCCGCAGAACTTTTCCAATTTTGTCAAAAACCTCCAGAAAAGTCGCAACACAAATCCCAACATCACCTTTCGGAATAAAACTCCAATAATCAATTTCCGGCCTGCAATATCCAGCTGATTGCACTAAATCTAAAAGCTGATCAGCGGTTAAAAAGGAATCTGTACTTAGATGTCGAACATTAAACCCCAGCCAGTTGGCAATCCAGCGGTACCACACATACTCCCCATTAGGCGTAAGACAAACAAATACCCCACCAGGCTCCATCACTCTGTATATCTGTCTTAATACCGCCGCCTTATCCAGCATATGTTCAAAGGCACCGATACAAATGACAACACTGATTTGATTGTCGGATACAGTGGACAGATGTTCGGCTGGATCTACGGCCAGATTTATCTTATCTTTATTCGCACAATGCTTGCGATGCTGAATCGCCTTTTCGATCATGATCGGCGAAAGATCTGTTCCTAACACTAGATTGAAATCACTCGCAAGCTCAAAAAGATGAATCCCGGTTCCGCACCCCACCTCGAGCAAACTGTTCTTTTTGCATGAACCCAGTAATTTACAGATTAAAGAAAGCCGATATTCGAGTAATTTTTTTGGGCTGCCATGCTGGTCTTTATATTCACGAGCAACATGATTGAAAAATGATCGAACATCGTCCTGCCCGCTAACGTTTTTAATTTCCGGTCCCATTTATTTCAGTTTCTCCAGGACATACAAATCTTTGATCGAATGTGCAAAAGACCCCACTAGAACGACTGTCATAACTATTAAAACAGGCAAAAACAAATCAATATATGGAGTAAAACAAAGAATCAACGAGGACATCATTAAAAAGAAAATCCAACACCCCCATTGATTTCTCGATTCTTTTTGCTTAACCGGTTTTGCAAATCGCATAAACACCACAAAGAGATAACGCAGTGTTCCTGGAAACAAAACCCATAAACCCACACCCTGATTCCGATATAAAAGCAGGCACAACACCAACATAAAAAGGGCATCAGCCTCCTTATCGAAATATTCGCCGAATTCAGAAACTAATCCGTAACGACGTGCAAGCCAGCCATCGGCAGCATCCAGAGCAAATAATATTACCGCCAATGCGAATATCGTTTGTGACCGTAATGTAGTCTCAAAAAGCAAATATAAGATTCCCATAATTCGCACTGATGTTATGGTATTCGCCCACCCAAATCTTTGCTTTGAAGTCCACTGACCTCGACTATGGAAAACAAAAAAAATAAAGGAAAGTGATGCGCAAACAAACAAACCACCTTCGACAGAAAGGGTCAGCCCCATAGTCAGTCCAGCGACAGTAACCAGTGCATGCCATTCTGCCCATTGCACAAATATTGATTGTTGGTTTTCTGGCATAGCATTCCCAAATGAATCTATTAACCGTCGTTGGTGAAGACTGCAGGTATTTGGTTATTCACACTTCAAAATCCTGGGTTGTTAAAACAAAACTCATAGGAACTGATTCACGTATATAAAATCCCGTACATACTGAATAGATTCTCCCATACTCTGCAAAAAGCTTTATGATGCAAGCATGTCGATACTATTTATTCATCCGCCTTTAGACGCATTCACCAGCGGCGGCAATGTATTCAACCGTCACATCATTGAACACGCACAACAATCACAGTACCCATTAAATTCAATTCCGGTTTCTGTTGAACAATTGCCACAGCAGATTAAAACCATTCTCAGTCATAATACCCCCGGTGTCATCGTTTGGGATAGTCTGTTTATGGACGAACTGGGAAAAGGTCACCTTTTGGAATCACCCACCCATCATGCACTATTGCTTCATTATCTACCCTCTCTCAACCCAAGATTAACGGATAGACACCGCTATATGTTGCAAAATCAGGAAACCAAAGCAATAAACAGTGTTGACTCGTTAATCGTTACTGGTCGCCGTGTTAAAAACGTATTGAGCCGAATTTACCCATCCACTCCCATAATTTTATCCCAACCGGGCGTAGACAATATTTTCTTACTCTCAGAGCGCACCGCGCAACCGTCCCGTCAAACTAAAAATCTATTAACCGTCGGGTGTTTAACAGCCGATAAAGGTTATATTCATCTACTCGAAATACTTTCCCAATTACGTCAACATCCCTGGATCTGGCATATTAGCGGTGACCAAAACAGGGATCCAGCATTCTTCAAAGAATTTAATGCCAAAATTCGAAAACTAAATCTTGATCAGCGAATCATATTCCACCAAACATCAAGCTCTAAACGATTAGCTGAATTATTGAAAACCATTGATGTGTTTATGTCCGCAAGCTATTACGAATCATTTGGTATGGCCTTAGCCGAAGCCGTTGCAGCACATATCCCGGCAATCGCAACAGAGACCGGCCATTGCCAAAAACTGATAAAACACCAAACATCCGGCTATCGAGTCCCTGTTGGTGAATGGGGATTATACAAACAACTCCTGAAAAAAATGATCACAGATTCTGTCATGCTGAACCAATTCAGATGCCAGGCACCCGTCGAAAAACCTTTGACATGGCAGGCCTGCTTCGATGCGTTTATTTCGGTGGACAATTCCCCTAAGCCACCCATAAAACCACACTAAAATATGAATGTGTTCCTCTGCCAGTACAGGACTTTTTTCAACCGGTTGGAAGTACGCATAGCGTTTACCGCGGGCCTCATGAGCATTATTCTGTTTCGTCTGAATACCGCAGAAATCCGCAATAACCTACTGCAATTCGATCTCAATATTGCAGTGGCTATGCTCCTCATGAATTTTTTAGGCTTATTATTGTTCGCCAGGCGATGGCAGTGGATTGCAGCAGGACTGAATATCATCATCCCCTTTTCTCACTTACTTCGAAGTATCTGGCTGGCGGCTTTTTTCGGACAATTTGGCCCGACGATGATCGCAAGCGAGATTACCCGTTACCAACTGGTGCGCAACTACGCAGACAGCCGTACCATTATCGTCAGTCAAGTGTTAGACAGAGCATCCGGACAAATCGTTCTCTTTCTAATGATCGTATTACTACTGCCTGTTTACTATTGGCTCGGGATCGTACCTGAAGGCAATAAATTTGTCTCATTGTATGCCGGTCTATTTGTTTTTTTGTTGATCGTGATCCCCCTCTACCGAAAATATAAAAACTGGTTTCCAGCGGACAGCAAAATATTTATGCAGATTCAGCGCGTACTCAAATCACCCGGACATTACTGCCTTTCTCTATTAATTCAATTTTTATTGGTGATTAATTTTTGTATGGCCGCCCAAGGTTTCGGCTACCTGGAAAACACCCTTCTATTCATTATCTTATTGCCATTGGTTTTCGGCGCAATCACTTTATTGCCCATCACTGTCGCAGACTGGGGTACTCGGGAAACTACAGCATTGATATTCTTAGCGCCCACAGGCTTAAGCGCTGAAAGCATTGTTTCTATTTCAATAGTCTATGGGATATTTACTCTATTGATCTCGTTAGCAGGTGGATTTTTGCTTTTAGATCGTAGTTTGCAGAGAAGGAAAAGCTAATAAACAGGCGGCAGGAAATCTCAACTACAAACAAACCACACAATTACGCCCAGCCTCCTTGGCCTTATAGACGGCTTCATCGGCTTGTTGCAACATCAGATCGAGTGAATCACCCAACTGCAAAGATACCCCTATACTCACTCGAAGCGGTACTATTTGATTGTCCACCTTAAGCTCAATCAATTCAATGGCCTGTCGGACTCGTTCAAACACCTCCCTGGCATCACTTTCCTGATCAACAATCACCATACACACAAACTCTTCGCCACCAAAACGGGCAACTACATCTGAGGTACGCAGTGTTTCCACAAGACAACTAGCTATGGCTTTCAGGGCTTCATCACCAACATGGTGGCCATGAGTATCATTGATATTTTTGAAATGATCGGCATCAATCAGAGCAGCAGCAATTTTTATATTGCCGCGACGGGCGTTCTCGTACAGCGCTGCACCGACATCAAATAAATAATTACGATTATGGATTTTAGTCAGAAAATCACGTGTTGCGGTATCCCGGATCTGGCGAACATAGCGGATCATATCGATGTTCTGCATGACTCGACAATAAAACTCTTCGATTTCGAAGCCTTTAGCCACAAAATCGTTCGCACCCGCTTTCAGCAGCATGGCCGAAATGCCCTTTTTGGAGGTATCAGACAACCCGATAATTGAAAGATCTTCACGTTGATAATCCTGACGAATGGCAACAATCATTTGCGAGCCGTCCATCTCAGGCATATTCAGATCGCTGATAATCAGACTAATATCGGGGTTTTCTGCCAATACCTGCAAACCTTTGCGGCCATTTTCTGCAGTCAAAGTTTCATAACAATATCGATCTAACAAAGCTTTTAGGTACGCCCTATAGCTCGGTGAATCGTCAACAACCAATACTTTAGTCGACTTGTTTTTGTACAAGCGATTGACCAGGCTGGCCACATACTCCAATTCCGAAGCCTGACTCTTCACAACATAATCCAGCACCGATTTTTCAAGCATGCTGTCACGCAAGGTCGCATCCATTGACCCGGTTAGTACAATGACTGGGATATCATACTGTTGGATCAAATCCACGATTTCACCGTTCGGAGAATCAGGCAGATTCAGATCGGAAATCGCACAATATATTTGATCAGAATACTTTTCGATCTGATCTTTCGCCTCGCTCATACTGCTGGCAGGAAGCGCCTCAAGATCTTCATAATTATGGACATAAGCACACAATAAAACCAATAAGGATTTACTGTCTTCCACCACCAGAACCCGATTCTGTTGAATTGCCTTCTCCACTCGCAGGTTTTTATCTATCGTCGCCGATGCGGTGTCAACAAGAGTTTCCAATTAAATTCGCCATACTTTCTTTTAAAAGACAATCCAATTCTAGACCATAAAACCAAAACTCTTCTAGCGTAAATCCACAATACCTATATTAAGGCAGGAAATTTTACAAAAACTCCTGTTTTTCATTGTCTATTCGAATTTCTAATCTAGAATCAAGGAATAAAATACATCTTTGTTCCCTGTCCAGCTATGCCGCAATAAACATGAATTTCTTAATAAAAATATCGATTGGATTCGAAATAGTTGCTTTGGCTTTGGGATTTTTCCCAGTTATTCCAGGTTTAATTGCTTGCCTTCAGTTTGTCGCCATTTCCTTATTAATATGGGTAATTTTTCAAGCGCGAACAGAAAAAGCCAGGCAAGAAAAACAACAACACCAGGACAAGAAAAAATTATCTGTAATGTTAGGCCGCTATGACAAACTCATGGACTCGGCCTTAAACGATACCAATGAACAGTTTCAAACATTCAATTTAACCCTGGATCAAATCCGTGAAGTTGTCGACAGCGCAACCTCAAGATTATCAAATAGCTTATTCGGACTGGAAGAAGATTCATCCAATCAACAAAAGATGTTACGCCAATTGGTCGCTCAACTGGTGGCTGTCTCGCAAGGAAATGAATTCTCGGAACAATCCGCAGGGCTTAATTCATTTGTGCAGAAAACCCGGTCGGTTATTGCGGAATTTATCACCACAGCAAACGAAAACGACCAATCCAGAGACCAGATTTCCGAAAACTTCAACGCCATGCGTGAACATGTTAATGCAGTAACCAAACTACTGGATGACGTCAATCAGATCACATCACAAACTGACTTACTCGCGTTGAATGCGGCAATCGAAGCAGCCCGAGCAGGAGAAGCCGGACGCGGATTTGCGGTTGTTGCAGATGAAGTGCGCAATTTAGCAAAAAGAACCAGCAGCTTCAGCGAACAAATTCGCGGATTACTGGTTGGCATTGATGAATCGATCACAAACGTAGACAGTGCCATGGATGATGCCAAATCGTCAGACAATTTAGCGGCCAATGACTCGCAACAAAACTTCGATGAAATGAAGGATGAATTATTTCGTCTTAACCAATTGGCCGGTGAGCAATCCGGACAGATCAACGAATTATCCAAAAGCATCCAAACTCTGATCGAGGAAGGGGTGATCTCCCTGCAATTTGACGATATCGTCCGCCAGCTTCTGGAAAAGTCCACGACGCGTTCAAAAACACTGCAGCAATATTTAAAATCGCTGATTATTTGTCATCAGGACAGTTGCGTCAAACAGTACGAAGACCGCTTCAAAGCCCGCATCGAAGCGCTTGATGCCGCGATTGAAACGGGCCGTGCATCTTTCTCAGAGATTGAAAAATCTTCTGTCGACCAATCGAGTGTAAACACGGGCGCAGTCGATCTGTTTTAAAGAACCAGGAGGCCCGCT
>CAZGQY010000141.1:0-11117 GCA_964528035.1 uncultured Methylococcaceae bacterium | reverse complement strand
AACTTAATATATTACTTTAAATAATCGTCAATACAAGTGTGACGGAGTACTAGTAATTGTTCAGGACGTGTAAATAGTCCATGTAGGCTTTGCTGCAACGTGTCCATGTGTTGCATAATCCCAAACAATCAATGGCGTATATCCTCTAAAAAATTACGCGGAATAGTGCAAAAAGTTATCTATTAAGCCTGTATTTAACTCTGTTACCAAATTTTTCTGGAATCACTCTGGCAGGTGAGTAGTCGACCGGGCCGCTGTTGTTATTCAGTGGTCAGGAGTACTGTACTGATTTTATTCCTGTATCAAACCAGCCTGCATAGCTTTTAGAGTCGCACAAAATATATACTCTATAAGTGTCGCTGCAACATTCGCTGAAGAAACCCTAAAGCACTAAAAACTTACACACTATTCTTTAATACAGAGTTATTGAAAAATTCTGTAGTCCAGTAATTTTGTCTATTGGGTTGATATGTTCACAATTGTCCAGGTTGTTCGTGTTTAATAGTAACCACTTAGCATTAAATTCATGAATGGTAATAATCCAAAAAATTTTCGTGCATATTTCGCATCGTCATATATTTGTGTGCCGTAGACTGTGTTCAACGTTTAACGACAGCTTTTGATTCTCTCGATAAACAATACATTGAATAGTCCAACAGGAGATAAATGATGAAAAATTTTACAGCTTCAATTTCACTGACGATGATCACTTTAATGGGCAGTATACTGTCACCGCAGGTTATGGCGGAATCCAAAACATTGCCCGGCTCGACTTGCGAGGCGTATTTTGGAAGTCAAAAAGGCTCGATTTCTACAAATGGTGTGACATCCGCTAGAAACACCAGTGCCGGAGCTGTTTATGTGTCCTGCCCGATGCTTAGAGATCGAACTCGAAATAAAAATGGATTTCGTGGAGCTTATGTATACGCGACTCCGGGGACTCGATGCACGATTCAGAGTCGTTCGGCGAGGGGTGCTTTCGCCGATAGTCAGAGTCTGAATTTCACGGGTACAGCTCGTTATTTCAAGAATATCAATAAAAGCAGTGTGCGCGGCCCCTATGCAATGTACTGTCTGCTTCAGCCGAATGGACAGATAAACTCATATACGGTTAACGAATACAGCCCAACATAAACCAGTTTGGGAGACACTGTTAAATCCGGTGTCTGGAAAGGACAAACGTAAATATTCAGGGAGTGTGTCGGTTGTTGATTGTTTGGATTGCTGCTGCAGGGTAGTTGCAGCCGATCGGACAGGGAGCATTCCAGGCTTTGCAGACAATCAATGACTGACATATTTCACTGACCTCACTGACAGAAATAAGCAAACAAGGTGTAGAAGCATGAAAGACATTTTTAAGTACCTGGTGATACCCGTAGTGGCGATTGTATTCTGGATTGGCCATCATTGGCTTGCCGAGGGAGATAATATTTCTGCAGTGAAGGCGCAACAAACAACACGGTCTCAGAGTCACGTCAAAGTGATTTCACCCGCGCCAAACAATGTTAACCCCGGCGATATAGAAGCACTGAGCCAGGCGCTGACCCAGCTCAGTAAAGAAATGGTGACCTTGAAGCAGGCGATGATAGAGCTGCGACAGCAAAAAGACACTGATAATGTTGATTACGATGAAGAAGAACAGCAATTATCTGGCGAAGAAGAGATTATTGCGCAGCTTGAAGAAGATGAACAGTACCACCAGGATCGAGTGGAATGGATTGATTCCGGTTTTATGTCGGAAATTATTGACCCAGCCTGGGCATCGCAATCGAGTGCCAGTATTTATCAGGTTCTTGAGACTGATGAATTTGCAAATACATCGATGATTGATATGGAATGCCGTGCGACCTTATGCCGAATCGAAGTGGAACACGACGACAACGAAAGCGCGGAACGTTTTGCTCTTGGATTTCCTATGGGTGTTTCTGAAAGCTTTTCAAAGCTAACCTCGCACCAATCTGAAAATGAGGACGGCAGCAGTAATACTGTTATTTATGCGATTCGTGACGGACATAATTTCTCGGAATTCGATCCGGCCATCTAATGATGGAAGCACCCCTTGATTTAATGTATTGCTCAACGAATGATTAAGAAGAGTGCTCCTGGTACGCTTAGCGCTTCCATTAACCACCATCACCGTCACCTTCCATGACGAATAAGCCTGAATGATCCAGACTTCTGATAATTAACGGATGTGGCTTATGTCGATTTGAGAAGCCCAGAGACTGAAGCGACTTGATTACATTAGCATGAGTCGCATGGCAGTCAACAATCCCGGCACCCTGAGACCGTAAATACGAAATCGCTGCGACCATCAATTGGTCGACTGCAAATTGGTCGTTAGAATGTGTCAGTAAATCGATAATTTTTCCTTGCGGGATGCCAGATTTTATTCTCATCATTACGACAACATAACCACGCAATTCTTTTCCCTTTATTAAGGTTAATGTGGTGTAGTGATGGATTGGGTGTTGAAAGTAACGCCAGTTCAATGTTGCGGAATCTCTTAAGCAGATCGCAGAATAATCGGGAAAGGCACTATTCCACAGCGTATCGAAACGCCGGTCGAATTCGCCATCAAGTAGTTCTATTTTTGAATTGACAATAGGCAATTGCATTAATCTTTTGTTTGGATACCAGGCGACAAGCGGAGCCAGAAATTTACCAAGAGATTTTTTCAACTTCGGTGTATAGGAAACGGTACGCGTTTGATTGCCACTGCTAACGATTTCATGGAAGTTGATCTTTAATAGCACAGCAACCATTTGTTTGGATACGTGTTTAGTAAGTATTGTGTGGTCGACAGAAGGGTGTTGCATGAGTGTAGCGGCAAGACCATCTTGCAGAAAATCGGGGCGTTGGTATTTATTACCCGCTGCTCTATCTCGTTTTCGTTGGTCGCGCAGTGCTTGTCGGTAATCTTTCGAGTTAACTGCGACGTCTACAGCCCATGAAGCAGAAACGGGTTTTCCCTGCAAATATAAACAGGCCGGAATAAACGCAGCATTGGCTATAATTCTATCCTGCCATTCCGCGACGATACCGCGATAACCAGGGTGTTCCAGGCGAGGATCAAGCGACCATCGCCAATGCCAGATTGATTCAGCGCGTGTGGCGCTGCGAAAACCAAAAGTGGCTTTGAATAGTTGGAGAATTTTTTCTTTATCGGCATCGTTTGCTGTTCTCAGATTAATCATAGGGAATAATTTTTGCCCAATCTGCTTTTAAATCGTTTTAATGATTCGCGAGCACCGATTCGAGGTATCGCGTAGACATCGCTTTGCTGAGTATAGACACCCCTGTTTGCAGAAAACGCTGTTTGGTAACCGAGTTTTTTAGCCAAATTTTGAACGCGTGAATTGAAATCGCCGTAGGGATACGCCAGTTGATTAACCGGACTGTCTAAGGTTTGCTCAAGTATCTCTTTAGAGCGACGCAATTCCAGATCGAGCTGGTTTTCATTAAGATCTGTCAAGTGCGGGTGAGTCAATGTATGCGACTGAATTTTAATTCCACTTTGCTCAAGTTGCAGCAGTTCATGAACATCTAAAAAACGATCTTCCTGCTGGTCTGGCTGGTCGGCCAGTGCGGATTCCCTAAGCGGTACACATTGATTTCTTAACCATGTATCAGCCAGCTTCATCTGTGCCTTGTAATTCCCTTCGAATGGAAATTGTTGGGCGCTGGAACCGGTATCAAGCCGTATCGGGTTTGAACCGTTAGATACAATTTTACGAGCGAGCCGGTCGCGCCAGGCTTGCTTACCAGACTCTATAAAACCGGCAACCATGAAGAGGGTCGCCGGGATACCTTTTGCTTTGAGGATTGGCAGGGCATTGACATAATTATCCGCATAACCGTCGTCGAAGGTGATCGCCGCCATATTATCCAATGAATTTGGTTGAGAAATTAAAGTATCCAAACTGACGAGAGTATAAGTCTTTTGAATAAAATCCAGTTGGTTTGCAAATGCGGAGCAAGTGACCGCGCCACTTAGTAGATTACGTAAATTCTCGGGCATATTGTTATCGACAACCCGGTGATACATGAGAATTCGTGCACCTATAGGTACGCGGTCGTGATGAAAAAATGAGCGCCATAATCCTTTTTTAGAGTGTTGAGTATTCGACTTTATTAATTCCAATTTAAGCCCCTATTTCTGGCCACAAATAAGCCTTTAAAAAATAGAAAGCTGCCAGTATTCCATTCCATTAACAGGTACATAACCTTTTAGCCCCTATATTCAAAATTGACCCGTGACCGTGATGTGTCGGTTTCAATCATAATATTTACAATCAGTACGACGCAGAGTTTTTTTGACTATTTCCCATTGGCGTAATTTTTCATTTTTGGACATGCTAGCCATTGCAGGGCTGGTGGAGGGTAATCGAAGAATAGATAGTTTTTTCTGTTTGGGCGATAAAGTTGGCATTACCCATCTGTGGAATTCTTTTTCTGCGGTCGCACCGTTAAAAAATACATTTTTGATATCGGTATTGTTGGAAAAAAATGTGGAAAAATCATTAACGATGATTGAAGAAGCAACAATGGAGGAATCAAGACTTCCTGGTCGTTGGCAGGATTTTAATACATCCCATAAAGCAATTTTATTTTCCGTTAACAGGTGTTTTCTTTGGGTATATGTCAGGGTACTTTGATCGCAGAACAAATTTTCGATGATGGTCCAGAAACTATTATTAGGATTGGCATAATACTGTTTGCTTTGAAGGGACCTTAGACCTGGCATGGATCCAAGTATCAATACCCGGGCATCTCTCGAGGCTATCGCTGGGAAACTCTCAATATGTTCCATGGCAATAGAATTTGCTTACCATTATTTACAACAAAACTTACCATGTCAGATCGTCGGGAATTTCGTAATCAGCATAGGGATCATTTTCGATCTTGCTATTCTCTGGCGAGTCGTTGAGGACAGCGATTAATGAATCGTTTTTTTCGCGAATTTTTTTCGCAATTTGTACAGGCACTAATTCATACCGATTATCCATTTTGACGACCGCCAGAGTTCCCTTTATGACCTGATTTTTTGTGATTTCTGATAGATAAATGGTTTTCACGCGTCCTTGATATTCGAAATTAAAGGCAAAACCATTATCGTCTTTGGCAATAAGATTGCTAGAAATCAGTTGCCGTATTTGTGCGTGTTGGGCTTTTAGATCTTTCTTCTGTGATTGTTTTTGATTGAGATCACGATCCCGTTGCGTTTTTTCTGTTTTGCTTTGTTGAATTCGAGCGCTGTTCTCGTTAGTTGGTTTTGAGCCCTTTGGTTGCTGCCGATTTTTTTTTCGTTTTGCAGCGTTGGCTTTGCTTACTTGCGTTTTGCTAACCAGACCTGCAGATAGTAATTGATCCTGTAGAGATTTAGACATTTGATTAGTTTTTATTCGTAGTTCAAGCAATAGATTTTTTAGTCAATTAAGTTGTGAACACGGTTAAATTTGTGGTTTTCTCTATTCACTACGAGCGAAGTTATAGTTTTAGGAATTGTGGCAATTCATAAGTCCGATCATAATATCCGTATGCAATACCAGCCACTTGTTGACAGAATAGACGCCATTTTACCGCAAACTCAGTGTCAGCGCTGTAATTACACGGGTTGTCGACCCTATGCTGAAGCTATTGCCAATGGCCACGCGGATATTAATCAATGTCCACCTGGCGGTGGGCAGGGAATTATCGCACTTGCAGAGTTACTCAAAACGAGTCCAAAACCATTGAATCCTGAGCACGGAGAACAAAAAACCCGTTGCGTAGCCACCATTGTCGAGGAGGATTGTATCGGTTGTGTAAAATGCATACTTGCCTGCCCTGTTGATGCCATATTGGGTGCTGCCAAACAAATGCATACAGTTATTGAATCGGAATGCACTGGCTGCGAACTCTGTATTGCACCGTGCCCGATGGACTGTATACGCATGGAACCCATCGATTTAAAAATTGATCCGATTCAAAGCCCTTACTATAGTGCGGCTGCAAATGTAGCCAGAACCCGCTATACCGCCAGAATACAGCGACTGGAAAGGGATAAAAAGGAACGAACTCATCGCTTACAGCAAAAAAAAGATGCATTGAAAAAGCGTTAATGTGGTTTTCAAAAGGCCAGGAATTTACTATGTATATGTCAATTAGCGCCTTAAGGCAACAACTTAAAATAGTGAATCAAGTTATTGCTACTGGCATTCCAGTAGAGATTATGCTCAATGGTTTTATTGTCAAGATTTTATTGGCGGATAAAAAAAGTAAACTGGGTAACCTGGAAAGACATGACTGTATCGTTGGCGATTCAAACAAATTGAATAGGGACACCACTAATTCAAAAGCCGATGGCGAATAATCACCGGACACAACAAAAAACCAAGAAAGATACCAAATACGACGACTGCTGCAAGGATCCTAAGTGAAGTGCTTTCTGCGGCCATAAGCGCACTGAACGCGACCATACTGGTTAGCATGGAGGCGGCCATCGCCTGGTAGGTGAGAACGATATTACCCGAGCGTTTTTCTTGATAGAAGATGCCATAATCGACGCAGATGGCAATTGCTAAAAGAAAGCCAATTAGATGTAAAAAACTGACAGGTATTGCCATGAAGGCCCAGAAGCCGAAAATTAAAAACGCGGCTAATACTGCAGGCAGCAGGGTACGCATGCCAATCCACAGGCTGCGGTAGCGCCACGACAAGAGTAATAGGATCAAGGCTAATCCAGCCAGCAACATTCGCTTTGCCTGATCAGTGTATTGCCGTGTCATTTTATTGAGTAAATCACGTTGGCTGAAATACTGCACCCCTTCAATGCCAGCAATCGCGTTTTCGACAGCATCCGGTTGGTGATGGGCCAGCCAAATCATTATCACAGTTTGCTTATCGGTTTGAATTATACGGCTGTCGATCAATTTACCGATATCTGTCTGTAAAATTTCATCTACCTGCAAAGGTGGTTTTATTGGATAGTTGAGATGACCCAGACGTTCTAACGATAATCCCTGTTGTTGCAGGGCATCTTGCCATAACGACCTGTTTTTATCATTTAACTGCGCCACTAATAATCGTTGATTGTGTTGCTGCTTTTGACTGGACAACAACCAGGGTTGGACACCGTAATAGTCGTCCAGGGCGGTGTTTTTTTTAAGTTGTTCGAGCAACGGGTATAAGCTTTCAGCTTTTTGTAGTGCTGGCTCTAAAGTCGCGGCGCTCACCAGAATAAAACGCCCTGGCTCCATGCTAAGTATGCGGTTACGAATACGGCGATCATTTTCTTTGAGCTGACTTAATTCCGGGGTTAATTCCTGTATATCCTGCATCCAACGGATTGAATCGAGGGTCGATAAAGATGCCAGAAAGGCAATAGTGAGGGTTGTAATCAGGAGTATTCTATATTTAATACAAATTTCTAACCAGTTTTCAATCAGGGGTATTGTTAACGGCAGTCGCTGCTGGTTTTGAATCAGAGCGGGCAGGATGAATCGGGTTAATATTAGAGCGACAAATATTCCAACTGCTGCGTAGACAGTGACCTGTCGCAAGCCAGGATAACCCGAAAATCCCAAAGCAGTGTAGCCTATGAGTGTGGTGATACCACCCAGTACCATACTTGGCCAGATTTTTATGATGGCGGCCGTTTTTTCTGTCGTCGAAACTGATTGAGCATGTGCAAAGGCGTGAATAGGGTAGTCTATACAGATGCCAATCAAAGTCGAACCCATTGCGATTGTCATAATATGTACATAATCGAATACCAGGCTACAGACAAGTATGCCACTTAATATTGCGCTCATCAGCAGGGTCATGACTTGAAAGAGCACATTGAATGAGCGAAACAGCCAAAGGAATAGCAGTATCAATGCGAAACTGGAAATCAGACTGATACGTACAACGTCGCCTTGTATCAATGTTTGCGTCGCCACAGCAAAAACCGGAACACCTGTCATTTCCAGTTGAAACTGATTTTGCCATGCCTGGTTAAGTTCGGCAAAACCTGCTCGAAGTGCCTGGGTTACTTGTTTTTGCGCGGCAGTGTCCAAACCGGCAGCTCTGGTTTCGACAATTAAGTGACGATAGTCCGGTTCACGCCATTTATCTGCCAGCATTTTTTTAGCCAGGGATTTGAATCCATCGAGACTCAACAGCAGGGGATCCTTCAGTGCAATTTGTTTAATCTCATGCCCTTGAGGTGAGAGCAGAGTTTGTTTAAGTTGTTTTGCACGCAGATTTAAACCCTCGCGGGTGAATAACTGTGTCAGGTGTGCTTCCGGTGCAGAGCTATAATGACCAGCGGCATGGTCGCTATATAAAGCAACCATGGCCTGGCGAATACCTTGCTGCTGGCCTGGGGGCCAAACCTTTACAATGCCTTCAATCTTTTCCAGTTGACTTTTCAGCTTGTGCAGAAACTTAGACGATACTATGGATTTTTGTTGATGACTAATGGCGATTAGATAGCGCCTGGAAAGAGCGCCGGACTGCATTTCACTCGCCAAAAGAATTTCGGCAGCATTGTCACCGGCAATAATAAATGCAGAAAGATCTGTTTTAAGCGTCGTCGTTAGCAATACGCAGATTGCCAGTAGAGGTGGCCCCAAATAGAATAATAGTTTTTTGGCGAGCATTTATCAGCAAGGTTACCACGTTAAGGTTCGGTTCACTTCTTTTAATCGCTTTTCTGTATTGTTCTGAAGACCCTGGCAACATGCTTAGGAGCGAGGTGTTAATAATATGCGAAAGATAGACGCAGGATTATTGTTTGTCTTCAAGGCGAAGCAACAGGCGCATAGCAGGGCTGCGCAACTGTTGCTACAACGCAGAAGACGGACAATAAGGCAAGTCAAGATTGGTATATTATTGAATCCTCCCTCCTTGTACCAAGCGCTGAATAATATCTCAATATTTTACAAGCGTCACTTGCGGCGATAACTTTAACGATGACCGTATCTACTCTATGTGATCCTTTTCTAAATCCAGATTTGTCAATATAAAGATATGCCAGATGATAATTATTTTAGTTGTTGACACGCGTTGGCTAATGGGCGACGCTCCAAAACTTTCTACTATGGAATTGCAAGTATGATTACAAGAGTCGGAGTTGCTTATGATGTCGTCATAATGGGTGGTGGACTATCCGGCTTGTGCTTAGGTCTGCAACTAAAACTAAATTCCGAGGATTTGCGTATTGCAATAATAGAAAAAAATACACATCCCGTAACCGAATCAGCTCATAAAGTGGGTGAGTCTTCGGTAGAAATCGGAAGCTATTATTTTCTAAATATCCTTGGTCTACAACACCTTCTGGATGATCAATTACCGAAATTCGGCTTACGTTTTTTTTACTCATACGGCGGTAATCACGATATATCAAAAAGGATCGAACTGGGACCGAGTGAGCTTCCGTTGGTACAAAGCTTTCAGTTGGATCGTGGGCGGTTCGAGAATTCTCTTGTACAGGAATGTCTGCAGCGAGGTATTGATTTTTGTGACGAAAGTGTGGTCGAGTCGATTGATCTTGGTAAAAACAGTCATCAAGTTTCTGTTTCTCAAAATAGTCAGATACAAAAGGTGCAAGTGCGATGGTTGGTGGATGCGAGTGGTCGTAACGGGCTTTTGAAAAGAAAACTCAAGTTGAACAAGTCAGCTTACCATGACACGAACGCGGCCTGGTTCAGGATCGCAAGCACGATTGATATTGACGACTGGAGTTCATGTGAGCAATGGACAAATCGTGTGAGCAATAGTCGCAGGCTTAGTACTAACCATCTTTTCGGAAAAGGGTATTGGGTTTGGCTAATACCGCTGGCTTCAGGATCTACCAGTATCGGTATAGTTGCCGATCCAAAGTGTCATCCGTTTGCCGAGTTTAATACTTTCGTAAAGGCTATGAAATGGTTAAGTCAGTATGAGCCCCAGTGCGCGGCTATAATCGATGGGCAACGTGAGTTGTTGCAGGACTTTAAAACAATGAAGCACTATGCGCACAATTGTAAACAAATGTATTCTTCGGATGGATGGTTTATTACCGGTGATTCCGGGGTATTTGTTGACCCATTTTATTCTCCTGGTAGCGATTTTATCGCGATTAGCAACAGCTTTATAAGCGATCTGATTATCAAGCAGTATGGCGGGAAGCCGATTGACTCAGAGGTGTGTGAGTACGAAAAGTTATTTCGGGTGATTTACTTAGCCTTTCTCCCTATTTTTGAAGATCAATATCCAATCATGGGTAATGCCAAGGTGATGAGTGTCAAGATAATTTGGGATTACTGCATATATTGGGGAAGTATCGCATTATTGTTCTTCAGGAATAAGCTGTGTGACGGTCGGTTTATGGAATCAGGCTGGGTGTTTTTCGAAGATGTTTATAATTTGAATGTATCTATACAGAGTTTTCTTCGAGCGTGGGCCGAAGTTGATTTATCGGTAGAAGACAAATCTGGAATTTTTATTAATTATACAAAAATGGAGTTTTTGCGAAACTTGAATCAGAGTTTACTCAAAGACCAGGATGATGCTGAATTGATTAAGCAACTATCGAAGAATTTAATGTTGATGAAAGAGCTTGCTAATGAGATTATTTATGAAGCAGTAAAGGAGGTACCTGAACTCAATGAAAAAGCGCCTAATATTCAAGCCGGTAAATCAGATTATTTGCAGTCAATGTTCGAGTTATTTCGGTTCGGTGACGGAGTATAGCTTGAAATAGCTGAAACGGTTATTACGGAAATAATACCTCAACGGTAAAACACTCTGATTGAATCCTGGTGCTTAGCTATTACGGTTGATGGACCAAAAAACAGGTTCAACTATGAAACCAGGTGTTTTGTATTCACGGTTCGAATCTGGAGCCTGTTCGAAAAAAAAATCGTCATGAGAGGCTCCCTTCCTTAGGAGCGAGGTTTTAATAATATGCGAAAGATTGACGCAGGATTATTGTTTGTCTTCAAGGCGTAGCAACAGGCGCATAGCAGGGCTATGCAACTGTCGCTACAACGCAGAAGACGGACAATAAGACAAGTCAGGATTCGTATATTATTGAATCCTCGCTCCTTAATATCGCCTCCAGCAAGAAGAATGAGAATTAGCCTGTTTACACAAAGCGGCATTGGCGC
>CAZGQY010000140.1:0-11257 GCA_964528035.1 uncultured Methylococcaceae bacterium | reverse complement strand
AATTGTATTATATTGTATTATATTGCCTTTTTATTGGGAACCGTTTAGCCGTGGAAGGTTGTCCAGGGCTAGCCCTACAAAGACCAGTCATTCATCGATACCTATTAATATACCTTTGGTTACTCGCTGCCACTCTTCAAACACTTCCATCACGGAATCCCATTCATGCACTGCTACACCCAAAGTTCTCTCACCAACCCATTCACCTTCAAGCTCCTAACTTAAAACGGAAATTGACAGCCACACACCAAAACCCTAGAGTAGGCTCATGAAAGCTGAAGAGCAACTCGAGGAATTCATCGCGGATAGGTCATCAGTTATCCGATACCTGCAAACTCATCCGGGTTTTCTTGTAGAACACCCCGAATTGTTGCAACAAATGACCGTTCCACATGGCATCGGTGACGGAGCTGTATCGTTGCTTGAACATCAAACGCGATTACTGCGTGAACAACTAACCGCTTTGCAACAAAAACTCGATTGCCAGCAACATCGCGAAAATTCTTCAAAATTACTTGTAGAAAATTTTCCACTATTGGTTTCAGGATTGTTCGAGTGTGACCACCGTGCCGAATTATTACAAACTTTCAGAAATTTTCTAATTCAGCATTTTGACGCTAATTGGGTTAAATTTTTTGTCTCGTCAAACACACTAAACCCGGATACTGATGCTGAATCGCATATTTACCCATTGGAGCCACAGCTACGAGGATTGTTCTGTCTATTACTGAACAATCCAAAGCCACTATGCGGAAGCCTTCAACAAGAGCACGTCATTGCACTTTTTGGCCACAATCACGAAAAAATTAATTCCACCGTTTTGATCCCCTTTCAATATTCAGGACGCGAAGCCTTACTCGCCGTTGCTAGCGTTGCCTGGCAATGTTACGGACGGGGCACCCAATTGGATTTATTGGTTTCGTTAACCACCATGCTCTCAGGATTATCAATATATGTTGACTAAGCAAAAATAGGAATTTTAAACACATTAATATTTTTAGGCACTAACAGGATCGTCGAAGGCAAGCACGCCGCAATGTTTTTGAACAGGTTCTGCTCTAAAGACCCTGCAGTGACGTAATTCCTGTTTACACGTTAGCAAAAGAAGATCTTTGAAAAGTCTTTGAATTTCCTTTTTATCATCCTGGCTGTGTATGTTCTTGTCTTGGTAACTCCAGGTTACACAAACAGATTTAGACTTTGCATCGACAATTTGCAATTGTGGCTTTCCGTTTTCAAGCCAGGCATAAATGTAGTATCCCATTACTCGATTTCATTTTGATAGAAGTTGATAGAGTGGCCTAATTAAAGAGGTTGCTCTTTAAATGCCGTTACATTTACAGTAATGATAATCATTCTCATTCGTAATTGCAAGCTAAAGAGCTGTTCAGATCAAAAATGTGAACAGCTTGCAGGAAAGAGTTCACCTTCTTGACGAATTGTCTAAAACCTCGCTCCTTAAGGTATATACAATCAAGGTATTGTTATTGTATCCATACCGCCAGCGCTATAAAATGGCGGTATCTTCTCAAGCTTGGCTAGCCGTGGATATTAAAAATGTCATTAGAAGGGATCACTCTTACCAAGACGTAATCCGGGCTTACGGCGATGTCGATGTTTTGGTATTCCCTGGCAAAACAGAAAAAGCGTCGGCAACCCTGGCGAAGGCTTTTAAACTCCTATGAATCAACTTCTATCAATAGCAATTGGTGGCGCTGTTGGCGCATTACTGAGGTTTTTCGTTTCTACGGGTGTTTATAACTGGCTGGGACGTGGATTTCCTTATGGCACACTCACAGTCAATGTGATTGGATCATTGTTAATTGGATTGCTGACTGAAGCATTGATTTTACAAAGGGTCGCGATCACGATGGAATACCGGGCCGCAATTTTAATCGGACTATTCGGTTCTTTCACGACTTTTTCAACATTTTCTCTGGAAACACTTTACCTGTTAGAGCAGGGTAATTACGGCAAAGCCGGATTGAACATTATTGTCAGTGTAACCGCGTGTATTTTTGCGGTATGGTTGGGACTTCTCGCGGGACGTGCATTATTTATGTACTCCGGTGGTGTCATACGGTGGTTCGGTTGGATATTTCCGTATGCAATTATTGGTGTAAACATCATTGGCTCGTGTCTAATCGGTGTACTAATTGCCGTATTGGCTGAACGGGCAGGACTCAGTTTAGAGCATCGTGCTGCTGTTATCGTTGTAGTCGTTGGCGCATTCGTCACGTTTTCAAGTTTGTATCTGATTTTATATCTGATCGAAGAGGGTCATGCCTTTAAGACCGAAATGAGCGTACTACTGAGTGTCTTTATGGGTAATGCGGCCATTTGCCTATTATTTTTCTGGTTAGGCTCAATCCTGGGAAGACAGGTATAAAATACAGTGAATAACGACCCATTAAAACTAACAGGACAACCCATTAAACCTCATGCTTGACCCACGTCTATTAAGAACCCAAATCGATCAGGTTGCCGGGCAACTTGAGCGGCGAGCCTATAAGCTGAATACTCAGATATTTATTGACCTGGACAGTCGTCGGAAAGAAATACAAATACACACTCAGTCGCTGCAAAATACACGAAATACACGCTCCAAGGTCATTGGCAAGGTAAAATCCGAGGGCGGTGATATTCAACCCCTGTTGGACGAAGTGCAAAACCTGGGCGATCAGTTAAAAGCGGCTGAGGACTCCCTGACTGAATTGCAAAATGAGTGGGATACACGGCTATTAGAAATTCCGAATATTCTCGATGATGACGTCCCCTCTGGTGCCAATGAAGACGATAATGTCGAAATAAGCCTGTTTGGCGACATACCAGAGTTTAACTTCGAACCCAGAGATCACGTCGACCTGGGAGCTCGGCTTGGAAAGATGGACTTTGATAGTGGAGCCAAACTCGCCTCTGCCCGTTTCGTTACACTAAGTGGTGGGTTAGCCAGTTTACAGCGAGCCTTAATCCAGTTTATGCTGGATACTCATATCCGCGAACATGGCTATACGGAAGTGTACGTACCCTTTATGGTCAACGCGGACAGTATGCGTGGCACCGGGCAGTTACCAAAATTTGAAGAAGATCTTTTTGCCGTTAAGAATAATCCACCGTTTTACCTGATCCCAACAGCTGAAGTACCTGTAACCAATCTGGTCAGAGACGAGATTGTCAACGATCAGTTGATGCCTCTAAAATATGTGGCCCATACACCTTGCTTTCGCAGCGAAGCGGGATCTCACGGCAAAGATGTGCGGGGAATGATCAGGCAGCATCAATTTGAAAAAGTCGAACTTGTGCAGATTGTGCGCGCAAATGATTCAGAGACGGCTCATGAAGAATTGACCGGGCATGCAGAACAAATATTACGCAAGCTGGAATTACCCTTTCGCAAGATTTTACTGTGCGCAGGCGATACCGGTTTTTCATCTGCAAAAACTTACGATTTAGAAGTCTGGTTACCCGGACAGGAAAAATATCGAGAAATCTCATCATGCAGCAATTTCCGGGATTTTCAAGCCCGGCGGCTGCAGGCTCGATGGCGCAACCCAGCAACAGGAAAACCAGAACTGGTGCATACATTGAATGGTTCCGGAGTCGCCGCAGGTCGGGCGTTGATCGCCGTTATGGAAAACTACCAGGATGCAAGCGGGAACATTCGTATTCCTTCGGCATTACAACCTTATATGGGCGGCCAGACAATAATTACCTAATCCCAATCTTCTCTTAGAATACGGGAATAAACAAATTCTAAAAACAAAAAAACCCGGCTACTGCCGGGCTTTTTCTATACGATTCTGAATATTCTCAATCGTCACCGCTGAATGCAGCCAGAATATGAAGAAGACTCATAAACAAATTGTAAATCGAAACATACAAGGTAACGGTCGCCAATATGTAATTGGTTTCACCACCGTGAATGATTTCGCTGGTCTGGTACAAAATCAAACCTGACATCAACAGAATAAACATTGCCGATACACCCAGGGACAAACCTGGCATGCTGGGTACAAACATGGCTACAATTCCAGCCAGAAATGCGACCAGTATTCCAACCATCAAAAATCCACCAAGAAAGCTGAAATCCTTGCGGCTGGTTAGCGCGTATCCTGAAAGTCCAAGGAAGATAATACCGGTTCCGCCCAACGCAGTCATAACCAGTTGCGAGCCATTACTGAATGCCGTCATATAAATCGACAAAATCGGCCCCAGAGTCAAGCCCATAAATCCAGTCAGGGCAAAAACAAAGACAATACCGAGTCCGCTATTGCTGAATTTTGACGTCAAAAACAGCAGTGCAAAATAACCACCTATAGTTAACAATGGGTTAAATGGCGTCATATTTGTAGCCATTGCAATGCCAGCGGTAGCGGCACTGAACAAAAGCGTCATGGAAAGCAGACCATAAGTGTTTCTTAACACTTTATTGGTCTCCAGAGCCTGAGCTTCAGAGTGTTGCATTACCTGATTTAATCTCATAATAACCTCGATATACGTTTTAACTAAATTCCATTGCATTCGACAATATAATGTCAAATGAGTTTCGCTATTGTAGAACCTAATGATGCATAATGCCAGATAGTCGGTTACCCAAAACCAATACAACTACCCGCTATAATTCAGAAATGGGGCTTAGTTTTTCGCTTTTCAAGCCTTTACGCTACTTCCGCACCCGTGCTGACCAAATTGGTAATGACCCGAAACACCGTACTTCGCCAATGCAGGCAAGCAAACTATAGTAATTATTTACAACATAGTTCATTATCCAGCATACATTTTTCGAAAACTCTCTACATGCGCATCTTTAAGACGGCATACCTCTAATGACCGAAAATATAAAAATTTTCGCTTACGGCAGTTTATTGAACGAGGCATCATTAAAAAGCACCGTTCCCGAGGCATCCAATATTTACCCGGCGAAAGTCTATGGTTTTCGCCGAATATTCAATTTAGCCTCTCATTATCGTTTTTGCAATCGGACACACCACCCTGTTTGTGTACTGAACCTGGAAAAAGCATGCCCAGATACTCCAATGAATGGCGCATGTTTTGAAATGCAGGCCAAATCGTTCGAGCAGCTGAAAAGCCGGGAACAGATCTATACGATGCATGAAGTAAATGTACATCGCTATTATGATGACCAACTCGTGGATAAAGCAATATTGTTCTGGGCAAAAGACCAGGATCTGTATGCCTATTTGTCTGCGTCAGAAGCTCAACACAAATATTTAAGTTTATGTGTTGAGGGCTGTCATGCTTTTAGCGCATCCTTTTTCCATGATTTTAAAATGACAACCCAATTTTGGAATATTGAAGAAGAAAGTGATATACAGCGTATTTGGCAGGGAAATTATTAGAGTGTCGCTTGTAGCACGCCAAAAAGCAGCGCCTCCAAATAAACGCGCTCAATTTCAACCTGTGCCTGGCTAAGCTTCGGATCGATGAGGATATTCCATGCGTGAAGCAAAATTTACAATCGGTCAAATCGTTCATCATCTTTTGTTCGATTATCGCGGTGTAATATTCGATGTTGATATCCGCTTCTCCGGATCCGAGGAATGGTATCAATCTGTCGCCCGAAGCCGACCGCCCAAAGATCAGCCATGGTACAAAATCCTTGTCGATAACGCCGGATACGAAACCTATGTTGCAGAAAAAAATCTGGAAATTTCTCAAAACATTAAAGCTATAAAACACCCATTACTTAGAACTCATTTTTCCCAGATGCAAAATGGTTTATATGTATCATTGATTCGCAAAAACTAACACATGGATAGAAAAGAACTGTTTGACTGCATTCAACAACTGGTCATGTGCCACTCGCCCAGTGGAGTAGAAGAAGAAATTGATCGTTGCCTGATAGCACAATTCGAGCAACTGAAAAGAAAGTGGGTGCTAGATCAGGCGGGAAATATCATTATCAAAATTCCTGGAGTGGATTCAAGCACCAGCATAGCCATTACTGCCCATAAGGATGAGATCGGAGGTATCGTTAAATCAATAGATAACGACGGAACTGTACACATTCGTAAATTGGGCGGTGCCTATCCCTGGGTATATGGTGAGGGCGTAGTCGATTTATTGGGAGATAATCATGTCATATCCGGTATCCTTAGTTTTGGCTCCCGCCATGTTTCCCATGAATCACCGCAAAAGGTCCAACAGGATGAAAAACCTTTGCTTTGGGAAAATGTTTGGGTGAACACCAAACAACCGAAGGCCGCACTGGAACAAGCTGGAATTCGACCAGGAACTCGTATGGTTGTTGGTAAACACAGAAAAAAACCGTTTTCAATGGGTGATTACATTGCCAGCTATACTCTCGACAACAAAGCGTCACTGGCCATACTTCTGGCATTAGCCGCACAACTTAAATCCCCGGCTGTAGATACCTATCTGGTGGCATCAGCCAAAGAAGAAGTAGGCGCGATAGGCGCCATGTATTTTACCCAGAGATCCAGAATGGACGCACTGGTCGCGTTGGAAATTTGCCCCAAATCATCCGAGTATCCGATCGACTTTGACGAACGCCCGGTATTACTGTCTCAGGATGGATATGGCCTCTACGATGAAGCCCTGAATCAACGTCTAGTCGACGCTGCGGGTGTTCGCAATATACAACTCCAGCGGGCTACATTAAGCCAGTTTGGCAGTGATGCCTCCATTGCCATGAAATCAGGCCACGTAGCCAGAGCAGCGTGCTTAAGTTTTCCCACAAATAATACTCATGGCTATGAAATAGCACACATGGATTCCATTCTGAATTGTATTCCGGTATTGGAGCAGTTTTGTGTTGATTATCGTGTGGATTGACTCAGGGGTGTGTTATTGATTAGCAGAGGTACTCACCAAATCCACGTATAATTACCCTATGAAACTTCAACGCAAACTCCTGAGCCAGCATAAATTAGAAGACCAGGGGAAGGATGATTTCGTTTCTGGATCCATGCTAGAGCGCCTGGAAATGGTCTGGGAAATAACCCGAGAAGTCGCTTCACTCAGCCCCAACCACGATGTTGAACGAAGACTACAAAGACATATTATCCGCGTTACTCGCTCAAAAAGCTGAGTTTATCCTGGTTGGCGCCTACGCCATGGCTGCCCATGGTTTTCCTCGTGCCACCATGGATATCGATCTCTGGGTAAAGCCAAGCCACGACAACGCACATAAGATTTATCAGGCTTTAAATATTTTTGGTGCGCCATTAGACCAATTATCAGTTGATGATTTAAAAACAACCGGCCTGGTTTTTCAAATTGGTGTTGCCCCAAGAAGAATTGATATCCTAACCAGCATCAGTGGAGTTGAGTTCAACGAAGCCCTGGCCGGATCAAATGTTTTTGATATTGATGGCCAATCCATATACGTGCTATCCACAAAACACCTGATTCAAAATAAACAGCGAACAGGTCGTAGTAAAGATTTGGCGGACGCTGAACTCTTAATTCAACATTATCCTGACGAGGAATAGAGAAACAACATGTCTTACTTAACAAAGCAGAGGGGTCAGAGCAGAGGGGTCAGGTCTATATTTACAGCATTTTCTAATCCTGATCCTTTTTAGGAGCGAGGTTTTAATAATATGCGAAAGATTGACGCAGGATTATTGTTTGTCTTCAAGGCGTAGCAACAGGCGCATAGCTGGGCTACGCAACTGTTGCTACAACGCAGAAGACAGACAATAAGACAAGTCAAGATTCGTATATTATTGAATCCTCGCTTCTTACCAGTCCTTTACTAAAAATTGCGAAACAGTTCACATTTTATTAAAGAAATTCCCAATCATACCGATAAATAAATATAGCGATAATGAACCAATAATGGCCTTGTTATGAATAATCTATCAACAAACCCTTTCTCCTCATTAATTCAACACGGGTTGCACAATTACGCGCGCCAAAATATTCACGGACATGAGCATGAAGCACGATCACAGACAGCATTTCATGATAACTCTGTTTCAAAGGCACCGCCGCAAAATCGGGTTGATTTAAAAATTGTTGGTGCACTGGAGAAAACTCTGAACAGAGAAGGCCTTTCGCTAAAAGGATTGGATGCAGATGAATTTTCACCAAAAAATGTTGCAGACAAAATCTTATCATCGGTACGTCAAGCATTCGGGCAATTTAAACAAACCCACAGCGATACTAAAGACAGCCAGTTTTTTTCTGAGATCAAAGAGGGCCTTGATCGAGGCTTTGATGAAGCAAGAGAAATTCTTCAAAATCTGGGCGCTCTTAACGGCCAAATTTCAGACGACATTGATGAGACCCAAGAACTCACTCTACAAGGCTTGGTCGATTTAGAATCGAGTACGCTTAATATCCAATCCAATTTCGCAATTCAATCGACACTTGTGCAATCCAGTCGTTCTGCAGAAATTCAAGTTAAAACTCAGGAAGGCGATATAGTAACCTTGAGTTTTAGTCAATCGAAATCCAGCAGTCGCAGCGCACTGGAAGCACAGCAACAACAGTCAAGTCTGAACGTTTATCAGACAAATTTTTCAGAAAAAACTCAATTCGAAATATCAGTGGAAGGAAATTTGAATGAGGACGAACAAAACTCGATAAAACATTTAACTCAACAGATCCATAAAATCAGCAATGCTTTTTTTCATGGCAACGGAAAAGCGGCGATACAACATGCACAAAAATTGGGTTTTGATACAGAACAAATTGCCAGCGTAGCGCTGGATCTAAACACACGAAAGTCCATACAAACTCTGGCTGCCTATAAGCAAACAAACCTTCCGGAAAATTCTGTTAATTCCGACTTACTAAGCCAGGCTACTGATTTCCTTAACCAAGCCAATGAATTACTAAAAGACACTCGATCAACTCTACAACCCTTGGCTGAACCCAACAGGGTCTTTAATGATTTGTTCATGGAGATTGGCGGGATAGTTCATGGAATTCAGCCCAAACCAGATCCAGGCGACGATTCATTATTTGCAGAATTAGTCAACAATATAGGGCAATCCGTTTTTGCTGTAGATGAGGAGAAAGCAGCCGCATAACTTCAACCGAAGCCCACTAATAAAAAATCACGTTCAAAACAGGAGGATCTGTTACTCCCTCCTATCGCGACAACTTTTATTCTTTGGCCGTCTCTTAGGCCAGTTTTTTGCGCATTTCCAAAATATTTCCAGACGGTGCCTTGTTGTAATACACCGAATCCATAAGGCTTTTCATAAGAAATATTCCCAAACCATTGCCTGTCGGATTATCCAGGTCTGGCAACGGTATTTCATCTATGTCAAATCCTTCACCGTAGTCACGAACCCGAATACATAATTCATCGGTGGTGGCTCGTATGGTAATGTGTATATCTTTGGTTGCTGGAACAGCGGTGTGTTCAATGACATTAGCCATTGCTTCTGTAAGAACCAGATTGAGATTGTAGCCCAAAGCATCGCGATCACCACTATAGGGGTCAACTCCTTGAGCTACTTCCTCACCAATGGATCCCACCAGGCTGAGAAAACGCGTGTGAATGGGTAGAGTTAAATCTACGCTAACATTGGATTGGCAAGTTGATCCGTTCATAACCGCTTCTTATCAGGTTTCCGCCAAAGCCTCTTGTAACGACGAGTGAATGGTAAACACCCGATGAAGACGAGTCAGTTCAAACATTGACTTGACTTGAGGTTGTAACCCGGACAAACACAATCCACCCTGATGAGAGGCCGCGTTTTTAAATCCGGAAAGAAGCACACCCAGCCCTGAGCTATCTACGAAACGAACATCACTCAATTCGACAACAAGCTTGGTTTTTCCTGAATCAAGTAAATTGACTATCTGCTCCTTTAGCTCCTGTGCATTATGAGCATCAAGACGTTTTTCCTTAATGGATATGACGGTTGAGTCGTTTCTGTCTTCTAGTTCGAATTTCATCATTGCGGCATGCATTTCAAATAGACGTCGGTTATATTTAGAGGCTCAATAATTCAAAAAACTCTCTGAAGGAAAGTTTGTGCACGCCAAACATGATTGATTCATTCCGCAGGATTGAGTAACCCAACCGAAGAATTGGCAGCACAGCCGTTAAGTTAACCCTAACAAAAATGGAAAACTATTTCCAGTCAGAAACCGTTTACAAAAAACTAAGTATCCCAGCAACCCGAGAAGATTTAACCTGGCAGGGAAAATAATCTATTCGACTGCTTTCCAGGTAAACCCATCATTAGCAGCCTCCACTGCTACTATCAGTTAACTCGTAAAAAGAATTCTATCCTTTTCATTTAACGATGTTTTTTTATTCTCGGATAACTTATTAAATCTCAGAACCCAGCTTTTCTCCCATAAGTATAGTCGAACCAGCGGATAATGACGTTAACCACTGCACCTGCTTTTTCTCGAAAAGAACAATGATAGTCGAACCCATATTAAAACGTCCCATTTCCTGTCCACGTTTTAAAGTAATCGGATTATCATTATAGTCCCATGTTCGGATTGATTGTGATCTCGGAGGTGTGACGACTCCATGCCACACGGTTTCTATACTTGAAACAAATATTGCACCGACCAACACCAACGCCATGGCCCCTAGCGGGGTTTCGAATATTGCCACCACACGTTCATTTCGCGCAAACAGATTGTCTACAGATTCTGTCGTCACCGAATTAACACTGAAAAGTTGCCCGGGTATATGAATCATTTTTTTTAATACACCGTCACAGGGCATATGTAATCGGTGATAATCTCGCGGAGAAAGGTAAATCGTTACGAAATGACCGTGGTTGAAGAGATCAGACGGCCCCGGACTCCCTCCCAACAATTTTTCCGTAGTGAATATCTTTCCTTTGGCCTGGAGAATTGCTGCACCCTGAACCACGCCAATTTGGGAAATAGCGCCGTCCGCAGGGCTGGTTATTATGTCGACATCTTGGGCCAACGGTCTGGCTCCCGGCCCAAGGGCTCGGGTAAAAAACTTGTTGAAACTAGCGTAGCTTTCTATATCCGGATTTTCGGCTTCAGCCAGGTTTACCTTAAAACGTTTCACTACCTGTCGAATAATTAGATTTTTCCACCATACCGTTTCATTACGAGTCAGAGAGTGCATTATTCTTGATAAGGCGTGTTGAGGGAGCAGGTGTTGCAGTACCACAAAGCAGGTATTTTTTATCTGATGCATAAGTTCAGGTGTGTATAAGTTACGAAAAGTGGCTGAATCGGATACCCATTGCACAACTCTAGTTAGGAGCGAGGTTTTAATAATATGCGAAAGATTGACACAGGATTATTGTTTGTC
>CAZGQY010000139.1:0-11292 GCA_964528035.1 uncultured Methylococcaceae bacterium | reverse complement strand
ACAACCACTTGATGCTGGTCTCGCTGATTGCCAAGGGCATCACAGGCAAAGCCGCCGACGCCTCACTGGGTAAAGCGTTTATTACGATTAACAAAAATGCAGTTCCCAAAGACCCGCAATCGCCGTTCGTAACCAGCGGCATTCGTGTTGGCACCCCGGCAGCAACAACCCGTGGCTTCAAAGAACCGGAAGTACGTGAAATCGCCACCATGATGTGTGACATTATGGATGATCTGGACAACGAACAGTTGATAACCGATACACGCGAAAAAGTTAAATCACTTTGCGCCCGTTTCCCTGTCTACAATAACTAAAGCCTGAGGGAGGTCGAACTTATGTCTGATATAGAAATTGCCCAAAAGGCTGAAATGAAACCAATCATCGGATTGGCCGCTGAACATTATGGTATCGCCGCAGAGCATCTCGATCCTTATGGTCACTACAAAGCCAAGTTATCGCTGGAATATGTAAACAGTCTGACTGATCAATCCGATGGAAAACTCATACTGGTCACTGCAATCAGCCCAACACCTGCGGGTGAAGGCAAGACCACAACCACTGTCGGACTTGGGGACGCCATGAATCGCCTGGGTAAAAAAGCCATCATGTGCCTCAGGGAACCGTCACTTGGACCTTGCTTCGGGATCAAAGGTGGCGCTGCTGGGGGTGGTTATGCGCAAGTCGTACCGATGGAAGATATTAACCTGCATTTCACAGGAGACTTCCATGCCATTGGTGTTGCTCATAACCTGCTGTCCGCGTTGATCGACAACCATATCAACCATGGTAATTCACTGAACATTGATCCTCGATTGATTCAGTGGAAACGGGTTGTCGACATGAATGACAGAGCTTTGCGAAAAGTCGTCGTCGGTATTGGCGGCACACCTAATGGCTATTTACGCGAAGATGGCTATGATATCGTGGTTGCCTCGGAAGTGATGGCAATACTGTGTCTGGCAACGGGCCGGGCCGACCTGAAAGAACGCCTTGGCCGTATCGTTATCGGCTATACCCGTGGCGACCGCAAACCAGTATATGCACGAGAATTAAATGCCCATGGTTCTATGGCAGCATTACTGAAAGATGCCATCAAACCCAACCTGGTGCAAACTCTGGAAAATAACATTGCCATCATACACGGTGGGCCTTTTGCCAATATTGCTCATGGATGCAATACCGTCACCGCGACAAAAACCGGCCTGAAACTCGCCGACTATTGTATTACCGAAGCCGGATTTGGCGCTGACCTGGGTGCAGAGAAGTTTGTTGACATTAAATGTCGCATGGCCGGTCTTAAACCTTCTGCGGTCGTACTGGTTGCAACCATTCGGGCACTGAAATTTCACGGTGGGGTCGCGAAAGATAATCTCAATAACGAAAATCTGGATGCACTGGACAAGGGTTTTGTGAATCTGGAACGACATTTGAAAAATATCACCGAACATTACGGACTTCCCTGTGTGATATGTATAAATCATTTCACCTTCGATACCGACGCCGAAGTCAATTTACTGCAAAGCAAATGCGACGCTTTGGGTGCCAAATGCATCGTCTCCAAACATTGGGCCGACGGTGGAGCCGGAGCCGAGGAACTTGCCCAAGGTGTCATAGACGTTGTAGATAATAAAGAACCCGGATTTTCTTTCGTATACGACGAGAATTTATCACTGTGGGAAAAAATTGAGGCAATTGCAACCAAACTGTACGGTGCTTCAGCAGTCACTGCAGATGCCAAAGTTAAAAAACAGCTGGAAGAATGGAATAAGGACTATGGGAAATTTCCGGTCTGTATGGCGAAAACACAGATGTCATTCTCTACTGATCCAACCGCAAAAGGGGCACCCTCAGGACACACAGTCGGAATTAGTGAAGTTCGGCTCGCAAACGGCGCCGGATTTGTGGTCGCAATAGCGGGTAACATGATGACCATGCCTGGATTACCCAAAATTCCGGCTGCTGAGCGGATTGACATAGAGAACGACGGGACGATAACCGGTCTGTTTTAGATTACCTGTAAAATGCAATAGCAAACCATCTACATCATTACAATCTAAAGCACCGCTTGAGCTTAGGAGCGAGGTTTTAATAATATGCGAAGATTGACGCAGGATTATTGTTTGTCTTCAAGGCGTAGCAACAGGCGCATAGCAGGGCTACGTAACGGTTGCTACAACGCAGAAGACGGACAATAAGACCAGTCAGGATTCGTATATTATTGAATCCTCGCTCCTTAGCTACTACTGAAAGGAAAAGCGGTTTCTGGAGCATGTTTCAATTAAGTTTTTTAATCGAAAAATACCCGGAAACCGTTTTTCTGTAACAAGTATTTTCTATTTAATAAGATTCCAGATTCAACCAATCTAACTGGCTTCCTGAATGGGGTTTGCCTCGCGCCACGCTAACATCCCTCCCTGCAGGTTGTAGACTTCCTTAAAGCCATTTGCGACTGCAATTCTCGCAGCGCGGGCAGAGCGTCCACCACTACGACAAACAAACAGATGAGGGGCAGTCCGGTCAAGACGACTGATCGCGACTTCAAAATTATCCTGAAGACACATCAGCTCTGCGGACTGAATATGGCCCAAATCTCCATTAAATTCATCCGGTCTGCGAACGTCGATAATTTTCATACCCGCAATATTCGAATCCACTGAAATATCGTCAACTCTATTACCAGTGACCTCTCCCATGGTTTCGGCCAGCAGTTTTGTAATTGATTCAAGTTGGGTATTAATTTTGCTGTTAATTTCTTCAAACTTGCGTTTTGCATCAATCGCATCGGTCGATGATTTTTCGGTAATTACTTCGATATTTCCAACTTCAGTTTCTATCTCAGCAAACTGATTGGTCACCGCATGAGCAACCTCTGCCAATAAGCCCACGCTTTCTTCGATACCGTGGATAATTGTTGAAACTTCGGTACGGGTCTGCTCGACCGAGGCACTGATTTCCATTGTCGCTGCTGCACTTTTATTGGAAAGATCGCGCATACATTCTGCAACCACAGCAAATCCACGCCCATGATCACCCGCTCGCGCTGCTTCGATCGAAGCATTGAGGGCTAAAAGATTCGCTTCTCCGGATACATCCCGAATCTGAACCGATTTATCGTGTATGCCATCAATTAAGTTCTGAATCGCCTGCAATGTTGTAATTGAGCCCTGCCAGGAATCAATCGAATTCGACAAGGCATCAATTTTATCTTTGCTGGACTCGGTCGTTTCCGCCATCTTATTGCTGGAATCACGAATCTCCGGTATTCCGGCGAACGCATCGTTAACATATTGCTGAGCACTTTTCAGTTCGGTGGTAATCGCCTCGACACTGCGTCCGTTTTCCATAAACGCATCGGTAAACTGATTTTTCTGGTCTTCAATATTCTGTTCATTGGCCGTATAAAACTGTTCCGAGATAACCTTCTGTTCATTATGCGCTGCATCAATTTGTCGTTGAAGATCCAGCTTTTGTGATTGAACTTCACGACGACGGATCGTTCGCTCACGACTGAATCCAACGAACCACCCTACAAAGGCGAACACTATCGCTATTCCTATATATGTTATCAATTCGTTCATTGTTCAAATTTCAAGATTTTTACCAGACGGGTAGATTTTGCAATTATCGCGGTTTAGCAAAGTAAATATCCTGCGCAGTTCAACTTAATATAGCTATCAGGATCACCAGTGTCATCCCTCTCGTCAAAAACAACCGATTTTGTACGCTAGTATTCATCGTCCGGGTGAACAATTCGTCGCTAAAAGAAAACCAGGTAAATAACGTTGGCAATATCACAGTATTACGATTTTCCAGGGCTGTGATCGAAAACACCAACAACCCCAGAGGCAATAGTTTCACTCGCGAAGAACATAAACTAAAGATAGAAGATTAACGCTCGATTACAAGAATCCGAATAATTATCAACCAACCGTCTGTGACTCCAGCAAAACATCACGTTTTTCCGGGTGCCTTGAAAGGCGCATAGCAGAGTATAAAAGCCTGAGGATTGCATAACGCTGTCGAGAGGCCACCAACAATGTAAGCACGCCACCCATTAATGCACCCACAATGCCATGACCCGCAATATCGGAACCAGTCAGATACAAATTCCTGACAGGCGTTCGGGGAGTCAGCCACCGGGCACGCAGTTTGTCGGGAATACCCGGCAAACCATAAATGCAACCATCCTTGTGGCCGGTAAAATTAGCTGTCGATAAGGGCGTGGAAAGCTCACAGTAATCAATTAAACCAGCAAAACCCGGATAATGACCTTCGACAAAATCAATAAGCCCATCGGCTATACCCTGCTTAAGTTTTTCATAGTCTTTTCCACGTTTCCCCCAGCGCGTGTCCGACCATTTAGCAAAATTTTCATGATCCACAAAAGCAATGAGTTCCGCCGTATGAGACCTTGCCATTGGATCTTTTAGTGATGGAAAAGACAGAAAACAGCTATTGATCTGGCCATTGAGTACATTTCCACGTCCCGAATAATTCTTATCATGATCATAATCATCGTATATCCAACAATTCTCACCCTTAAATCCAAGGCATTCTGGAGATTTTTTAAATCCAATATAGACACAAACATGCGTACTACCCGATGGAAATCGATCAATTTCCTTTTTAAAATCCAATGAAAAACGGCGCGGCAACAACTGCTTATATGTTACCCAGGCCCCCACACCAGAGATAATATAGTCAGCATAAAATTCCTGCCTAATATCGCGGCCCTGGGCACGGGTAACCGCCTGCACACCTATTGCTGTATCACCATCCAACAGAATTTTTTCAACCCGGTATCCGCTATAAACCTTACCGTCAGAAGCTTCCACAATCGGTACGATACTCTCAGCAATTTGTTTAGCACCGCCAACCGGATAATAGCCTCCGTCGAGATAATGACAGGCAATCACCGCATGAACCGCAAACGCACTTTGACCCGGTGGCAAACCTGCATTCCCCCACTGCGAAGCCAATACGCCCTTAAGCTTGTTATCGTTAAAATGTCGATCCAGATAATCCCGAGTGGTCATCAACCCGAGCCCACGACCAGGAAATGTGAATAAAGTACCCAACAGTCGCATCCAGTCAGGTAATAAACGTGCGACCATAAGACGCCCATACCAACGCGCGGCTGATATCAAATCGTCAAAATACTGTTCGAGCTCACTGCTTTGATGGGGAAATGAGTCGATAAGATCCTGACGAAATCTTTGAATCCCACACCGAGCACCGAAGTTAAGCCCAGGATAAACAAAGCGGTCAAATACTTCCGGCATCGCTTTCCAGCTCACACCACCAGCGGTTACCCGATCAAATAGCGCTCGGTAATGACTTCCCGGGTTCATTTCTCCAACATAGTGGACTCCTACGTCCCATTCGTAGCCCTCTTTACGCTTAAAGCTGTGGGTAAATCCACCGACAGTAAAATGGCGCTCCAATACCAAAACACGTTTGTTTTCTAACTGCGCCAACAAACTCGCACAAGTTAATCCGCTCACTCCGGATCCCACAACAATGACATCAAACTGATTATTCATGTACCACTATTCACTATTATCCAGTTCAACCATCCTTATTTAAGCGACAATCAGGACAGTAAACCGACTACTTCGGTATATTCCTAAGAGGAAACTGTTCGTATATCTGCGCAACCGCATTCCCAATTTTTTGCTCCTGATTATCCAAATCCTTCTGATTGACCCTACCGACGGCAATACCTTCCCAAATCATTTGCTTGCGAACACGATCCACCACATCAATATTCAACGTTCCTTCCGTATAGTCATACGTATAGGTATCGTTATATCCTCCCCAGGCACCGTAGTACCCTCCTCTGTAGCCGTAATATCCTCCAGGATAGCCGCTTGTCCGCACCACCTGCTTATCTTTTAGTTTTATTTTGAAATTAACTAATAAATCGGCATCGGCTTGCATATAGCTGTAACCGAGTCCTACCATCTGCCGAATAACAGCCGCCTTAAGATATTTTGTGGTTAACGATTCATACCCATCATCGGTTGCCAAATCTTTGAAAAAACCAAACGATTGGTATCGACTAAAGTCAACGCCTTTATCAAACTCCGAACGAACCATCGGCCTTGATGTCCCACAAGCCTGCAAAAACACCAGCAATCCAAAAACTAATATCCCAACTCGGGATCGATTATATTTCGCACTCATCACTAACTCCTCAATAATATTCGACAATACCCAACCATCAGACTGAAATGCCCCCTATTCTACAATTTTTAGAATCAAAAATATCCGTCATATTGACCTATTCTAATAGTCATAATTCCCAATATGGACTAAATAATGGCAAATAGTTCGGATACAAAAGCTAAAACCCCCTAAAATATGGATTTCCACTCCCGAATCGCCAAAAATATTCGGTCTATTATTAGAGTATCTCTAAACAAAAAATTCTGACTTTATGCTTTGGGAAGCTCTAACCGCAGTTCGCGACATCGGACGACTGCAGGATCTTGCGTCAATTATGATCCGTTACGGATTTGGCGATATCGTCAAGCGCGCCGGAATGGGCCATGTTGTTGAACGAACCGGCAAAGTGCTCCGCTGGACCAATGCAGAGGAATTTACTCGTTTAGAACCTCCCCAGCGGGTTCGCCGGGCATTCGAGGAAATGGGCCCAACTTTCGTAAAACTCGGTCAGGTTCTGGCAACACGAGTCGATTTGTTTCCACCTGAATGGATCAACGAATTCGAAAAACTTCAGGATCAGGTTCCCGCATTAGCCTTTTCGGACTTAGCCCATCAGCTTGAAGAAGACTTGGGCGCTCCGATAGATGAACTGTTTGCAACATTCGAAAAACAGCCACTGGCCGCAGCGTCAATTGCCCAGGTACACAGAGCACAATTAAAAAGTGGCGAACCTGTGATTATAAAAATACGACGTCCAGGTATCCGAAAAATCATCGAGGCTGATTTACGCCTGATGGATCGACTGGCAACAGTTGCCGAATCCGAAATAGCAGAGTTACATCGGTATCATCCTAAAGAAGTCGTACGACAGTTTACAATGTCTCTACATCGTGAACTGGATCTTGCCACTGAATCTCGAAATACAGAAAGAATGGCGGTCAACTTCAAAGACTCTGCCGACGTCGTTATACCTAAAATCTATTGGGCATGGGTCGGTGAACGAATTAATGTACAGGAATATATTGACGGGATTCCGGGGAGAAACCTGGATCTGCTGGATAGCGCCGGACTCGATAGAAAAATTTTAGCTCAACGAGGTACCGACGCACTACTCAAGATGGTACTGATCGATGGCTTTTTCCATGCAGACCCACACCCAGGCAATATTATCTACTTGTCGGATAACCGAATTTCATTTATCGATTTCGGAATGACAGGTCGATTATCAGATATGCGCAGAACCCAGGTCATTGACCTCTTACATGCAACCATCATTCGCGATTCCTATCGAGTTGTCGACGTTCTTCAGGATTGGGCCGGAGACACCTACGTAGAGGCTTCCATTTTAGGCCCGGATGTTGATCAATTAATTGATACTTACCACGGTGTTCCGATTAAACAACTTAATTTATCAGGGATACTTTTCGACCTGACTCGCTTGATAAGAAATCACCAATTATCCATGCCTCCTGATCTAACCATGCTGTTCAAAACACTAATCACACTGGACGGTATCGGACGCCAGTTAGATCCGGAATTTGATCTGGTTTCTCAGGCCACACCGTTTATTGAAAAAGCCATGCTAAATCGGTACCGACCCGACGAACTGGCGAAACGCGGCTGGCGCAGCGTTATTGGTATTTCTGATATCCTTACGAGTCTCCCGGAAGATTTACGCCGATTGCTCCGAGCGCTGCGTAGCGGCGCGGTTAAAATAAACATCGATATAATGCGCCTAAATCGCCTCGGCCTGCAGCTCGACAGAGCCGCAAGTCGTCTGACTGTAGGCTTGATCACATCCGCTTTGATCATAGGCTCCTCCATCGTAATGACCGTCAGCGGAGGACCTACGTTGTTCGGGCTCCCCGCATTCGGCCTATTGGGATTTTTGGGCGCAGGTATTGGTGGAATTTGGCTAATGGTCTCCATTTGGAAAGGTGGGCATGACAAAAGCTAAATACCAACCTTCCCTTTGTCCGATATTCTGTAACCTGGATGGTGTATAACGGAATAGAAGGATATAAATATTACCACAGCAAACTCGCTATTTTCAGGCAAAATCCTAACACACCTTCTTTCAATAAAACGAATAGTCCCTGAACACTTTTTGCTCACCATTTTTGTCAAATGAAATAACAGAAAAAGGGTGCCTTTGACCACTCATCTCCATACCGGGTGTTCCATGCGGCATTCCAGGAACCGACAAGCCAAGAATTTTGGGCTGTTCTTTCAACAAAGTATGAATGTCTTCAGCGGGCACATGCCCCTCAACCAGGTAACCACCCACTAACGCAGTATGACAGGAAGCAAGCTCACCTTTTATACCGTATTTTTGTTTTATTGATTGCACATCATTGGTTTTAACGTCGTTAATTTCGAAGTTATGCTTTTTCATATGCTCCAGCCATATACCGCAACACCCGCAACTTGGGCTTCGGTATACAGTCATCGGAACAGTCGCTGCCATATTTGGCAAATTTTTATTCCAAATACTTTCCGCCTGCACTGGCACCGCACCCAGTATCACAAAGTTCGCCAAAATCACTGTTAAAAAATATTTCATAGTCTCTCCCTTTTTCTCTAAATAAAAAATACACGAAGCCTTTGTTTAGTATATCTTCTACTTAATACCCGGCCAAGACACCCAATTTTCCATCCGCTAAATACAATAGTTGGAAAATCTCACCTAACTAAAGAATAGCCATAAGAATAGCCCAGTTAATAAAATCATCTCAATCTTCTAAAATACTGATGTATTGATGCTATTTTCTTTGTGCTATGATGCCAATTATGAGAACTACACTAACACTTCGTGACGATATTGCAGAAGCACTCAAGAAACAGGCATTTCAATCGGGAAAGTCATTCAAAGACACAGTAAATGAAATACTTCTGGTCGGACTAACAACGACTAATATGCCTCGGCAAGCAAAATCTTACAGTTTAAAACCAGTCCGAATGGGCTCCGCGTCAGCCAATATAGATATCGATCAAGCTCTACAGATTGCAGATACCCTTGAGAATGATGAAATCATTAGAAAACTTCAGTTAAGAAAATGATTCTGATTGATGCGAATCTTCTAATCTACGCAGTAAACGCAGACTCGCCACACCATAAAGTGGCAAAAAAATGGTTTGAAAAAACACTATCTGGGGATTCCGCAGTTGGTTTACCCTGGATTGTTGTGCTAGCTTTCCTTCGAATCACCACTCATCATAATATTTTCCAAACACCGCTTTCTCCGCCCCAAGCAATTGCATATATTGAATCCTGGCTAATCCAGCCACACGTTAAATTAATCACCCCCGGAGAAAACCACTGGCCAATTTTAAAGCAAATCCTTCACTCCACTGGCACTGCTGGAAACTTAACTTCTGATGCACACATCGCCGCCCTCGCTATCGAAATGGGCTGCGAAATTTATTCTGCTGATCATGATTTCAAACGGTTTCCGAGTGTCAGGCATATTAATCCACTTGATAAAAGATGAGGGTATATTTTCCTATAATTTGAAATATTTGGGGCTTTCTGGTGGATATAATATCCACACCCAATTATTTTGCCGCAAATATATTTAATCCACCGACTCCAAAAGCACACTCGGTTCATCCTGTATTTCCGGAATATCCGGTACTCCCGGTATCAGCGTCGGAACAGGTGGAGGACGTCCAATATTCGATACAGGTAGTGTAAAAAGTGCACCATCGGTACCCGGATTAAATCGATCCACGGCTAAATGATGATCAAAATAACCCGGTTCATAATCATCATCCCAAGGCCCCTGACCATAGACTTGTCTGTATGCCTTCCGGGGAACTGCGCAGCCAATTACAAAGATTGCATTCACAGACAGTAGAACTGCAATAATTATCGAGGTTTTCAATTTTGAACCCACCTTAACGACCCGACCATTTTTGCATTGCAAATACGGCTCCGTCCGGGTCTGCCACGATTGCAATGTTGGCATTTTCAAATTTTTTCGTGGGCTCTAATATGACTCGTCCTCCGAGTTTCCGCACCCGTTTAGTCATGGCAACCGGATCCTTTACTCGAATATATGCCAACCAAACTGGCTCAACACTATTTGCGGAAATCTCCGCAACACCCGCACGAGGTATCATGCCGCTTTTTAACACATCGTATCGACCTGTTACACCATCATTGATCGATTCATGAGTATAACCCGCTAATAATTCGTAGAAACGAATTGCTGATTGTTTGTCATTTGTCCACAATTCGATCCATAACCATTCATTATGTTCTGTCGTTTGTTTATCAATTGGATCACCTGTTTTAGAATGCAACAAGACCAGTTGGGCATCCTGTGGATCACTCACTATAGCCATTCGCCCTCTGAATTCAAGAGTTTGAGGGGTTTCATGGATTAAGCCTCCATGAGTGCGGACAAACTCAGCAGCCTGATCAACGTTTTTGACTGATAATGAAGCCAACCATCGACCACTATCCAGGCGAGCATTTTCGACATTCAAAGACACCATTCCAGCAATCGGTTTGGAGCGATTTTTAATTATTATATACGTAGAATTCTGTACAGATTGAAACTCCCAGCCAAACAGTTCACCGTAAAAATTTTTCGCCTTAATCGGATCATCTGTCAGCAGATCAAACCAGACGAACTTTCCTGGATAATACACATGTGTGGGTGCCTGAGTAACTGAAGGAATCTGCCCACCGCCTATAAACGAGCATCCTATCAACGCGAGCAACAGACTCATAAAACAAAGCTGAGAGAGCTTAATTCCCAAATTATTAAAATAGCCTGTAATCAATACCGGTTCTAATTCAATCTTGCTTGCGTATTCTGGCAATTCCACGTAACAGTCCTTACTATCAATAGTTTAGTTTAATGTGTTTCATTTCTATTCAGCGAGCTTGACGATTAGGACGCTGGCCTTCAAATAAATTCGGATAAAGAATTACTATATAATCACCGACCCAGGCGAAAACAAACTAAACCATATGCATCCTGTATTGTGCACTCAACGCCCATCGATAACAAATACCCCATCGCCATTGTCTAAGGTGCGAGGTTTTAATAATATGCGAAGCAGGATTATTGTTTGTCTTCAAGGCGTAGCAACAGGCGCATAGCAGGGCTACGC
>CAZGQY010000138.1:0-11357 GCA_964528035.1 uncultured Methylococcaceae bacterium | reverse complement strand
GCGCCTGGCAGCTGACCACTTCTCGACATAACCTACCCCCCAACACAACTGTGATTGAGTACTAGTATTTCGCCACAAAAATTGAATCCAATCGATCGATTTAATCGATCCAGGGATCGACCTGGAGAATATCCACAAGGCTCCCATTCGAAGGACTGATAACTGCTGTCAAATCGCCACCACGCTGAGTTCGCATCGGCAAAAACAACAAATCTTCTTCCGTAGTATTCAAGCGCTCTACAGTTTGGCTTATTAGCGGCGTACTTTCAGGCCGGAATTTACGCAATAAGGAAATAGGCTGACTTCTTTTTAACACCGCATCCGTTTGCTCTTGATAGGGAACAAAATGTTCTGGATAACTTTGTATATCACGCCCTTTGTCGATCGCGGAAAACAACATGCGCTCGCGCTCCATGGGATCTTTTGGTATCTGCGCTGCCGCAATCTCCGGCCCGGTCAGCGATAATGATTTAAATTCATCAAAAGTTACGTTTTTCAAAGAATCTTTATCTACATCACTGGCTGCAATAATTTCGAAGCGATCCTTCACAAATACTACAAAAACCGGACGCTCCTGATACAAAACATTGACACCATAAGTCAAGGCGACCAGCTGGATTACAGCGATTACGGATAAATCAAATTTAAGGCCTTTTTTATTCGGCTTGAAAATTATCCAGGTTAATAACGGACCCACCACCACATCAACCCCGATAATAATCAAAATCAGCTTTTTACCACCCAGAGACTGAAAATACGGGCTCGGGTACCACAGAAATAACATTACCGCAGCGACAGCTAAGGCAATTATTACGCTGATTGAAAGATGAATACCCGAAGCTTTCCACCGACTCATATTTGATTCTCCGCTAATACGATACTATATAGATAGTAGTCTATACTTCCATAATTTTTCTCGGTATCGATAGCAACAAGAAATTAACCGCGTTCTTTGGCAAGAATTTTTTCCGACTCCATTTCTTATTTCTGGAAAATTCGCAGACACCACGTATATTATTCGGATTAAAATACCGCGAGTATAGCCCTTTGCCCGAACTTAGCTTTAGACAGAATCCATTCGCCTGGGATCCCACAAGATTTCACTGCCACCATCCTTCCTGGCCAATACCCGAGCAGCCACAAACAATAAGTCCGAAAGACGATTCAAGTATTCGATTACCAGAGGATTAGTCTTTACTTCTTCGGCCAGAGCTACTGTGATCCTTTCACAACGCCTGCATACAGTGCGCGCCACATGACACGCCGCTGACGAAGGATTCCCACCCGGTAGAATAAATTCCTTTAGATGTGGCAAACCATCATTTAGACGATCTAGTTGATTTTCCAAACTGCTAATATGTCGCTTAACGATTCTACCTGTACCCGGCATACAAAGTTCGCTGCCAAGATCAAACAAAACCTGTTGAACCTCTTCCAGAAAACACCGTATATCCGCAGGCAATTCCATCGCCAACACAACACCGATATGACTGTTCAGTTCGTCAAGCGTACCGTACGCTTCAATTTGAATAGAGCTTTTAGCGACTCGCCTACCATCGCCCAATGAAGTCGTACCCGAATCCCCCGTGCGAGTATAGATTTTTGTCAGTCGATTGCCCATAAGCAGCAATCAAACTAAGGATTGATCCGATACTATAATGCCGTCTTCATCTGCATAAATATAGTGATCCGTCCTGAAATTTACGCCCGCAAAAGTAACCAATATCTCTTTTTCCCCAACGCCGCGTTTACGACTCTTTAGCGGGTGCGTATGCAGCGCACGTACACCTATGGGCATTTGGCCGATATCTGCAGAATCGCGAATACAACCATAGACTATGACACCTTTCCAACCATTATTAACGGCTAATTCAGCAAGATTATCACCCAGCAACGCGCACCGATGAGACCCACCTCCATCCACCACAAGCACCCGATTGCTTACCGTGGTTTCTAACAGCTCACGCACCAAAGTATTGTCTTCGAATATTTTCAAAGTGGTGATTTGCCCGGAGAAAGCTGCATTCCCACCATAAACCTTAAATATAGGTTCAGCAATCTGGAAATGTGGTTGATTTGAAAACTCATCGCATAAATCTGCGGTTTTTAATGTCATTGTAGAATCCTTAATATTTTTAGTAACTACTCAATAATGATATCCACAGAGAAAACAACCTTCGTTTCTTCGAGCTCTGGAAAGGCGTCAAGCTAGTCATTACAGGATTTGTCAGTACCAGAATATTTTCGAGCAAACCACTGCATTACCCAACCTCTGGGCTCATCTACTCCCGTTCTAACATAATGTAATGCGTATTCATTTTGCATATTAGATTTTAACAGATTATGGGCACGCTCCTGACCACATAATAATATTGTGTCGTTCTTACGAATCACATAGTCTCCGTCGGGTAATACGTTTACACCACCGCCTTCCAGCTGAACAACAAGGGGTATGGTTGCCAAGTGATTATCCCAGGCTCCAGGATCTCGCATTAGATCTTTTAAAAATACTTTTTCACCTCTATCCAATGCCGCCACTACAGCAATACTCTCTTCTTCGTCAATTCGAATAGTCACCAAATGAGGCCTGGAATGACCTAAAACGATCTTAAGACGATCAATTAAATCCTGAACTGGATTATGAAATTCGCGGGTAGTTTCCATCAAATACCGAAACAGTGTTTTCAATAACGGCGCAATCAACGAATAAACAATGCGCCTCGCTGTAACCAATGAGGGCTGGATAATAATATCTGCCTGACCGGCACTGAAGGCCACTTCATTCTCATGACGGTTTTGGCGAACAATAATGTATAAATCTGGGTTCAAAGACCGCGCATTAATTAAAATCCCAAGATTCCTTCCATCGTCGTCGGTAACGATCATTATACCGGCGGCGTTTTTAATGCCTGCCTCCATGAGATTTTTCTCAGTCGCCCGGCCAATGATATAGTTATCTACCTTTTCCTCTTCCGGCGGCTCTTTCATATCGATTACTACCGTCGAAATGTTACTGCCCGCCAAGACATTATATAATTCATGCCCCAGACGACCATAACCACAAATTATCCAGGCGCCCGTCGGCGGGTTCCCGGAATCATCGAGCGTTGCCCCAGGCGCACCGATAAGCCAGCGATTCAGGGTATACAACTCCGGGTAAAACATGGCAATCGCCAAGCCCTTGGAAAAAGTTTTAAACGGGTCAACAATGTGCACTTCACGTCCAAGTGCAGCCAAACGCTCCTCATAGATATCTGCCTTTGACATGGTAATAATATTGATTTTTGGACTCAGAATATGCGCGATCACAGAAACTCGGAGGTTAACCTCTTCGTCACTGGTTACTATTATGACGCCCTTGCAATTAGTTCTTTGTAATCCCGCTTCAAGCAAATGTTTGGGTACACTGGCATCTGCGCATAGCCCTGGCATAGTGACTCGATAGTCGCGCAAAGACAGAGCTTTTATGCGGGCACTGTCTAATTCGATCACAACTGCCGGTATCATTGCATCACTTAAACCCCTGGCCAATAAACTCCCTGTATCGCCAAATCCACAGAGAATATAAAAAGGCTGCGTTATGTTTAAAACCTTGCGAGAAAAATTCCTTTCTGCCAAAGCACTTTGATAATACGGATTCTGCAGCAGATTGATGATGGCACCCACCGCATAAAACCACGCAATCACACTGATATATAAGCAAAATATAGCCCACAACCGCTGTGCATTACTAAATTCGTAGGGAATTTCACCAAAACCGGTTGTCGTTGCTGTGTAGGTCATAAAATAAAACGCATGAAATATACTCATGTAATGCGTTTCACCATTTATTTCCTTACCTGGAATCAAAGTCATGCCGACAACAGCCACTGAATACACCAACAGCAGAATCATAAACGGCCTGCGCATTGCGCGCAGAACAATTGCTCCTACTCTGCTGAAATCAATCGACTGAGACATTGCTTAGTAAACTAATGCCGAGTCATCAGTGTTTCGGAAACCAGCATAACAACAGATATCACATTTGCCAGCAACGCCCCACCCGTTAGCGAGATAATAGTTGCCATTACATCTGCAGTAAGCCCAGTACCGGTTATGTGTACAACCACTGCCCAATATATGGCAGCGGCGACAAGCTCAAGATCCGCAACCAGACTTGTCGACAGCAAAACCGCACCGATATGTGAGCGATCACCAAGCTTTAAACCCGTCGCTACAAAATTCACCACAATCACCGCAAATAATTCATACGCGGTATGATGTGCTGGGTTGCCGAACTCACCCAGAAAAAAACCAAAATTTAAGGTGAGCGCAAGCACAATAAAAAAACCGAAGACAACCTTTTCAAGATTCATTTCTCGAATCCCCGTATAACATTTAATGAGTGTTCGTAAATTCAAACACTTGAGAATATGATGGAAAAACCAATTGATTCATTATTCCACACTCACAAGCCGGAACAGCGATAGAATACCCACCCCAACTCTGTGATTCAGAACCTCAGCATTGTACTCGAATTGCGGTAACAAGCTAAAGTCGGTAGTGTACTTTTTATACTGTTAATGATTCATATTATGTGAAACAACAGGTGTCGCCCTACTGTATGAACCCACAAACTCACAATTCCAATATTGATCTGACCCAACGCCTTGATAAATGGTTATGGGCTTCACGATTTTTTAAAACTCGCAAACTTGCCAGTGAAGCAATCAGTGGCGGAAAAGTACATATAAACGGTTGTCGAACCAAACCTGGAAAAGAGGTGAAAATCGGCTGTTCGCTTTCTATCTCGAAAGGCTCAAGTCATTGGGAAATTACTGTGCTTGGCCTTTGTAAACAAAGGCGTCCAGCAAGCGAAGCATGTCAACTATATGAAGAATCCACGGACAGTATAGAAAAACGCGAAATAGAGGCAGAAAAACGACGCCAGGATAATATCGTGTCACTGCGCTCGGAAAACCGTCCAACAAAAAAACAACGCAGACAAATACATCGCTTCAAGCGGACTTAGGAGCGAGGATTCAATAATATACGAATCTTGACTTGTCTTATTGTCCGTCTTCTGCGTTGTAGCAACAGTTGCGTAGCCCTGCTATGCGCCTGTTGCTATGCCTTGAAGACAAACAATAATCCTGCGTCTATCTTTGGCATATTATTAAAACCTCGCTCCTTAGCCTTAACGAAAATCCTTCTGCACTGCAACAATATTCCTGGTTCGAAGAAATTCCACTTTTATACCCCCTAAGCCTTTACACGCCACTCAGAAATTCAACAATTTCACTCCTAGCCACACCGTAAAAACCCAGGAGTCTGCCCGGGGATAGAAGTCATCACCGAAGGACTAGCAAGGCTACTTCGAACGCTTACAACAACGCAGATCGGCGCTAGATGGCTGCTTGTATTCCTCAGTACAAGATTGTCGGACTACTAAATACAACTTGTGGGTTTAGGCAAGCCTCCGATCAAACAGACAAACTTCAATGGGGCTTCAGGAAACAAGCGATAAAGGTATCGTGTTGTTCCTTTGTGCTCACCCAATTGAGTTCGAATCGCTTTCATAAACATTCGCGTATTTGGAATATGCTTGTACTTTAAGTAGTACTCTCGAATAAATAAAATAATTTCCCAATGGGCTTCCGTGAGTTCTATTTTTACCCACGCCGCAATTGAATCAGCCACTGATTTATCCCAATCCTGAGCATCGGCCAAGAACCCTGAACTGGTTGTCTGAACAACATTTCCTGCCGCGTCGGTGATCTGTATATCGGACATGACAATCCAAATAATTTAAAGACTTATTTGTTAAGCGGATGATCCGCTGGCAATTGCCTTGAGATCCATAACGCCAGCTTATGTTTCATATTCGGTTCATTTTCCTGATTTTTTGCTAAGGGCTGTACAAGCTTGTCATGTACCAATAAACGATATAAATATTCAATTTTTTCTTTAGACGAGTCTGTCGGCTCAAACTTTACAACCCGCCGATTTTCAGCATAGACCATCCCGACACGGATTGCTTCCTTCAATAATTGCGCTTCGTTCTTAATTTTTTTCATTTTTCCTCACAACGAATTACTTCTGAATCCATACTCCAACGAGCATCCTACCGAAGAAACTTCTGCATTCCCAAAATATAAATTTGCAACAACTCGCTAAAGTATTTACAACAAATCCACCATCTTTAAAAATGCGATACACTACCCACTCCACCGAGGATAAAAAAGCTATTGCGAAAAAATGGATTTCGGTCCATTTTTTCGATTAGAATCGTTAATAATATCCTAATTTTCATTCCAATTTTATCGACAAATGAGTTTACTTAAACCATTCAAACACTTTGCTTATTTCCAAAATACCCTTGCGTTAGCGTTAACCATTGGGCTTTTTATCAGCTTTCCACCCTACACTATCGCCACTGAATCCACAGCCCTTAAACTGACTGAAATTGCAGACAATCTCTATATGCATAGTGGTAAAATCCGTAGTTTTCGTGACCCTAAACACGAGGATATTGCCAACATAGGTTTTATTGTCGGAAAAAAATGCGTGGCAATCATTGATACAGGTGGATCTATCAGCGTTGGAAAACGACTCCGCCAAGCTTTACGTAAAATCACACAGATCCCTATCTGCTACGTAATCAATACTCATGGCCATTTCGACCACGTACTTGGCAACTATGCGTTTAAGAACGACAACCCGAAATTCATCGGTCATAAGGCCCTTAGAGAGGCCATCAACAACAACCGCCAGTTTTTCCTTGAATCGTTTTCCACCAGCCTTGGGACAAACGCCAAACCAAACTGGATCATCGGGCCGAGCATCATAGTAAACAAAACCCTGACTCTTGATCTTGGCGAGCGTAAACTTAATTTACGTGCGCATGGAACCGCCCATACAAATAACGATCTTAGCGTTTATGACATAAAAACAAAAACCCTTTGGGTCTCGGATTTATTATTCATAAAACACATTCCAGTAATAAACGGCAGTATTAACGGATGGATCGACCAAACAGAAGATCTATTGAACAGCGACGCAGAACAAATTGTAGCAGGTCATGGTCCGCTCACCGAAAATTGGAAATCTGCAGTCAAAGCACAAACAAAATACTTGAAGGAACTACGATCAGAAATAAGAGACATCCAGAAGAACGGTGGTATTATCGAAACTGCCATAGAAACAGTCGGACGAACGCAGTCCGAACGCTGGCTGTTGTACAATGAGTACCATAAGAGAAATGTTAGTCGAGCATTTGCCGAACTAGAATGGGAATAGATTCTAACGTTTACGAATCATTAAATGTTTGTACTCAAATGGCAAATTTATCACCGTTAAATCAAACGGCACACCTTCCCATAAATTCAAAGGCTCTTTAAGACCAACATTCCAACCACATATTTTAAATTTAGCCGATTAACGTCAACCTAAACTGATAAAACCACCCAATATCATCATAAAAACCGCCCGTGTTAAAGTTTTTCAAACAATCTGCAAACTACCAGAAATACTTATCGAACACATCCTGGTTAGTTGCTGAACGCGTTATTCGCCTGACAGTTGTTCTGTTGGTCGGTATCTATGTTGCCAGGTATTTAGGCCCCGATCGATTTGGACTACTCAATTACGCCCATAGCTTTGTTGGTTTATTTTCCGCTATCGCTACGGTGGGTCTAGACGGAATTGTGGTTCGAGAGTTGGTTAAGCAATCCGAACGTGACAACCTTCTATTGGGAACTGCATTTGTTCTTCGATTAGGCGGCACCATTGTCATGTGTATCGCCATTGCTTTATCTGTGCAAATGACCAGCAACAACACCTATACCAATCTTTTAGTCACGATAATTGCAGTTGGAACATTTTTTCAAACTTTGAATGTCATCGATTTTAGCTTCCAATCCAAAGTACAGTCAAAATTTGTTGTATTTGCACAACTTATCCAGTTATTCATATCTGCGATCTCGAAATTATTCCTGATTTGGATTGAAGCATCACTCATCTGGTTCGCTTCCGTTATCCTCCTGGACGCAATAACTTTAGCAGCTGGCCTGATCTGGATCTATCACAAACAAGCCAATAAGATAGAGTCCTGGAGATGGGATTCCCGCATCGCATGGAAATTATTAAAAGATTCCTGGCCCCTTATACTATCAGGCCTGGTTATATCCATTTACATGAAAATAGACCAGGTGATGATTAAGGAAATGCTTGATAACCAGGCGGTTGGGCATTATGCTGCAGCGGTCAAATTGAGTACAGCTTGGTACTTCGTGCCAATAGCAATTACCTCGTCACTGTTTCCAGCAATTGTTAACGCTAAACAATTCAGTACAGCCACATACCATTCCAGAATTCAGAAGTTATTCGACTTCATGGTGTGGATTTCGGTCGGAATTGCGATCCCGACCACCTTTCTTGCCGAATGGGTTATTGCCGGGTTATTTGGCGATAGCTATCTACCTGCAGCGGGTGTTTTGAAAATACATATATGGGCTGGCGTGTTTGTTTTTCTCGGAGTCGCCAGTAGCAAATGGGTACTCTCTGAAAACCTAACCATTTTTTCATTTTACAGAACGCTGGGGGGTGCAATTATTAACGTAATACTTAACTATTTTTTTATTCCTGAATATGGCATCCAGGGCGCAGCATTTGCCACACTAATATCCCAAATTGTCGCATCTACGATAAGTTATGCCGCGACAAAAAGAACGATGCCAATATTCTCGATGCAAATACAAGCAATTATTTTTTTTCACGTTTTGAAAAATATATTGCCATTTTATAAAAAATCGCTGTTTAATCGGTAAGGAAGCTCTGTGCACAACTTTCGACTCTCTCCTTCCGTGCAATTATCGATGCTACTCGTAATAATTATTTTTTCTGGCTGCCTTGGTCAGAGTAAACCGGTAAGTTTCTATATACTAAAACCAATCAAGGATCACAAAAACATACAACCTGCCAGCAAACAAATCGACACACTCGGCATTGGGCCGATTATCCTTGCCAAGTACCTGGATCGTCCGGAAATTGTGACCAGACTAGGAGATAACCGTGCAAAAATTAATGACTTCCACCAATGGATGGGCCCACTAAAAGATAACATAAGTAACGTACTTGTAGAAAATTTTGCAACTCTACTACAACCCGGGCGCATCGTCAGATTCCCCTGGCGAAAATCCACCGGCGTCAACCGTCAAATCCAATTAACGATTTACCGGCTCGATGTCAACAGCAAAAATGTTGTCCTGGTTGCGGATTGGTGGACAGGTAATCCTGGAAACGCCTCGACGGGAAATTCTCATCACTCCATTATTCAATCTCCAGTCCAAAAAGACGACTACGAAGCCAGGGTATCCGCCATCAACGATACAGTGAATAAACTGAGTGTAGAAATAGCCTCAACTATTCTGCAGCAATAGCCCTAAACAAACTGCGAATATCGTCGACATAGATCTTCATACTTTTCAGCCTCCAGAAATTTATCCCGTTTACGAGCTCCATTCGCCATAATCGTGGCTTTACTTATCAACATCTTGCACGCCGCATTCCAATCATCTTTTTGTAGATGATCACAAGCCAAAATTTTCTGCAAAGCTTCGATGCGAAATCTATCCATACCCCAGTATTGAGAAGATAATTGGTCACTATGACCTCCATGCTTAATAACCAAGTTCTGCCCTATATAATGCACTGGAAAACGAGAAGTAATTCGCAACCATAAATCATAGTCCTCACAAGCAGGCAATTTCTCATCGAATAAGCCGACTCCATCAAACACCGTCCGATGTATGAAAGCTGAAGACGGCGATATCGCACACAACTGAATACTTTTTTTGAATAACCACCCACCTTCCTTTTTATGCTTATTCATAGGATTGACCCGTACTCCACGCCTGATCCATATTTCGTCACAATGAGACACCAATGGCATTGGTCGCACGGAAACAGCAGAAAATTGACGCATCAACTTGTCTGGAAGCCACTCATCATCAGAATCTAAAAAAGCAATCCATTCACCGGACGCTGCTTCAATTCCTCGATTCCGCGCAGCACTCACTCCGCAATTTGCTTGACGGATCTTTGTAATCGACGGATATGCCTCCGCCAGAATTTGTAGAGTACCGTCGCTGGATCCGTCATCAACAACAATGATTTCATCCGCAGGCAAAGTTTGAGTGACAACCGACCGTAGCGCTCTGGATAACAATAAAGCTCGATTGAAAGTTGGTATAACAACAGAAATGGAAGGACTTTCAATCAAATCGAATCAAATGGGCTTATTGGAAAACAACAATTAACCCCGGTTTCCCAGGGAGACTAGAGAGTATTTTCTTCCTCTAAAACATCAGGCATTGTCGAATAGTGCGATTTCGCATAAAGTATACACTTCAAAGAGATTACAAACCGGATTAAGCATGTCGATAGAAGCAGGTAAGAGTTCAGAGCGCCGCAGCCAGACTCAGGCCATGATCACTGAACTTATTACTGAACGTCAACAGGTCTGGTCACTTTATTGCAGTGTAGCCGGGCTGGAACCGTTCACCCCCGACAAACCAGTCGAATCATTGATTCAAGAATTTTGTCAGGTATTAGTCGATTATATTTCATTGGGACACTTCGGAATTTACCAAAGGATTACGAACGGCAAAGAACGCCGCTCAAAAGTTATAAAATTGGCCGAAGCAATTTATCCAAGCATTGCGCAAGCAACCGATTTAGCCATTGATTTTAATGATAAATACGAAAAACTTTCCAGAACGGAGATATTAGATTCACTCCCAGGGGATTTATCTGCGTTAGGGGAACAACTGGCGACAAGAATCGAACTTGAGGATCAACTGATAAAAACTATGGTTGCATAGTTTTTCCGTCAGTATCTATTTGGAACCGAATCAGGCAAATAGAAAATATCAGTAGACAAGGCCCTACCAAATTGAGCAAAGTCAGACTTCTATCTGTAAAATATGCAACAGGATTACAGGTCATTCTAATTATCCTGCTTATTATCGCCCACCTGATTGGACTTTATATATTACACACCAAGGGTGTCTATATTTCAAAATTTGATTTGGACTATGAACACAATATTCCTACTTACTATCAAGTACTTGCGCTGTGTTTTTCTTCTTACCTAATCAGTATCATTGCATTATCAACAAAACAGACAGACGGAAAATTTTTTGTTCATTGGCTGGTACTGGCAATAATATTCTGTTTTCTAGGGTTTGATGAGCTGTTATTAATTCATGATCGTTTATCGGAACCCTTAAGAAATTCATTCGATTTGCGAGGATCTCTTTACGCCACGGCTAAACGGTTCCCAATAAAAAGGCAATATAATACAATATAATACAATT
>CAZGQY010000137.1:0-11543 GCA_964528035.1 uncultured Methylococcaceae bacterium | reverse complement strand
CAACCACCACGAATGAAATCCTCGTGTCAAGAAGTTTAGAACCGTTTCGCCGTGTACCATAGGAGGTTACACCTTGAATTATGCCGCCTTTAATGGTGGGTCCCCCTGAATCACCGGGTGCTGAGCTGACTTCATCGTCACCCAGTCCCAAGCCGGGAATACCAAAGAAAAACTTAAAAGCGTCGTGGGCGTCTTCGCCATTATCAAAATCATATTGCAGGACAGCACCTCGAACAAAGTCTCTGCCTGATCGCAGTCCTAAAGCTTTGAGCATGGTATCGGCTGTTGCGTCATATTTATTCTGGCCGTTTCTTTTAGTGCCGAACTCTAATGTCAGGGTATCTTCTGGCGTGCCCATACCGGAGAGTCCGAAGCCAACTTTGTCGCCGATCGATTGGATATCATCTTTACTGTTTCTGTCGATATCGTATCCAGTCATGCTTGCTTGTGATGTCAGTGTCAAAATGGCAATGTCATCTCCTTTGATGAAATTACCATCCCAGTTTGGGTGGATAGTTATTGAATCGATGTTTATCGCTTCTTCTGCTCCCGAATTAGTAAATGTTGCCACGCCTGACTGTAGAATATCGTTTCCTGCTTCATCGCTGACGCAATGTGCCGCAGTCAGAACATGCATCCCTCCTAACAATAACGTTCCAGTACAGCCAACACTTCCGACCTCGCCATCAATTAACAGATCCAAAATGAGTTTTGCCACGCCGGGAAAATCTGAGGTTTCATGGTTAGCAGGGTCATCCACCGTTGTATAGTGCGCCTGCGCTAAGGCAGTTAGGCCTTCATACTCAATTCTAATTATTCTAAAAGGAGCGACATGAATTTGAGCCTGTGGTGGCAAATCAGGCCGTTTGGTTGGAGCAGAATGACTGGATATCGGCATAGATAGCAACAGAATGGTTAAAGCAGTTGCCGAGGAAGCTCTTCGAATTTTATTAATCACACTTAAACCCTTTATTTAATAATTGATGTGGAGTAACTATTTACTAATTTATTCTTAGAAAGTGTAAGTCATTGGTTGATCGAATTTCTATTATAAAATATCGAGGTGAATGCTATTTTATAATATTATTAGTAATAAACAATAACTTGTAATCTAAGTATTCAATATGATTAATAGCTACAGTAAAGGATGTTTTGTAGACAGCTAAAAACTAAATTCTAGTCTTCGACAGTCAAAATTCAAAAAGTTCTGGTTGAAAGTGTGAATTACTTCAAAAATAATTTATGAACGACTTTCTTTCGCAGTGATTTCTATTCACGGATGACCTCTTGGCATTGTTGCTAGCAACAATTTACCCGATCAACAGGTCGGTGGATAAGTGGGTCTTAGATGATTTAGCGTACCAAATGGATTTCAACAGGGAGTTTCAGTTCAATCCATATTTTGCCGACAGTGAGAATGGCTGCCTGCTTACGAAATCGATGGTACTAGAATTAATTCCACCAATATTGGTAAAATTAAGAGACAGGGTGTTTTGCATTATCTAAAAAGGGATAAACATGATAAAAACAAGCGTTTTCCCATTAATAATTGGGGTGTTATTCTTAACCGGGTGCGGTCATCGATGGTTTTCACCCCGGGAAACCAATCCAGTGCTGGAAGACTATGTTGGATCATTTCCTAGAGAACTAGGATCCATGGCAACTGATGCCGCGCATCGCATTACTACGATTAGAATGTCTGATGGTAAGCACGTATCAAACGATGAGTGGCAGGTAGGGGAGTTTTGCGCAGAACCTCCCCCGGATGCCATGGTCAATATGGCGGCTCAATTTGGTATGGTATTGGCGTTGGATCTGACGCTTCCCGAACCACAATCAGCGGCTGCCTCAGCGGCAAGTGGAGGACTTTTGCCGCGTGCTTCAGCTGAAGGTGAAGGGAAGACTGCTTTTGCACGGGAGATTGCGACTGCAATGAGTCCGCTGCTGCGACGCTCACAGGGCTTGCAATGGAATCGCGATACGCTGTCTTATTTTTGCAGCGCTTTCATGAATCGAACAATCACTAAAGATGAGTACTACAAAAAAATGAAATGGGTTATCGAGCAGTCGAAAGGACTTGTTAAAGCTGAAATGGATAATCTTCCGGCATTCGAGGTGCCGCTGCAGGGAAACAAGGACTTTCCTGGAGTCACACTCGGGACTAAAGATGTTCAAAGAATATCCAAGTGTATAAAAGACCCATCATCATGTAAAGGCGACTAACCAGAAAAATAGTGTCTTCAACAGGGAATGTATTTAACGCATTACGAGATAATATTGTGAATATTAAAAAAATTGATTTTATATTACTTCTAGTATTGCTTATTGTCATTTCGGGTTGTGGATTAAGAACATTCACTCAGCGAGAGATCAACCCAGTGTCGGAAGATTATATAAATTCTAATCGTCTAAACGCTGTTATCGGCACCCTGGCAACGGATGCAGCACATCGGGTAGCACTCTATCGTTTAAACGATGGGAAAATAATTGATGAACCCGGTGACGACCGTTGGCAGAGAGGCGAATTTTGTGCTGAACCGCCTCCAGATGCAATGGTTGATATCTCCGGCGCCTTTGCAGCGGCTTTTACCGCTGAGGCGAAAGTTCCGGAGTCTCAGTCAGACATTGTTGATCGTAGAACGGCTCTTTTAGACTATAGAAAGGCCAGTCGTGAAGATGCTCACCGGGCTGCACGAAATTTAGCCCGAGCGAACGCTCGTGTTGCAGCAACCAGAAATGCGACGGCTCGGTCTGAAGAGGCTGCAGATGAAGCAGAAAATGCAGCAGATGCAGCACCGGGCGATGGTGATCTTGCATCAGCGGCGAAGGCTGCTCGCCGCGATGCAGATAATTTAGCGGTTGATGTTGCGGGTTATGACGCAGATGCAAAATCCGCTGAAACTGAATGGAAAATCGCAACACAAGCTGCTGCTGATGCTGCTTCAGCAGGCGATCCGAACAATGGACAAAAAAATGTAGCGAAGGGTAAATTAGACACAAGTATGATTCGTACGATAACGACCGTTATGGCCCCATTACTACGTCGATCCCAGGGATTGCAATGGAGTCGGGATAACCTGTCTTTTGTGTGTAATGCCTATTTAAACCGCGCAATTAACAAAAAGCAATATTTGGAACTGGTGGAGCTAATTAATCGATCTGCGGTTAATCTTATTAAAGAAGAAATAACCGAGAATAAATTGCCAGAAACTGGTAAAAATACCCCAAAAGGTGGTACTAAGTAGAGGCCTTTAGTCCAATGGAAAAGTATCCTGTATCTATTCAGTCTGTTCGGCACTTAAGGTGTCAGTCCTTGATTGTTCGGGTCATGTGATCCTTATGTAAGACTAATTGTGACATGTCTGGTACAGAACCCGAATAAACTAAATACCTGTATTCTAATCGAGAAAGATGACGGGTTGAGAATTTCTTAGCCAATGTTGTATGAAGTTTTCTCGAGTTTTATTTCACGCCAAACTTTCAACAACGCCGCGAAAAGTCGTTCACGATCTGGTGTTGTGTGGGTACCGGATGGAGGTCGGATGGGTATGACCGGATAAATATGATCAATATGCGGTGCGATGACAAACGGACAGCAGGCTTGTTCGTTCACTTTGAGTAGTTGGCTTTGTTCCGGTAATAATCCATCGTTTTTTTGTCTGGCTATTCGGTCCATCAGATATCTTAGCGGTGTAAATAATGAGCGATCGGATGCTGTGATGTGAGTTGCAAAATTTAATAGCTTAATACGTTGATTTAACACGGTGATGGCTTCTGCTTTGCTCCCCAGGATTTTCTTCCGGTCACGAACCCGCATTGATTTGGTCACGGTTCTGTCGCCGTTAAAGATTTTTTCGAGAATGACTTCAATAATCCAATTAATCACACGGTTAGAGGTAGCCCAGTCTGCGACAGGCGTACCCGCGAATGGGGCCTGCAAACTGATCCACCCGGACACCTGTTTATCGGTTAAATCCATGCGCGAACAAAGCGCTTCCAGAATATCGATACCGCCTTTACTATGAGAAACAATCAGCATAGTCTTGTTGGGCGAATGATGGTGCAGTTTTTCCAGGGTGCTGGCGATGTGTATCGCATTATTCTCGGACAATTTCTGTGTGCCGAATCCTGAGTCAGGCTCTATGCGTGTGTATTGTATGCTATTGCTTTGCATCCATCGCATGGAATCAGCGAAGTAAGAATCGAATCTTTTCGGTAAAATATCGCCGAGAAAACCTTTCAGTAAAACGACATGAATTTGGGACTGCAGTTCCTGGATTTCGGAGTCGCTTAAAATGGGATCAGATTGGTTTAACAAGGTGAAAAATTGTTCGCTAAGATTCATAGTAGAATTTGTTTAAGAGGGACATTGGGTACGCTGGCTCTTTAAAGAGTATCATCGTAACACGTCGACCGTCTGTTTATGTGGCACATTTGATTTGGAGGCTGAAATGAATGACGATGTATTTAATATGTCAATCCGTAAGTATTTAAAAAAGATCGGAATAAATTCGCAAAGGGAAATAGAGCAAGCAGTACGACAAGCCTTGGAAGATGGCAGATTAACAGGATCAGAAACGTTGGCTGTGAAAGTAACCTTAGAGTTACCAGAAATTGATCTATGTGAATCGATAGAAGGTACAATTGCTCTAGAGTAGGCTCAGCTAGAAGGCTGTCTGAGCATAGAAGGCCTTCTGGGGAAAAGTGAATTTTGATTCAAATTCCCGATTTATAGCGTTAAAGATGACTGTTATTCGCCTCTTTTAATCGAATTATGGGCTCAAAATGACTTCCGCTCACGACGTCTATTTTTGGACAGTTTTCTTGGCTAATACTTTTGTCATCTCTCAATCTACAATGAAGTGGGAATTTATTGTAGGATACTGTTGATTTTCAGTGAGGTGTTAAATGCAAGAAAAACTTTCGATACTGGCATTTTCGGGCAGTACCCGCAAAGATTCGTTTAATCATAAATTGGTTCGGGTTGCTGGGAAGGGTGCTGAAAACAGAGGATTGACAGTTACGGTCATTCGGCTCTCTGATTTTCCAATGCCTTTATATGATGGGGATTATGAGCAGGAAAACGGAATACCGGATTCGGTGAAATCTTTAAAGGCACTGATGAATTCTCATCAGGGATTGTTGATTGCCAGCCCTGAATATAACAGTTCTTTGACCGCAGTATTAAAAAATACCATCGATTGGTTGTCACGAGCGCAAGAGGGTGAGGCACCCTTGCAATGTTTTAAAGGTAAAGTCATCAGTTTAATGAGTACCTCTCCAGGAGCATTGGGAGGTATTCGAGGTTTGGTTCATGTGCGGTCTATTTTAGGTAATCTTGGATGTATCGTGCTTCCCGACCAGGTCGCAGTTCCAACAGCGCATAAAGTTTTTGGGGATAATGGCGATATTCAGGATCAAAAGCTAAAAGAACGAGTGGAAGACCTGGGCGTTAAATTAGCAGATACCTTATTAAAACTGCACGTGTAGTTGATTTCCTGATATGTCGAATCCGATTCTTTGGTTTCCTTCCAGGCAAAGAATTCAGGCGGCTAACATCTCGGCGTTTATGCGTCAGGTATCGGAAGATTCTACTATAGAAATAAGTGACTACGATTCTTTATATCGTTGGTCTATCAAACAGCCGGAGTCTTTTTGGAATAGTGTCTGGGATTTTAGTGGACTCGTTGCTGAGACGCGGGGTGAATGTACAGTAGAAAATATTGATTCGTTTGCAAAGGTTCGATGGTTTCCACACGCCCGCTTAAATTTCGCCGAAAATTTATTGCGTTACCGTGGCTCTGAGAAGGCGATATTATTTTGCCGGGAAGATGGGTTGCAATCTTCGCTAAGCTACCAACAGCTGTATCAGCAGGTTTCTCGTTTGGTTCTAGCTTTCAGGGATATGGGAGTTGTTAGCGGTGATCGGGTGGCGGGCTATTTACCGAATATCCCGGAGGCAGTCATTGCTATGCTTGCTGCAACCAGTATTGGCGCTATCTGGTCCAGTTGTTCGCCGGAATTCGGGGCGGAGGCGCTGGTGGATCGTTTTGGTCAGATTAAGCCGAAAGTTTTATTGTGTGTTGACTATTATCTTTATAACGGCCGTCAGTATAAAACGGCTGATTGTGTTAAGGCTTTACTCAGTGCAGTACCCGATATCGAACATGTAATAACGGTTCGACACGAGGACAAAGAATGCGTGAGTAAACCAAATGGAGACTGGTTTCATGTCCTGGTCGAGCGTTATTCGCCGGACTTGATCCGATTCGAACAATTTCCATTCGACCATCCGCTTTATATTCTATATTCCTCGGGTACGACAGGTGTGCCCAAGTGCATTGTCCATGGTGCTGGTGGCACCCTGATTCAGCACTATAAAGAACATCAGCTGATTGCGGATGTGCATCCGGGTGATCGACTGTTCTATTTCACCACCTGCGGTTGGATGATGTGGAATTGGTTAGTGTCGGGTCTGGCTTCCGGTGCAACGCTGGTGCTTTACGATGGGTGCCCGGTTTACCCGAAAAAATCTGTACTTATTGATCTGATTGATCGTTTTGGTATTGATATTTTTGGGGTGTCTGCAGGATTTATTGATTCGTTGAGGAAAGCTAATTTGGATTATAGCCAGACTCATGCATTAACAACACTGAAAACAATCTTGTCCACGGGCTCTCCGTTACTTCCCGAAAATTTTGATTATATTTACCAAAAACTAAAAAGCGATGTCTGTCTGTCGTCAATATCGGGAGGTACCGATATCGTTTCATGTTTTGTCGCAGGCCCTCCGGTAGTACCTGTTAGACGTGGAGAGATTCAGTGCTGTGGTCTGGGTATGAGCGTTGATGTATTTGATGAACAGGGGGTTTCTATAGGGGATGAAAAAGGCGAACTGGTTTGTACGCAGCCCTTCCCGTCGATGCCGGTGGCCTTTTGGAACGATGCTAAGCGTGAGAAATACCATGCAGCTTATTTTAGCCGCTTTGATAATGTCTGGTGTCATGGGGATTTTGCTGAAATCACCGATAAGGGTGGCGTGATTATTTATGGGCGATCAGACAGCGTTTTAAATCCTGGAGGTGTGCGGATTGGGTCCGCCGAGATCTATCGTCAAACGGGGCAGATTGCGGAAATCTTAGACAGCGTTGTCATTGCTCAGGAATGGGCTGGAGATGTAAGGATTATACTATTTGTTCGTTTGAGTATCGGCAGTGAACTAAACGAGGCGTTGATTGATAGGATAAATAGGCAGATTCGTGAAAATGCATCGCCCCGGCATCAGCCGGCGAAAATCATTCAGGTGGCTGATATCCCCTACACCAAAAGTGGCAAATTGGTTGAATCTGCGGTAAGGAATATAGTGCACGGGCGTAAGGTAGAAAATATCAGCACTCTGGTTAATCCTGAGTCACTACAGAATTTCGAGAATATTGCTGAGTTGAATAGTTAAACCAAAGGTTTATCAAGCCTGAAGCCGCAGGATTTCCCCGGGAAAATTTGACACTCTATATGGGCTACATGAAGCAAACAGAAATGAAGGGTTTGGAAAATTAGGAGCGAGGTTTTAATCATATGCGAAAGATTGACGCAGGATAATTGTTTGTCTTGAAGGCATAGCAACAGGCGCATAGCAGGGCTACGCAACTGTTGCTACAACGCAGAAGACGGACAATAAGACAAGTCAGGATTCGTATGTTATTGAATTCTCGCTCCTTAGAAGCCCAGTAGCAGCTAATTATTCTCGGATCGACTACTTATGATGGCCGCATTTTTCCTCGGAATTATCACCACTGGATGAAGTCAATTTATTTTCCACGCCACGCACCAGGTCGCGGGTAAATCTTTCGCTGAATCCGCAAATAAAACCCAAGGCCCAAATGATTAGATAATGTTTTTGATGAGCTAAAAGGATTGCTTGTTCATCCACGGCGTTTTCGGCTGTCGGCGCCAGAAAATCGAATCCTGATATCTGGATGAAATCCGATGCAAATATACAGTAGGCAAATAAGGAAAGCATGACGCCGAGCAATGGTTTCCAAAAGGCTGTCAGGAATACCAGATTGGGGTTGTACAGTTGTAGTGTTCCAAATTGTTCCAGCCGCGAAAGTATGCTCACAACACCACCTACAAATGCACCACCGACCAGTATATTTACTGTGGACATGTCGAAATGTTTTTGCAGGACGATTTCGTTCTGAGTAACCAATATTATATAGCTGATCGGAAAAATTATAATTGTTGCCAGTACTCCGGAAACCATTGCACTGATGGGGGTAGGCCCCGCAATACGTCGAAGTATTCTCGGCAGGCCTTTTGAATAAGCAATGGAATCCCACTCCAGCTGCTTTCTCAAACCACGAACAAAACTTAAATTAGGCTGATCTGAGCCCAGAGTTTTCAATGCCAGTGTCAGGTTTCTTTTGTTTCTGGAAACGGTTTTTCCCTGCTCCATTTTAGCCAGCAGATTCAGAACGATTGCCAGTTCAATTTGTACTGCATCATCTACTTCTTGGGTAGTGATTTTCTTTTCTACGATATCAACCAGTTCGGTGATTTCTCCCGGACTCGGTTTATATTCAGTATCGAGGTGTTCTTCAATCCACTTATTGTCTTGCGGATCTATCCTGTCACGAGTGTTTCTGTCCATGGTCTAACCTCATATCGGGGGGCTTTTTCTGGTGAATCTTCGAATGGCTCTCATGGTGCTTAGCGCAAAAAAATCAATGACATCCTACTCTATATTCTGCATCTTTGTGGTTTAGGGCGCAAGTTCCTACAATGGTAATATTACCGAGGGTCTAGCTTTTCAGAATCTGTAATTTAATCAGGAGGAGATATGTCGACAAATTCATTTATTGTAATGTTTAAGCGTATTATCGATGCGCCCGGTCAGAGTGGATCGGCCCGGTCTGTAGAAATATTTGGTTGGGTGATATTCCTGGAGGGAGTCATCATTCTATTTTGTCCGGATTTTGTTGCTAAGGTATTGGCATTTCCAGAATATCAGGAACAGGGCAGAAATTTTTTCCGTTTGGCTGGTTTGCTGGTATCGGGATTGGGAAGTTTGTATATCGTTAGTGGAAGGTTGAATTCAAAAGGCTTCGTTTTTGCGTCTTTGTTGGACAGGCCGCTCGTACCACCGATTATGCTGGTGCTGTGGTTGTTAGAAATATTACCAGGAACTTTGGCGCTGGCTTTTGTTATCCAGGACGGTACCGGCTTTATTTGGACACTTGTTAAATGGCGACAGGAAAACGATGAGTAGATGTTTGCAAGGGCCTCTATTGTTTGGGGATGTAGCAGATGATTTTATCGAAGTCGGAGTAATTTGGTTCAAAATGATATTTTCTGTTTTGCAATATCCTTCGCTATCAAAGACATTTCTCCGGCTTTTCTAGGTTTTTGCAACAGAGCCATAATTTGGTTCAATGTCTTGCAACTCGGGTTTGAGTACATAAATTATTTCCAATAAAAAATTCCAAAAAGTGGATGGGTAGCGCTTAGTGAATGAGAGTGGAGATAATCTTCCTGTTTTTTTATCTTGTATTGTGTTGACTGATTAATAATAACTCGGAGACAATGCACAGTTTGATATTGGAATTCCATTTGATCGATTTGTAATGCGTGATTCGCAAACTGATACGAACAGCGTCGTAACCATTCGCGGTCTGACATTTATTCGCGAAGATAAAATGATATTCGACGGTATAGATATGGATATTCCGCGAGGCAAAGTGACCGCGATCATGGGGCCGAGTGGAACGGGAAAGACAACCTTGCTGAAATTAATTGGTGGGCAACTGAGGCCGCACGCCGGTAAAATTTGTGTCGATGGCGAAGATGTTAATGGATTATCTGTTGCAGCCTTGTATACCCTGCGTAAACGAATGGGAATGATGTTTCAGAGTGGCGCATTGCTTACCGATTTGAATGTTTTTGACAACGTAGCATTTCCAATCAGGGAGCATACAAATTTATCCGAATCGCTGATTCGTACATTGGTTTTGATGAAGTTGCAGGCTGTGGGTTTGAGGGGTGCGCGCGATTTGATGCCAGCGGAGTTATCGGGCGGTATGGCCAGGCGGGTTGCACTTGCTCGAGCGATTGCTTTAGATCCAACGATGATTATGTATGACGAACCTTTTACGGGTCAGGATCCTATAACGATGGGAATATTGGTTAAATTGATTCGCGAGTTTAACAGTGCGCTGGGGTTGACAAGTATTGTGGTGTCCCACGATGTGCAGGAAACATCGGCAATAGCAGATAAAATTTACGTGCTTGCAGAAGGCCACGTAGTTGGTGAGGGTACCCCGGAGTCTCTGGTGCGATCAACCTCCGAGCGTGTTCAACAGTTTCTGACAGGTGCTCCTGATGGTCCGGTGCATTTCCATTATAAGGCGGACGATTTTACTAAAGATCTCCTCTGTTCCCGAACGGTCTAGTAGGCCAGTGGATTGATGGTGTACTTTTCAATGGTAGTAAACTGAAATGATCGGATTATTTCAGAGCCTCGGGGATACAACCTTGCGGATTCTCGAGAAATCAGGGCGGGGAACGATATTCCTTGGGGCAATGCTTGTTGGGGTAATGGAAGTCTTGCGTCGCCCCGGTCTTTTGATTGTGCAAATTTATTCAGTGGGTGTTTTGACATTGCTGCTGATTATTATATCCGGAATTTTTGTGGGTATGGTATTGGGTTTGCAAGGCTATACTATTTTATCTGATTTTGGAGCCGAACAAACACTGGGCGTTATGGTGGCCGCATCACTGGTTCGTGAGTTGGGACCGGTCGTTTCAGCCTTATTGTTTGCAGGGCGAGCCGGTTCTTCCATAACAGCAGAAATAGGGTTAATGAAAGCGACGGATCAGCTTTCTGGTATGGAAATGATGGCCGTCGACCCGGTCCGGAGGATTGCTGCACCAAGATTTTTTTCCGGATTGATCTCCATGCCATTTCTTGCTGCAATATTCAGTATGGTTGGTGTCATGGGCGGACATTTTGTCGGAGTCGGTATGTTGGGTGTTGACGATGGGGCGTTTTGGTCACAAATGCAAGCCAGCATTGATTATTACGAAGATATCCTTAATGGCGTTATTAAGAGTTTGGTGTTCGGCTTTGTTGTAACATGGATTGCTGTGTTTGAAGGTTATGACACGCTGCCTACCTCTGAAGGTGTGAGTCGAGCGACTACACGTACAGTGGTGCATTCAGCGTTCGCAATTCTGGCGTTGGATTTTTTGTTGACCGCTTTAATGTTTGGAGACTTTTAGTATGCAGTCGTCTAAGACACTGGTGACCTGGGTGGGACTATTTGTTTTTATTGGTATTGGCGGAATAAGTTTTCTTGCTATACACGTAAGTAATTTGAGCGCCAATTTTAGTGGCAGTGAAGGTTATCGTCTAATCGCACGTTTTGAAAATGTGGGTGGTTTAAAGGTCAGGTCTCCGGTAACTTTTACAGGGGTTAGAATTGGTCGGGTAGAAAAAATTGATATTGATAAAAATCGTTATAAGGCTGTAGTGGAAATGAGCATAA
>CAZGQY010000136.1:0-11556 GCA_964528035.1 uncultured Methylococcaceae bacterium | reverse complement strand
CTTCCTCCACAGATCCCCCATAGAGGGCTGTTTCGATTAGGGGGCAAGTAGTTACTTTGGTAGAATGATTTGTTATTTTCGATGGGGGTTACTGATAATTCGTCGGCTCTTTGTTTTCGGACGGAATTCGAGTATTTCCCCCCCCCCAGACGAAAATAAAGGGGTTGGGACAATAGTACCGAACATCAAACATCAAACATCTTGACATCTATGTTTTTCGGGCTATAGTGTTTATCTGATGAGAACTACACTTAAAATTGATGATGACGCATTGGCAGTAGCTCGCAGCTTAGCTATCCAGCGTAAAGAGACCATTGGTGCGATTGTTTCTGAGTTGATCAGGCAAGCAGTAGGAAAACAAAAGTCAGAACTTTGCCGAGGCGGTGTTCCTCTATTGCCGACGGAATCTGATTCTCAGGCAATTACCATGGAGTTTGTAAATGACTTGAGAGATGGAGATACGTGAGGACGTATCTTCTTGATGTCAATGTCTTAATCGCTCTGCTGGATCCGGCACATATCAACCACGACGCAGCGCATGGCTGGTTTTCTGAAACTGGCCAGCATAGTTGGGCAACCTGTCCAATCACTGAGAATGCAGTGGTGCGCATTCTTTCTAATCCTGCTTATCCATCCGTAGAGTGGTTGCCACACGACGTTATTCTACACCTGAGGAAATTTTTGTCTCAAGCGCAAGGACACAATTTTTGGAAAGATGAAGTGTCACTGTTAGATTCAGACCTTTTTAATTCCAAGATAATTATTGGACATAAGCAGCTTACCGATGTCTATTTGCTTGGACTCGCGGTTTCTCATAATGCGACCATTGCCACATTTGATCGTTCCATTTCGTTGGCAACGGTACATAATGCTATCAACAGCAACATTTGTTTGCTTGGGTAGCGACAAAAAGAAAGTAAAGCTGTTTTGCAATGAAAATTTTGCGGTCGCCTAAACTCAACGAACCCCTGCAACCGGTCTCATTTCAGTATCGCAACTCCCTCCAACCGAGACAGTCTCTGGAGTTGGCGCGGACTGACACATGGCTCCCTGCTGTTTAATGTTGCAACTTAACTTCAGTGGTCGACCTGACGATAACCAATACGGTGCTTTTCGGTAGCGGCCGATCGATTCGAAGTTGCATCCTTTGGGAACGCCATAGGGAAAACATCCGGAAGGGGTTTTCAGGCTGACTTTACGTCCATCCACAACAAACCCAGGGTAGCTATCAATAATTTCCGGTGCGTCGCGATCGGGCAATATTTTTACAACAAATTCACGGAATAAATATCCGCCTTGTTGTTTTTGATCGACCTTTATGCGTTTATTGGCGATGAGCGCAAAATCGCTTCCTTTGTGTGCCACAGCACCCGACATGTATTCAACACGGCTGTAACCGGGAAAACACTTACCCATGGCGGGAGCATGGTAGTAATGTTGCAGGCTTTTCACGTCTGACAGAGTGTTATCGGGGAATATGGATGCAAGATCCTGATTGTTGCCAAACAAAATCTTTTCAAAGTCACTCAGATTTTGTTTATACATTGCCTTGAGTTTGCTGTAATAACGGCTTTTGCGAGGGTCGTCGGCGTTCTCGGGGGGAGGTGCGCTGCCCAGATCCTGGCGTAGAAAACACGAGGTCAGCGCAGACGTCTGAGTCAGGAATTCATCCCATATGTTGTACTGCGATACTTTAGATGAGACGCCCTGAAAGTCGCCTGGAAAGCGGCACCCCTGCCATTTGGAACAGCCTTCACGGCCACGGTTTCGAATTGAAAGGGCAATGATATTGCGTTCGCAGCTACCGTAGGCATTACAACCGCGATCTAAATGGCCTTCAAACATGGCGGTGCGCATTGTAAAGTCCAGGTGTTTGGCATTCGCCAGGTTGGTCATAGACCAATCGGTCTGGTGATTCTGCATAAACTTTTCCCAGGCGTTTTGCAGACCGCTTCTGCGTTGCATAAAACGATCATTGGCCGAATGACAATAGGTCGAATTGTGAAATGCACGAACGATCTGATCGAGCTTGCTCTGTGGCTCGGGTGTTGGCGTGTTCTCTGCGACGATTGTTTCGGGATCAAAGAAAGGTGCTTTGTTTAAGACGTACAGTTTCTTAACATTAATCACATTGCGTACGCTGGCGTCACAATGGTGATTGTTAGTCATTTGTGATTTTTGTGTTGCCACAGCTTGTTTGAATGTCGCTGCTGATGCGGGAGTTGCATTGCGTGCATCAACCACCACTTTGAAACCGACAAAGGGGGTACCGTGGCTGTCGGTAAGTGCTGTTCCATTGCGTATAACGAGGCAGGGGATCACCGATGTACCTTGCACTAATGACCCTGTCGAATGCGATGTCCCGGTTTTTAAAAACTGATCGATGTCGAAATAGGGCACTGTTAAGTCGCCGTTAAAGCGATACAGCGTCATAATCGGTGCCGGTGGGATCGCCGCTGCTGATGATGTGGAAACAGCGATGAAGAGCAAAAACAGGCAGTATTTTTTCATTGTGTCGTCCTTAGAAGCGAGGATTCAATAATATACGAATTTTGACTTGTCTTATTGCCCGTCTTCTGCGTTGTAGCAACAGTTGCGTAGCCCTGCTATGCGCCTGTTGTTACGCCTTGAAGACAAACAATAATCCTGCGTCAATCTTTCGCATATTATTAAAACCTCGCTCCTTAGCCAAATTATTTCCAGAAATCAGGAGGTTGTTCGGAATTACAGAGTCTCTCGACCATCAATACCATGAGACCAAACGGAACGGCTTGTTCCCGTGTAGACGGTAGATGGAAAAATCGGTTTCATCTACCGTGAGAATTTCACGTTCGCTGGATGTGTTTGCCAGCCAAACTAAAGCGGCATCGGCGAAGTCGATACCCTGATCCGCATATTTGTTGATGTATCCGGCGATCTCTGAATAGGCACTGACTGGAAGATCGATGACCTCCAATCCGCCACGACTAATCCAGTTTAGAAATTCGTGCTTTCCCCGCGTATTAAGAAAGAAAGATGATTCGACTATGACCGCAGTTACAGTAATCAGTGTGGCCTTATTCCGACTTAAAAAATCAATTGCGGATTGGTGTAATGTATCGCCCTGGATATACAAAGCGACCAAAAGCCCTGTATCAACAATCAGTCTTGCCACGAAATTTATTTCTAAGTAGAGTTTTACTTTGGCGAGCAATGCTACCTGTGTGTGCTTTATCGGCGCCAAATCCAGATTCGCCCAATTCGTAGGGAGTTGGAGAGTGAGCCTTGTCCGCCAGAAACAAATCCAATGCTTCCTTCACTGCTTGAGATTTAGAAATGCGGTGTGACTGACAATAGGCAAGCAGTTGTCTTTCAATAGATTCGGGTAGGCGAACAGAAATAGCCATATTTGTAGCTTATGTATTACAAAATATTGTTAATTGTAACACATTATGCTGGACGATACATATGTGGTTTCTGCACCCGCGCGGTGGTTGTTGTGGTCCGACAGATCAATGATTGTTTGTGTTTATAACACTATATTTTATAAAATATAAGCAAGGAGAAAAACATAATGAAACGAAGAGTAGGTGATCCGGACGATCTACAGTTTGATAGAACCTTTGTTAAAGAGCGATTCTTTGCAATGGCAGAAGGGTGGTTTTACGAATGTAGAGCATTGCCGCCGTATGGGCCGTTTTCGAGTCGGGAAAAGGCTGAAGAGAATTGTAGAGACCGGTTCTCCGAAGATTTGGGTCCGGATTGGAGTTTTTGAAATGCACACAGAGTGGCTTCGATTATAGTTATAGCTAATCGATCCTGGTCAAGTTCGGTCGATACTTCGCAACGAGCGAAGAAATAAACCCAGGCCACCGACTGCCAGTACAAGAATAGTCATCAGATCAAATGCACTCATGGCTCGAAAACTAAAACGAATTGACGAGATCACGCCAAAAACGAGAGCGACTATCGACCCCATGGTTAATAGCCAACCGATTTTGCTCTTGCCGTCGTAGAAAACCAGGCCGATACCAAACATAAAGGGTATCAGGATTGTTCCACTGGTGAGATTGTATCTGCCGCCAAACGCAGAAAAGCCATATAAATGTGCTCCTAACCCAAAGTTTGACGTCACTGAAATGGAACTCAACAGCATATAAAAGCCACCGCACATCATTATCAATCCGATGAAGAAATAGTCTGTTCCACCGGATGTTCCACCTGCGCCTTTCATAGAGCTTTTTCCCCAGTATTAGAAAATGAAATTTGGTTTAGTATTTAGCTGTTTATACGTTGGGTATGGGTAAATATCAAGCTTGTTTGTGAATGGGTAGTGACAAATGTGATATTTTTCTACATTATTAGTGATTGTTTAGTCAAATTGAAAAGTGTGGGTGCTTCGTTGTAGTATGAAACTAGACCTGACCCCAGTTACTGACCCCAGTTATTTGATTACCTGCAGGGTGGTGGTGGGGATGATGCACTCATTGTTGACAGCTACAGTTCAGGTCCTTGCGGGCGTCGGGTGGGATCATTCTTCTTGATAGATGAACGGGTTGTGAATCACAAAGACCCGGTACTACGAATTGACTCATAATATTTCTTGCGGTGGCCCAGTGCGTTGACTTCACACATGGAGACAAGGGTATCGTTAATGGGTACTTTGAATGCGCAGGCACTGATGCGTTCCTGTCCCACAGGTGTTTCAATTTCTGCTTCATTCATGAAATGGTGACTAACAATACTTAGGTAATGAATTCGGGTTCGTCCCGATATCCATGCGGCGGCCAATCGAGTGGCGCTTTTTCCGTCCATATCGCGCAATCGTTTCAGCGCGAAAGGAATTCCCGAGAATAGAATAAAAATTGGGTTTTGTATGATCAATTTGATCAGGCATTGCATTTTTTCTAAGCTGGAAAATCTGCGGAAACTGATTCCTCCGATTCGCTGAAATAATACCTTGATAAATCGTATGTCGTTTGAATCGTTACCTCGATATAAGGGGTGAAAAGCAGGGGTGGATCCACGGGGAGTGATAACGAAGCCCTGGACAAAACGTGTGCAGTCGGGATGTCCGAAGGTTTTCTGGTGCAGCGCCAGTTCAGTTGCGTTTTTGTTTCCGTTGCAGAGTCCTGCAGCGATGAGGTTCCATAACCGATCCACAGTTATGGATTTACCAAGATGCTGTTCAGTTCGTCCGACCTGAGCGACGGGTTGAAAACTAATCATTTTAAACGTATCAGCATTTCGGGTCATCCAGCGAAGCACTTCGGGAATTTCCTGTATATTTTTGTCTGTGACAGTAAATGTAGTGGCGACTTCAAGGGTTCTTCCCGTCTCTTTGCGAATATCTCTAATGAGTTGCGCGAATTCATTTCTGAGTGGCATGAGTTGTTGTTCCGACAATGCATTTTTGTAGCGCTGTCCGTTGCGACCTCTTTGTGTGGTGTCGATATGAATACTGACTTCGGTGAGCCCTGCTTCCAACATTAGCCGTTTAAGCATTTGCGGGGATTTTCGAAAAACATCTCCATGGCTCATGAGCATTGGCACTAAGCCGATATCGCGTGCATATCGAATAATATCAATCAGTTCATCAATGGGACGGAGCGTTGCCTCACCATCGGTGATCTGCACATTTCCTCCGACCCCGAGCCAATCCCGGATTACTTGCAGTTGCTGCTTTATCCCGGCAACAGACTCCGGCGGAATGCGATTGGCCTCCCGGTCCAGGTAACATCCGCGGCAGGCAAAATCACAGCGTGGCATCACACCGATTGTCGCACTGCATCCGGCATATTGCTGACCTAAAAATTGATTGTCAGTTCTAAATCGATCCGGTAAGTTTTCTCGGGCATTACGAAGAATATTTCGGGTTTCCATTGAGACTGGAGGTGACACAAATTTCCCCACCAATCGGGCCATTAAATTATCGATGCTGTGAATGCTCATTGACTAACTGAATTTGCGTGTTCTAACTTTGGCATCCACCAATACCAATACAGACATTGTCAGCATAACCGCGTCCTCAATCAGCGTGATATGGGTTAAAGGCCGTGCCAAAAAGACGCCAAAGCATCCGCAGTTGGAGACCTGAATACCTCGTGCCAGAGTAATGGCAACCACACTAATCATCAGTACATGCAGTCCGATGGCTATCCAGGCAGTGGCTATGCGTTGAATGGCGCTAAGCAAATTGACTCCGACGCCAAGTTCGATGAATGGCAGAGTATAGGCCAACACAACACTAAGCCAATGGGCTTGCAATTGATATCCATCGAGGACGGTTACGAATCCGGCCATATCCAGTCCTTTACCAATGCCGGTGCTCATCAATACCAAGCCAACAAAGATCCGTGGGACATTGCCGATCCAGTGGTTTGTATTCTTATTCTGCTGAGTGCTGATCATTTAGTCTCCAGTCATAGGGTATAAATTCGACACTGTAGTTCGCTGCTTCTGTTCGTAATTGCTGAGCTTTATCTTCACAGAGGTACAAGGCCACGTAGTCAATCAGCGTAGCCTCTTTGCCGGGATACTGAGCCTCGTACCAGTCGACAAAATCATCCCGGTACCAATCCAGAATTGAAGACAGAAAGACCGTTTCTTTTTCCGTATCTATTTTTAGATTGCGTTCTTCGGCGAAGAATCTCCGCGCCTCGTGATCCAGTTGATCGTCGAGTTGCGTTGCGGTAAATGCGGAGTTTGGCAGCCGGGGGCAACTTCTGGAGGCACAATTTAACGCGAAGTGGACGCGAGGTTCTGAAAAACGTTCCCGGATAACACTGTTCTCCAGATAATAGAGACTTGTGGTTATGCCACCGAATGTAGGACGTTGAAAGATAAAGAATCCAGTTTTATCCGACAGAAAAAAGAACGGAAACGGCGGAGTGACTTCTTCAATTCCGGCGATTGGGTAGTAGGTCAAAACGATCTTGATAACTGCAGCATTGTAAGCATTAATCCAGTACGCGAGTCGATCCTGTTCGGATGGAAAAAGATCGGGATGACTGTCCGGGCTGTAGCGACTGATGAGTTGAAAATAGGCTTCGATATCCTCGGGTTGATTTTTTAGCGCCGTATAATCGACTCGTCCTTCTCCATTGACGGTATGATGCAAAGCGTTGTCCAAATAATCATGAGAGAAAATCTCAGTACTTGGTTCGACGGCTTGATTGAATGATGGGGAAATTGTTGTACAGCCCGACATGAAACCCAGCAGCAACACAATAATCCGATTGAATCTGTAATTCATGTTTTACCTCAAAAAAATTATGAGCCGGGTTATCGACGTCGCCAGGCGTGATAACGCTCAACCCAGCGCAATATTTTCAGTGGCGCATGGGCTCGTTTCCAGTTGCCAGCCGTATACTTATTGGCCTCAGCCAAAGTCGGGTAGATATGAATTGTTCCAAGAATTTTGTTGAGTCCTAATCGATGCCGCATAGCGGCCACATATTCAGCGATTAAATCGCCGGCATGTTCCCCGACAATGGTGACCCCTAAAATCCTGTCTTTTCCAGGAATAGTTAAAACTTTGACCATTCCGTGCGCTTCTTCATCGGCTATTGCACGATCCAGATCATCGATTCCATAGCGAGTGACTTCGTAGGCAATTCCTTTTTCTTTGGCTTCAAGCTCGTTTAGCCCTACACGGGCAACTTCCGGGTCTGTAAAAGTTGCCCAGGGAATCACCGAATAATCCACCGCAAATTTTCGGAAACTGCCAAACAGCGCATTAACCGACGCGTACCAGGCCTGATGAGCAGCCGTATGGGTAAATTGATAAGGACCTGCAACGTCGCCACAGGCGAAAATATTGGGATAAAGCGTTTGCAGATAGGCGTTCGTTTCGATGGTTCCACTGGGTGTCAGTGAAATATTCAATTCTTCCAGACCGAAGCCTTTGGTATTGGCGGTCCGTCCTACAGCAATCAGTACTTCGTCGAACTCGATGTGGACTTCTTCTCCCTGGTGGTCGCCGAGCCGTTCGCAAATGAGTTTTTTGGTGTTGCCTTCAACAACGAATTTTGCTGCTTTATGTTCGACCCGAACATCGATACCTTCGGTTTTGAAGCGCTCCATGACCATTGCAGAAATTTCCGGATCCTCGCGAATGAGGATTCTGGGTAGCATTTCAATTTGCGTGACCCTGCTGCCGAAACGCGCAAAGGCTTGTACCAGTTCGCACCCAATCGGTCCTCCTCCCAATACCAGAAGATGTTTTGGCAATTTGCGAAGATTCCATAGAGTATCCGAGGTTAAATAACCAACACTCTCAATGCCTTCAATTGGGGGTACAAAAGGGCCTGCTCCGGTGGCGATAACGATGTTGCGGGTTGTTAGCGTTTGTCCGTCGACCTCTACGGTATACGGCGATGTGATTCTCGCCTCACCTTGAATACAATCAACACCGAGTTGGCTGTAGCGTTCCACCGAATCATGGGGCTCTATCTTTTGAATGACTCTCTGTACCCGATCCATAACATCGGCGAAATCGAAGTTTGCCGTGGCTGATTTAACACCGAATTCTTCAGCGCGGCTGATATGGTTTAAAAATTTGGCTGAACGAATCAGTGCTTTAGAAGGTACACATCCGGTATTCAGGCAATCACCACCCATTCGGTGTTTCTCGACTAAAGCAACTTTTGCTTTAGTCGCCGCTGCGATATAGGCTGTCACCAATCCTGCAGCACCTGCACCGATTGCTACAAGGTTATAATCAAACGAATCGGGTTTGTCATATTTGCGAAGAACTTTTCGCGCTTTGATCACAGAGACCAACTTTTTGGCAACAAGTGGAAAAAACCCAAGAATCGCGAACGATAGAATCAACCCCGGTGAAATAATACCGCTTAAAGACTCTATTCTCGCAATCTGTGTGCCCGCATTCACATAAACAATTGTGCCCGCCAGCATGCCAATCTGGCTGACCAGATAAAAGCTTAAAATACGTATCGGCGTTAGTCCCATAACCAGGTTGATTATAAAAAACGGGAATGCTGGGACTAACCTTAATGTAAACAGATAGAATGCTCCGTCTTTTTCGACCCCTGTATTGATCGCACTCAAATGACTTCCAAATTTGTTTTGCACTGCGTCACGAAACAAAAAACGGGAGGCCAGGAAAGCGAGTGTTGCGCCAATGCTGCTTGCGAATGACACAATGAGCGTTCCAGTGACGATCCCGAATATAGCACCACCCACCAGAGTCATTAGTGCTGCACCCGGTAAAGACAATGCAGTTACGGCAACATAGGTCAAAAAATAAATCAGGATTGTTTGTTCCGGCCTGGCTTGATAGTGCAGATCAATTTTCGTTTGCTGGGATTTGAAAAAATCAAGGGTGAGATATTGGCCCAGATCGAACAGAAAAAAACTACCTGCTAACAGTGTGAGAGTAATAAAGAGGGCGATTTGACTATGCCTCATAGGCTTTCCTTTTTTGATCTAATTATCGCGGTTCGTTGAGGTTCCAATCGTACTCATTATTGATCGAACCCTGATACTGATCCAATTTTTTTCTCAGTTCGGGTTTCGCGTATTGTTTAAGGTGCATAATCAGTGTTTGATCGTTGCCACCAAAATCTTCTGAATACCAATGGTAAATGCTGGAGACTGTTAATATTCCCTCTTCAAAATGAATCCCTCTGGGATGATTTATATAGTCACGGGCACCCAGATTCAGTAGAGAATCGATATTTTTTGTAGTATACGCCTTGGTCGAAAGGTTGGGGCAACCGTAACTGGCGCAATTTACCGCATAGTGGATTCTGGGATCATTCCAAATGGGACGAAGGATTTTGTGTTCAATATCATTCAGCGTGAGATCTTCTTCGGAAATGCGTGCGATTTCATCATCCCAGGGGCCAAAACTAAATAATCCTTTGCCAACTTTTTTAATACTCTTTACCGGGTAATGGTTAAGGATAAGATCGACGGTTAGAGCATTATAAAGATTAACCCAGTACGCAAATTGTTCTGAGCGCTGATAGGATCGGGGATCGATTTGCTGTAGCTGGTTGAGGTAGGATTTAAGCTTTTTTTTGTCGCCTGTTTTTACCTGGCTATAACGGAATCTATTCACACCCGAAGGGTGATCTGACTGCAGATAGAGATTCAAAATATTTTGCCAGATTTGGTGGTCAATGGTTGTCGTATTGGATTCGTCGCTGTGATTCCATGTTTGGGTATTTGTTGCATACCCAGGGATCGAGATCAACTGCAATAGTAGTAGCGTAATTCCTGATTTTAGGTAGAGTTGATTTCTAATTCTATTCATAGCGGCTCATTGATCCTTGCGGTTGAGTTTTTATAGATTGACCTATGCAATCATTTCTGTATTGAATCTCCAGAGAGATTTGCTATTTGAACTATATTCCATCGCATTGATGTATTAAATATTTAAGCCGTCAACATTTGTTGATTCTTGGCTTGTAAGGCTTGCACTTTGCATGAGAACATGGGTTGCCGATATCATAACAAGCAATTAACAAAGGGATAATGATCCGGAATCCTGTTTACCTGTTTGATCGTCCGAGCCTTGTTTCTCGAAACGACAAGCACCGAATAATTAGCGCTGAAATAGTCGAGGGCTTGGGTTGGAACTGATCAAAGATATTCTTCGTCATATCCGAGTGGATGGATCACTATTTTTTCATTCGGAACTTAATGCACCCTGGGGCCTGGTGTTGCCCGCAAGTAACGAACCTAAAATTCATATTGCTTTGGGTGGAGAATGTATGGTCCAGTCGACAGAGATGCTCAAACCGGTTCGACTTCAACACGGCGATGTGATCTTGTTACCCGACGGTTCGGAGCACTGGATTGCTGATAGCGTTGAGAGTCCGCGAGTTCCCGCTGAACAATTTTGCAAAAGTCTGGAACAGGGTCGGCCAGGTTTCAATGCCACGGGTCCATCGGTTCAATTGTTATGCGGTTTGATTCGTTTTGACAGGACAATGGTGCACCCGCTAATTAGTCATTTGCCGGGGTTTATTCATATAAAATACAATTCATCGAAAAATGCTACCTGGTTGCCCGGCATCATTGCACAATTCGAATCAGAAACCAGTATCGACAAGCCGTACTCGGATGTAATGGTCGATCGTTTGTTCGAAGTTTTATTTATACAGACTATTCGGAATCAAGTCGTTTTACTTGACCTGCCGGACTGTTTCTGGGCTGCATTGAAGGATCCTAAGATCAGTAAAGTACTGCGGCTCATACACGATCGATACCCGGAGAATATCAGTATTGAGTTCCTGGCTAGTGAGATATATTTGTCAAGGTCTGCTTTTATAGATCGGTTTACTCGCCTGGTTGGAGAGTCACCGATCTCTTATTTGACTGCATGGCGGATGCAAAAATCAATTTCACTACTCAGAAGTAACCACCATACGATCGATGTGGTCGCTGAAAATGTCGGTTATTCGTCAGCCGAATCTTTCAGTCGGGCGTTTAAGCGGCATTTCAATATTACTCCTCAATATGCTCGCCAAAATGAATCATGCCCGCTTAGCAGCTAGTACTCCATCACAGTTGTGTTGGGGGGTAGGTTATGTCGAGAAGTGGTCA
>CAZGQY010000135.1:0-11706 GCA_964528035.1 uncultured Methylococcaceae bacterium | reverse complement strand
GACAAACAATAATCCTGCGTCAATCTTTCGCATATTATTAAAACCTCGCTCCTTAACTATATTCTGGTTACTATAATATTAAAACCGTTAGATTACGCTGGTGATTTTCCTTTTAAATTCGCTTTTTTCATCAAACCTTCATACTGATGAGACATTAGATGAGATTGTACCTGAGACATAAAGTCCATAACCACAACTACAATAATAAGCAAAGAAGTCCCCCCAAAATAGAATGGAACATTCCAGTATAAAATCATAAATTCTGGCAACAAACATACCACGGTAATGTATATAGCCCCAACGAGTGTCAATCGAGTCAAAACTCCATCAATATGATCCATGGTTTGTTTGCCTGGACGTATCCCGGGAATAAAAGCACCCGATTTTTTTAAATTATCCGCAGTATCTTTTGAGTTAAAAACAAGTGCAGTATAGAAAAAACAGAAGAATATAATCGCCACTGCGTAAAACAAAACGTAAACAGGCTGGCCAGGCGACAAAGTCGTCGCTACATCCTGTAACCAGGAAAAACCTTCCGCATTACCAAACCATCCTGCAATCGTGGCTGGGAATAAAATAATACTGGATGCGAAAATAGGCGGAATAACTCCCGCCATGTTCAATTTCAATGGTAAAAAACTTGTTTGGCCTGCAAACATTTTTTTACCTTGCTGACGTTTAGGGTAATTAATAACTAAACGCCGTTGACCACGCTCGACAAATACAACAAATGCTGTTACTGCGATAATAATCACGAACAAAACCAGAATTATGATTCCGTTCATTGCACCTGTCCTGACAAGCTCCAATGTGCCACCAATTGCAGCCGGTAATCCAGCGACGATACCAGCAAAAATTATCATTGATATGCCATTACCGACACCACGCTCAGTGACCTGCTCCCCCAACCACATCAAAAATATTGTCCCGCAGACCAGAGTAACAGTGGTTATAAGCACAAAATGCACACCCGGATTAATTACGACGGATAAACCTCCCGCAGTTTGGCTCTGGAGCGCAAAACTTACACCTATCGCTTGAAAAGTAGCAAGAAACACCGTTCCATATCGAGTGTACTGGGTAATTCTACGCCGTCCGGATTCACCCTCTTTCTTAATTGCCTCAAGCGATGGGATCACCACTGTCATTAGCTGCATGATAATAGACGCGGAAATATACGGCATAATCCCTAACGCAAAAAGACTTAGACGTTTTAATGCTCCGCCTGAAAACATATTGAACATATCGAGGATTGAGCCACCCTGCTGTTCAAACATGAGCGCCAAAGCCTTGGAATCAATTCCTGGAATCGGAATATGAGCACCCACCCTGAATACGAACAATGCGCCCAATAAAAACAAAAGTCGATTGCGTAACTCAGCTAATTTGCTGAAATTACCGCCTGCCGCAATAGGGTTCGGTGTATTCACTTATTCCTCGATCTTTCCGCCGCTGGATTCAATGACAATTCTCGCACCTTTTGTTACAAGAATTCCCTTCAATGTAATTGCCTTATTAAGTTCTCCTGATTTGAAAACTTTTACGCGTTTTGCACTTGTCTGTACAATATTCTTTGTTTTCAACAGATCAATATCAATGATATCGGAATCCAAACCAGCAAGCTCGTTTAACCTGACCTGTGCGACGTGTTTCTTTTGCCTGGATGTGAAACCAAACTTTGGCAAACGTCTCTGTAAGGGCATTTGCCCCCCTTCGAACCCCACTTTGTGAAACCCACCTGATCGAGACTTTTGACCTTTATGACCACGACCACCGGTTTTACCCAAAGTGGACCCTATCCCTCGACCAACACGTTTTGCATTTTTACGTCGATCCTTTGAGGGTTTCAAAGTATTAAGATACATCTTATGCTTCCTCTATTTTGAGCATATATGAAATTTTCTTTATCATACCGCGATTACAAGCCGTATCCGCAACTTGAACAGTCTGATGCATTCTTTTTAGTCCGAGGCCCGTGAGGCACCCTTTATGGGAAGCTAGACGACCAATTTTGCTACGGACAAGCGTTATGTTAATTAGTTTTTCCGCCATTTTATTTCCCGATAATTTCTTCTACCGTCTTTCCACGTTTAGCAGCGACTTCTTTAGCACTCGTCATTTCTGCAAGCCCCTCAATAGTGGCACGGACTACATTAATTGGATTGTTTGTACCGATACATTTTGCCAGTACGTTGTGCACACCAACAACTTCGAATACAGCGCGCATCGGACCTCCCGCGATGATACCGGTACCTTCTGAAGCAGGCTGCATATAAACTTTTGCGGCACCGGTTGACGCCATAATCGGATACTGAAGTGTACCTGAATTTAAATTAACAGAGCACATATTACGCCGCGCCTGCTCCATTGATTTTTGGATTGCAATGGGCACTTCTCTGGCTTTGCTCAAGCCATAGCCCACTTTACCCTGACCATCTCCAACCACAGTGAGTGCTGTGAATCCAAACTGGCGTCCACCTTTGACTACTTTTGCCACCCGCCTTACCGACACAAGTTTCTCGTGCAGTCCCTCAGTTACCGATTGGTTATTACCGTTAGCCATAATCTTTTGTCCTAGAACTTTAATCCGCCTTCACGGGCAGCATCGGCCAGCGCTTTTACGCGGCCATGATATTTGTAACCACCTCGATCAAACGCCACTTCGGTAATACCTGCGTTTTTTGCTTTCTCGGCAATCGCCTTTCCAACTGCAATCGCGGCGTCTACATTGCTTGTTTTACTTATTTGACTACGTATTGAAGACTCAACTGTCGAAGAGCAAAGCAGTGTTTGCATACCATCTTCACTATTTATCTGCGCGTAAATATGCCGAGGAGTACGATGCACCGATAGTCTTTTTATGTCCAACTTACGAATTCTTGCGCGAGTTCTCGCTGCGCGTCTTAGACGACTATTTTGTATTTTCATGAGGCTACCTATTTCTTTTTGGCTTCTTTTCTCACAACACGCTCGTCACTATATCGAACACCTTTGCCCTTATAGGGTTCAGGAGGACGATAAGCACGAATGTTTGCCGCCATCTGTCCGACTTTCTGTTTATCAATTCCCTTTACGATGATCTCGGTAGGACTCGGTGTTTCAACACTGACACCCTCTGGAATCGCGCAAATTACCGGGTGTGAAAAACCTAAGGACAAATCCAGCGTGCTTCCTTTTGACTGAGCTCTATATCCTACACCAACCAAGGTTAATTTTTTTTCAAATCCATTCGACACCCCTGTCACCATGTTCGAAACGACAGAACGCATGGTACCCGCAAGAGCCTTTGAGTTTCTACTCTCATCTTTTGCGCGAAATTTAATCAGAGATTCCTGCACTTCAAGATCAACATTTTCATGGATATCGAAGACCATTTCACCTTTACCCCCCTTAACGCGGAGCGACTGTCCATCCAATTTAACATCGACGGACTCCGGCACCACTACCGGGTTATTTGCGATTCTAGACATTTGATAGACTCGTTATAATTACGAAACGGTACACAATACTTCACCACCAATTCCCGCGACTTGCGCAGCCCGATCAGTCATTACACCGTTCGATGTGGATATAATTGCAATTCCAAGACCTCCAAGAACATCAGGAAGCTGGTCTTTTGCTCTATATATTCTTAGACCTGGCTTACTGACCCGTTGGATTTTGTCAATAACTGGTTTACCCTGATAATATTTCAAGGTAACAGTCAATTCATTTTTATTACCGTCAGCATTACAGACAGAATCCTGGATGTAGCCCTCTTCGATAAGAACTTTAGCAATTGCCACTTTCAGTTTTGACGAAGGCATGCTTACTTCCTGCTTACCTGCATGTTGTCCATTTCGGATGCGCGTAAGCATATCGGAAACGGGATCTGTCATACTCATTATTACTCTCCAGAATTTGATATTCTTAATTATTCGGGGATAAATCCAACTACCAACTCGCTTTTACAATTCCAGGAACGTATCCCTTCATTGCCGATTCCCGGAGCTTATTTCTTCCTAGGCCGAATTTTCTGTAATAACCATGAGGTCGACCAGTTAAATTACAACGATTTCTCAAACGTGCTGAACTGGAATCTCTAGGTAATTTTTGTAATTGTGTTTGGGCATCCAGCTTATCATCGTAAGAGGCACCTGGATTACGGATAACAGACCTTAATGCTTCACGCTTGACCTGGTACTTCTTAACCATTTTTAAGCGCTTATTTTCTCGCGCGATCATTGATTTTTTTGCCATCGTTTAATCCTGTATTAGGTACGAAATGGAAATTTTAGCAACTCAAGCAGAGCCTTCGCCTCGCTGTCCGTTTTTGCTGACGTAGAAACAGTAATATCCATTCCACGGATGGTATCTATTTTTTCATAATCCACTTCTGGAAAAATGATCTGTTCACGAACACCCATAGAATAATTACCTCGACCATCAAAAGACTTTGGATTGAGCCCGCGAAAGTCTCTAATTCTTGGTATTACGATATTAACCAATCGATCCAGAAACTCGTACATACGCACCTTTCTCAGTGTCACTTTACATCCTATAGGCATATCATCCCGAATTTTAAATCCGGCAATAGACTTCCTGGCCAATGTAACAATGGGCTTTTGACCTGATATTTTCGTCATGTCATCAATGGCGAACTGCATCACTTTTTTATCTGCAACTGCCTCTCCTACTCCCATATTGAGAGTAATTTTAGAGATCCGAGGCACCTCCATTACTGAACTGTAATTAAATTTTTCAACCAATACAGGTACAATTTCTTCTTTGTAGAGAGTAGCTAACCTAGTCATAATTCTTTAGATGCTATATTTAGATATCAACAATTTCGTTTGTAGATTTATAGAAGCGCACTTTCTTTCCGTCTTCCAGTATGCGTATACCAACACGATCAGCTTTTTTTGTTTCTGGATTAAAGAGTCCAACATTTGAGGCATGTATTGGCATTGCTTTTTCCTCAATACCACCTGGGGAACCCAAAGTCGGATTCGGTTTGCGATGCTTCTTGGCAAGATTAATACCTTCTACCAGAAGTTTTCCATTTCCCAGAACGGACTGCACTGAACCTTTTTTTCCTTTATCTTTGCCTGTCAAAACAACAACATCATCGTCTTTTCGAATCTTTCTCATGTTAACTTTCCTATAGAACTTCTGGCGCTAAAGAAATAATCTTCATGAATTTACCTGTCCTCAGTTCTCTGGTAACAGGACCGAAGATTCGTGTACCTAAAGGCTGTAACTGAGCATTCAATATCACAGCAGCATTACCATCGAATCGCAGCACCGAACCGTCTGGCCGACGGACGCCCTTCCTCGTACGCACAACAACTGCATTATGAACCTCGCCTTTTTTTACCCGCCCCCTGGGTATCGCATCTTTGATACTGACCTTGATAACATCTCCAATTTTAGCGTAACGCCGATGTGATCCGCCCAGTACTTTGATACACATAACCCTTCTCGCGCCACTGTTATCGGCCACATCCAGGTTGGTTTGCATCTGTATCATTATTAATATCCCAGTTTTATGATAATACTATTTTTAAAGATTCATCGAATATTTGATTCGATTATATCGACTAATGTCCAACACTTTCTTTTTGAAATCGGGCGAGAAGCAATAAGCGAAACTAAATCGCCTTCGGAACATTTATTGCCCTCGTCGTGAGCGACTAATTTTGTTGAGCGCCGAATATATTTTCCATAAACAGGATGAGGAACCAGTCTTTCTACAAGTACTGTGATGGTTTTTTCCATTTTGTTGCTGACAACGCGACCTTGAACGATCCGCTGATTTTTATTCGCATTCTCGCTCATACTTGCACCCTCGCCATTTCATGCAGCACTGTTTTAATTCGAGCGATCTCTCGCCGTACTCTTTTCACCTGATCTGGTTTGGATAGTTGTCCACTGCCTTTCTGCATTCGCAGATTAAACTGCTCTTTTGAGAGTTCGACCAAAATGTCATCTAACTCTTGCGGCGTCTTTTCTCTAAGTTCGTTCGCGTTCATCACATTACCGTGCGCGTTGTAAATTTGGTTTTTAGCGGCAATTTTGCTGCAGCTAATTTAAAAGCCTTCCTGGCGGTATCTTCCGGCACGCCCTGTATTTCATACAACATCGAGCCAGGTTTTATTTGCGCCACCCAATACTCAACGCTACCTTTTCCTTTACCCATTCGTACTTCTAAGGGCTTTTTAGTAATTGGTTTATCAGGAAACACCCGAATCCATAACTTTCCAGATCTTTTAACGTGACGGGTTATCGCGCGTCGCGCCGCTTCAATCTGTCGGGCCGTAATACGGCCTCTCACTGTGGATTTTAATCCAAACTCTCCGAAGCTAACACTTGATCCCCGATGAGCAAGGCCATTATTCTTGCCTTTTTGCTGCTTACGATATTTAGTTCTTTTCGGTTGTAGCATGATAGTTTATGTATTTATTTTGAAGGCGTTTTCTTTTTTTCATCAGGCGTAACCAGCAAAGAAGGGTCTAATACTTCACCTTTAAATATCCAAACCTTTACACCAATGATGCCATAAGTAGTTTTTGCTTCCGCGAGTCCGTAATCTATATCAGCACGCAAAGTATGCAGAGGAACCCGACCCTCTCTGTACCATTCACGCCGCGCGATTTCTGCACCATTCAGTCTCCCACTTACACTGATTTTTATGCCTTCAGCACCTAAGCGCATGGTGTTGGTAACCGCCCGTTTCATGGCCCGTCGAAACATTATTCTTTTTTCCAGCTGTTGAGCGACTCCTTCCGCTACTAGCTGTGCGTCAAGTTCCGGTTTGCGAATCTCTTCAACGTTGAGATGAACGGGTATACCCATCATCGCCGACACCTGGGTTCTCAAAGAATCGATGTCTTCGCCTTTCTTTCCAATAACGATACCCGGACGCGCAGTATGAACTGTAATTTGCGCATTGTTCGCCGGTCGATTGATTTGGATTCGACTTACAGACGCATGTGCCAGTTTTTTCTTTATATACTCACGAATCCGCAAGTCCTGATGCAGAAGTTCTGAATAATTCTTCGTTTCTGCATACCATCGCGACGACCAATCTTTAATGTAGCCGAGACGAATTCCTACTGGATGTACTTTTTGACCCATATCTGCTGCCCTTAATCAACTTCCGATACTTTGACGGTAATGTGGCATGTTCTTTTCAAAATCCTGTTTGCCCTACCTTTTGCTCTTGCTCTTATTCTCTTATGTGTACGCGCTTCGTTCACAAATACGGTACTCACTTTTAATTCGTCGATATCGGCACCTTCATTATGCTCTGCATTGGCAATAGCTGATTCTAAAACTTTCTTCATCACACCAGCAGCTTTTTTTGAGCTGAATCTTAGGGTGTTTAGCGCTAACTCAACACTTTTTCCTCGAATCTGATCGGCAACCAAACGACTCTTTTGAGCTGATATGGGTGCATTTCTTAATTTTGCTGCGGTTTCCATTGTTTAATCCGACTATTTTGATTTTTTGTCAGCCAAATGGCCTTTATAGGTTCGAGTTGGAGCAAATTCTCCCAACTTGTGGCCAACCATATTCTCAGAAATAAGTACCGGGATATGAAGCCGACCATTATGGATCGCAATAGTCAGTCCTAGCATATCAGGAATAACCATAGACCTGCGGGACCATGTTTTAATTGGCCGTCGATCGTTAGATTCAGATGCTTTCCTGACCTTCTCAAGAAGGTGGTGATCAATAAATGGACCTTTCTTTATAGAACGAGACACTTAAATATTCCTCTCATTAATTACCGTTTCTTACGACGCCTGACAATCATTTTGTCAGTCCGCTTATTCGTTCTTGTTTTATACCCTTTGGTTGGCTGACCCCAGGGAGAAACAGGATGTCGCCCACCAGATGTCCGCCCTTCACCACCGCCATGAGGGTGATCCACAGGGTTCATTGCTACGCCTCTAACAGTTGGTCGTACTCCACGCCAGCGAGTTGCTCCGGCTTTACCCAATGACCGAAGATTATGTTCGGAATTGCCGACTTCCCCAATAACAGCTCTGCAATCTGCATGTATTTTTCTCATTTCACCTGAACGCAGTCTGACGGTAACATAAGCACCCTCTTTAGCAATCAGTTGAACGGTCGCCCCTGCACTACGCGCAATCTGGGCGCCTTTTCCCGGTTTCAGCTCAATACAGTGAACCTGCGTTCCAACAGGAATATTTCTCATTGGCATGCAGTTACCTGGCTTAACTGCAGCCGAAGTGCCGGAAATAATTTCACTACCGACGTTCAGCCCTTTTGGTGCGATGATATATCTTCGTTCACCGTCCTTATACTTGATCAGTGCTACGTGCGCAGTCCTGTTAGGATCGTATTCCAACCGCTCCACTACGCCGGGAACAGTCACTTTGTCGCGCTTAAAATCGATAATTCTGTAGCGTTGCTTATGTCCGCCACCCGTATGCCGAGTTGTGATGCGTCCCTTGTTATTGCGACCACCGTTCTTACTTTTCTTTTCAACCAACGGCCTATGTGGTTGGCCCTTATGCAGGAAATCCGATTTTACTTTTACAACGAACCGAGATCCTGGGGATGTAGGTTTACTCTTGATTACGGCCATATCTAACTACCAATATTATTAATGTATGCGGTTAAGTGAGGGTTTATGCGCCGGAAAAATCAATATCATGCCCGGGCTTTAACCTGACGTAAGCTTTCTTCCAATCTGCCCTTGAACCCATCAACTGGCCAAAACGTTTACTTTTTCCTCGAACATTAGCAACCTGGACAGATTCGACATCCACGGTAAACATCAATTCCACCGCGCTCTTAATTTCGCTTTTCGTAGCTGTTTTCAGAACCTTAAAGACAAAACGATTCTGGCTATCACCAAGAATGGTTGATTTCTCCGATACCACAGGTGCTTGAATTACGTTAGCCAACTTAAGATGGTTCACGCCAATTGCTCCTCTATTTTACTGATCGCATGCTTGGTAACGATAACTTTTGCAGCCGCTACCAAACTCACAGGATCAAGATGATTCGTCGTACAGATACTTATTCTGGATATATTCCTGCTGGAAAGTTCCAGGTTCTTTTCAGGTGCATCTGTAACAATTAATATATTCTCTGTACCACACTCCTTCAACGTACCGGCGAGTAGCTTCGTCTTAGGTTCAGAGGGAATAATATTTTCGCTAACAAATAGCCGTTTCTGCCTTAATAATTCAGAAAATATTGAACGAATCCCTGCTCTATACATTTTCTTATTAATTTTCTGGCTATAGTCTCTTGGGCGTGCAGCAAATGTTACTCCGCCTGACCGCCACAATGGGCTTCTGGATGTACCCGCTCTTGCTCTGCCTGTACTTTTTTGACGCCAGGGTTTACTACCACCACCACTGACATCGGCACGGTTCTTTTGTTTTTTGGTGCCACTACGCGTACCTGCCATGAACGCCACCACTATTTGATGGATCAACGGCTCGTTGAAAGCTTGTCCGAAAACAGCTTCAGTTACTGGAATTGCTCCCACGGTGTCTGTTTCGCTAATTGGCGGAATTTCTAAACTCATTTCTCAGTCTTCCTACTACGTTTAACCGCTGGCGTCACAATTACATCTGAACCTTTTGCGCCCGGTATAGCACCTTTTACAAGCATAAAATTTCTCTCAGAATCGATTCCCTGGATCTTTAAGTTCTGTGTCGTTCTTGTAACATTCCCCATATGACCCGCCATTTTTTTTCCCTTAAAAACGCGACCTGGCGTCTGACACTGACCAATTGATCCGGCAGACCTGTGCGACAAAGAATTTCCGTGCGTCATGTCCTGGGTATGAAAATTGTGACGCTTAATCGCTCCAGCGTACCCTTTACCTATACTCGTGCCTTGGACATCAATAACCTGACCTTCAGAGAAAAGCTCCATACCAAAATCAGATCCAATTGCCATCTCCATGCCTTCGCCTTCTTCCAGACGAAATTCCCATAACCCGCGGCCTGACTTGACTCCTGCATTCTTAAAATGCCCTACTTCAGCCTTATTGACCTTAGATGCTTTTTTACTACCGGTCGTCACCTGAATTGCCCGGTACCCGTCAGATTCGATAGTCTTGACCTGAGTAACGCGATTATTCTCTACCTGTATGACGGTCACCGGGACAGATGCACCATCTTCGGTAAATATGCGCGTCATACCAAATTTTCGACCAACAAGACCAATTGACATCGATCAGTTCCTCTTAACAATTAAATTCAGATCAACCAATATTTTTTATTGGAGTTTAATCTGCACGTCTACGCCAGCGGCGAGATCTAATTTCATTAATGCATCCACTGTTTTTTCTGTTGGATCAACTATATCCAACAGCCGCTTATGAGTTCTGAGTTCGTACTGATCTCGCGCATCCTTATTTACATGCGGAGAAATTAGCACTGTCCAGCGTTCCTTTTTTGTTGGAAGTGGTATAGGTCCAAGTATCTGAGCACCGGTACGACGTGCGGTTTCAACTATTTCACTCGCAGACTGATCGATCAATTTATGATCGAACGCTTTGAGTCGTATTCTTATATTTTGATTTGCCATAACGCCTTACTCAATTACTTTGGATACAACACCCGCACCCACCGTGCGACCCCCTTCCCGTACTGCAAATCGCAAACCTTCGTCCATCGCAATCGGGGCAATCAATTTTATGGTGACCTGAATGTTGTCTCCAGGCATCACCATCTCAACACCTTCCGGCAAATCTACCGCACCCGTTACGTCCGTCGTACGGAAATAAAACTGTGGACGATAACCATTGAAAAATGGCGTATGACGGCCTCCCTCATCTTTCGATAACACGTAGATCTCCGCCTCAAAATGAGTGTGCGGTGTGATCGTCCCAGGGTGGGCCAATACCTGACCTCGCTCAACCTCTTCACGCTTCGTACCGCGCAACAATACACCTACATTATCGCCCGCCAGCCCTTCATCGAGTAATTTGCGGAACATCTCCACCCCGGTACACGTCGTCTTCGCTGTATCCTTGATGCCGATAATCTCGATCTCTTCTCCAACAACCACTTTGCCACGCTCTATTCGACCCGTGACCACCGTGCCTCGACCGGAGATGGAAAATACATCTTCAATCGGCATCAGAAACGCTTTATCCACTGGCCGCTCCGGCTCTGGAATATATTCATCCATCGTTTCAACTAATTTTATGACCGATGGAATCCCTATATCACTGGTGTCCCCTTCCAGCGCTTTCAAGGCCGATCCCGTTATGATTGGCGTATCGTCTCCTGGAAATTCATAACTATCCAATAATTCACGGACTTCCATCTCAACCAGTTCGACCAACTCTTCGTCATCCACCATGTCCGCTTTGTTCAGATACACAACTATGTACGGGACACCCACCTGACGAGCCAGTAATATGTGTTCACGCGTTTGCGGCATCGGACCATCCGCCGCCGAACAGACTAATATCGCTCCGTCCATCTGCGCTGCACCCGTGATCATGTTCTTTACATAATCCGCATGGCCGGGGCAGTCTACATGCGCATAGTGCCGATTAGGCGACTCATATTCAACATGGGCCGTCGCGATCGTGATTCCACGCTCCCGCTCTTCAGGCGCGTTATCAATCTGATCGTATGCCTTAAACTCGCCACCCTGAGCCTCCGCCATGACCTTCGTCAACGCCGCTGTCAGTGTGGTCTTTCCATGGTCTACATGACCAAT
>CAZGQY010000134.1:0-11730 GCA_964528035.1 uncultured Methylococcaceae bacterium | reverse complement strand
CACGGCCGATGCGAGGATTAAATTAAAAACACTTTATCCGTCAATACAAGTGTGAAGGAGTACTAGTAGGAGGTATTAAACTCTCTTTTAGAGGACGCAACCAAGGAAATGATGGTACAGCTTGTTCTAATAGCCTTTGAATAACTGGCGATTGATGAGACAACAATCGCCCATGTAACTGCCCCGCCAGTTGCATACTATTATCAGCAAGAACATGCTCTGATAAACGTAAAGTTTCCTGAATTAGCCTAAAACTCTCCTCATCAACTGGCTCATAATCCTCAATTAACGGCTGTGGCCCAAATTCCTCCACCTTTGCCTGTAAAAACTCAAACGTAATCAGTAGTTTTTGCAACTTTTCCTGTAGACCCATCTTAGCTAAATGCGAAGGTAAACATTGCAGTGTGTATAATCGTCGCTCCTCATCCATCCTCTGCAAACGTTCAGTAAAGTTATTCATCAAACAAGTCATCCCAAAGTGTATTGGCAATCTGCTCATGTGCCGCCTTTAAATCAACAAATTCATCGGCAATTTCTTCTTTCTCGGCTAAAAAATCATGAAAGCTGGCGTGGTACATGCGGTAACGCTTTTGCAAGCCTCCTTGATAAGTTACTTGCAATTCATACAAGAATTGCCACCATTCTTGAAGTACGGCACGGATACGGTACTTTTTTGGAACTTTTGAAAAATCCAAAATCAAGTCAATGGAAATCGGGGCTTTAACCACCGTCAGTGCTACTATGACAGGCAATTTGTATTTAAACCATGCTTCTTCATCTTGCGCACGCATACGTCCCCAATGATCTTCATAGTAATTTTTTAAACCCACTGGAATTGCCGTAAGTGCTAAATTTGTATAAGCACCACGTTCAATTTCGGGCAGTACATAATACAGATAAATGAAATTACCCTGACTGGTTTCAGTTAATATTGAAATAAAGGCTTTATTATCAATATCTTGTTTTGATATATAGGTTTGAATACCCTCACGTTCGGAGGTGCTTGCAATATACTTGCTTATATCAGCGAGATTTTTGTCATCATCTTGTTTAATGTCAAAATATTTCTGCTCACATTCAATCCGCAGCTTAACCGCTTTATCACGGCGCATGGTTGCCACAATATAGATACCCGCAGGCACTGTCATTGGCAAATACAATACATTAGCCCCGCTTGTCGTGTCCGTGTTATCAACTTCATCCAAAGCATCCACCACCATAATTAGCTTTTTGTCGCTGCCGAGCTTATCCGAAATTTCACCCAACAACTTTGACAAAAACCCTGAATCTTGAGTTGTGTCGGGAGGTAAGGTCTTATAATCCAAGTCATAAGCGGCGATTAATTGAGCACAAATATTAGTCATAAAATTTGAGGCTTTGCTAATCCCTTCAGCGCGAATATTGAAATGATGTACACAAGCTTTTGTTTTGACCAATTGTGCGGCAAGGGCGGATTTGCCAATGCCAGGATCACCACGCACGATAAAATAACCGCGAGAATTGGTTTCTATAAATTTATTAATCGCATCAAAAACAAATTGTCGCCCTACAAACTCTTGAGTTTTATCCTCAATGATGCGAGTTTGATCAAGAATGTTGTCGCGGATTTTCTTTTCAGTACAACCGAAATAAATATTACCGTTCGCTTGACCAAACTGTTTAGCATTATCACTCGCTTTTTGTTCGATCAGGATTCCAGAATGATTTTGGTTAGTTAGTTCATTTGTCGTGTTGACATTCTTTTTTAGTTTAGCAAGTACTTCAAAAGCAAAGGCGGCAGCGTGACAAGAGGCTATTTCTTGTGAACCCGAGGCATCGGCTTTACTTTTGTTATCAATCATATCGGAAATACCCCGAATCATTAAAGCCTCGACATGATGATTGGCATGAATGGCTCTGAAAAAGCCAAAACCTTCCATCTCAACCGCAAGTGCATCACTGAAATTTATTTTTAGCAATTTGTAACTTTGAGAATTGGTTGAAGCAACAATTTTTTCACCAGCAGCAATAGCTCCAACAAAAGCACGGGGTGGATTGTTAAGAGCTTGAATTCCTTGGATGCGATTGAGCCAATTGTCTCGTCTTGAAACCGCTAGGGCACGTTGGATCAACGAGTAGGTTGATTCCCCAAATTCAGCACGAGTTTTAAATTGTTGTTCGGCTTTGCCATATTCAAAACCGTACACTTTGGTTGCTGCAACAACGTCTCCCAAATTTACATCTTTTAATCCACCAGCAACACCTACAAAAATAACAAGAGAAGGGTTAAAAAAATTAATGGCTCGTTCGGTTTCAAAAGCAGTTCTGGGATTACCCATGCCCGCTTGGATTACGGCAATATTCCAATCTTGATTTTCTGATGAGAAGTTTCCCACCTCATAAATAGTGCCAGCTGGGTGCTCCACTTCGTGTATATTCTGGAGATGTTCAATCACAGCATTAAACTCAACAGGGAGTGCTGTAATAATGATTGTATAAGATGATGTTTGACTAGACATTTTTAATTTAATATCCTCGATATTGGTTTTTCATCGGTAAGCAGTAGAAAAATAAACGCCCTTTTTGATCAAATAGAAATGTACTGAAGGATCTGTAAATTATCAATTGTGACATTCTCGGATGAAAAATTGGTATTTTTGGAGTTTCAAAAGAACACTAGAGTATTGGTTCCGACGATTTTTCGGGTTTCGGGTAGATGATGGCCAAAGGGGATCGCCGGCCCCGAAGGTGAGCCGAATTGAATCGTGGTACCGGTGTAAGATCAGGCGATTTCGAATCGTTTGCGATAAGGGGTCACCATTTAGCCAACCCCTGTCAACAGGCAAAGCAACTTTATTCACCACAAATTAATATTTTTTGTGATGTCCCAATAAAACAAACTCAATTCGCCGCAGGCGACCGATAAACACACCCTAATTCTCTATGATTTAGCATCGATTTCGCGATAAGTGGTCAGTTCTCTGATTATTGCATTCCAGCTCTCACAATCCGTCCCACTGCTGATAAACGTATTCGGAAATGATCTGCGGTCTCCCGATAACTGTAAGCGCCGGTTGCGTAAGCGGCAATAATTGCAGTATTTCTATTTCCTTGGCTCTTGGAGATCACTTTCAAAGGCAACGGCGGCGGCCGACGCTGCAACCTTGGGATAGTCATTAGATCGCCCTCAACTTTTGATTTGGCCTGCATCCGCTCCACGAAGTTTTCATCGCCCAAATATATTTGATGTCGCAGTTTATCCCACATTCTCCGGCCCACTCCGGCGAGTACAAAAAGTCGATATTGGCGACGCGCCTCGTCCAAACAGTCATCAAACTGGCTCAACAAGCCTTCTATTGCCAACCATTTGGGACCCGTGGTCTCACCCATCATCGCTTTGTAATTGCTCCAATGCCACTCTTCAGGGCTTTTAACCATTTCGGCCCGGACCGGATTGAGTACTACATATCGGCTGAGTTCCTGAAAATAGGTATCCTTATCAACTAAAATTCCTTTGAAACGTCCTTGGAACAGGTGTCGGTTCCGACGATGACGACGGTTCGATGCCTGGGTATAGACTCCATTCAAATGTCGCATACCCTGCGAAAGGTTTCCCTCAACCGTTTCTATGACCAGATGGTAATGATTCGTTATCAGGCAATAGGCATGGCAAACCCAGTTGTAGCGATCCACTGTCTCTGCCGATACCTCAAGAAACAATTCACGATCCCGATCGTATTCATAAATTGCTTGCCGATGGCCACCTCTCGATGTGATGTGGTATAACGCGCCTGGAAATTCTATTCGTAGTGGTCCAGCCATACTTGCAGTTTCGATTATGTTCTGCAGAATGCAATAATCAGAGAACTGACCATCTGGAGTATAAAATATTCCATGTAGTGAAATATGATTGACCACTTTGTCCCTTTGTCCGTAGATGCCGTTAATTTACTAAATTAATTAATAATATCAAAATCAGCCTTGCAATCACTCATAACTACTAATATTGTAGTAAATATTGATGATTATGAGGGAGGGTGAATGGACAATATCACTCCTAAACTAGGGGGCGTTCTCAATTAAGTTTAATTTAGTTCTCTAAAACATTGTATTATATGTTCTTTCCGTGGAGTAAAATCATGGAACGAATAATTCTCAGAGACGATCAATGGGAGCGAATCAAAGACTTATTGCCTGGAAAAACAAGCGATTGCGGTGTTACGGCGTCTGACAATCGCCTGTTTCTGGAAGCGGTCTTGTGGATTGCCAGAACAGGCTCTCCCTGGCGTGATCTGCCAATGACATTTGGCCACTGGCATCGAGTCTATGTACGCTATAACCGCTGGGCGCATAAAGGACATTGGGTTCGCATTTTTGAAGCAATCGCCAATGATCCCGATCTTGAATACCTGATGGTCGATGGTAGTATTGTTCGCGTTCACCAACATGGCGCGGCAAAAAAAACAGCAGGAAAATGAGGCAATGGGTAAGTCACGTGGCGGACTGAGTACCAAGATTCATGCTGTGGTAGATGCATTGGGTAATCCCGTCCGCTTTATATTAACCGCAGGACAGCAGGCTGAAATAAAGCAAGCAACTCTACTGATAGAAGGGTTTTCAGCGGATTATATCATTGCCGATAAAGGGTATGATGCTAATGCATTTATCGCTGCTATCGAGACGGGTGAGGCCATCGCGGTAATACCGCCAAAGAACAACAGAAAAACGGCAAGAGAATATGATGAGCACTTACTATCGTGAGCGGAATTTGGTCGAGAGAGTCTTTCAAAAGCTAAAACACTATCGACGAATCGCCACTCGTTATGAACGTTTGGCAACGACATATCGGGCAATGTTAAGCTTGGTGGCTACTATCATCTGGCTTAATTGAGAACGCCCCCTAGTACAGTTAAAAAATAGTCTTGAGTCTGCTGCATTCTTGGTAAGAAAAGGTGATTCTGAAAAAAAAGCCCATTCAGAAATAGTGCAAAGTCTAATTATGTTGGCCGAATTAAAAGATGCTCTTTTAAAACCAATAATGCCTGATACCCATGAAAAAACAGCTGTTCAGGAAGTTAAAAAGGTTGGTAGGCGTCTTAAACTTTGGGCCAAACGACCAAGCCAGATCAATACAAAAATATTAAATGCATTTTTAAAACTCAAGAGGTCTGGCGTAACCGTAATCACAGAAAATGATCTTAAAAATGAGCTGCCAGAAGAATCATTTTTCGATAGTAATTTTGCTCAAATGAAAATTATTGCAGAAAAAAACCACGGTAAAATCTTTGAGCATTACGGAGATAATATTCATATTTGGGAACCCGTGGCGTCTGATATACGAGAATATGAAAAAGTCGTATTTGAAAATAAGTTAATTTAACAGTGCAGTCTCACCAATACATCTGACTAAGGGTTATTGTCTTTTTTGGTCATAAAAATATAAATTTTTGCGAGTAGTAATAAGTATGAAAAAAGCTAGTGCTGGAAGGCAATATCTGAACAGCGACTCGGCTATTCCGGTTGTGGATATCTTCGCTGGTCCAGGCGGCTTGAGCGAGGGGTTTTCTGCTTACAGAAACGGACAGGTTTTTCAACCTGTCTTATCAATAGAAAAAGATTCTCATGCTCACCAGACCCTGGAACTACGTAGTTTTACCCGACAATTTAAGAAGGGAAGTTTACCAAGGGAATACTACCAATACATCCGTGGTGAGGGTATTACAAAAGCAGAACTATTTGAAAAGTATCCAGACGAAAGTAATCTTGCAAAGGAAATTGCCTGGCATGCAGAACTTGGTAAAAAGCGCGTTCGGACCGTAACTGAAAGAATTTCAAATGCAGTTGGTGACTCGAGGCACTGGGTTTTACTTGGAGGTCCTCCCTGCCAAGCATATTCTACGATAGGCAGGGCACGCCGTACGAATGACGTGGATTTCGAGAAAGATCATAGGCACACACTTTACAGGGAATACCTGAAGATCGTGGCTGTAATGCGACCAACCATATTTGTTATGGAAAACGTAAAAGGAATTCTGAGTGCAAAATTAAAGGGAGAGCATATATTTCCAAAGATCCTTTCTGACCTTAGGAGTCCAGTAACTGCATTATCGAAATGGGATAGAGAGAAAATACCTAAAAATAAACGTGGGACAAGGTATTCTATTTATTCATTTGTACAAGAGGCGGAAGGTGACGAATGGTTAGAATTCAAGGATTACCTTATAAAATCTGAGAACTATGGTGTTCCTCAACAAAGGCATAGGGTAATCCTGCTTGGAATTCGTAGTGATTATGATAATCCACCACACCCCGTTCTGGAATCTGTAGATACGCCTTTTACCCTTAAAGATGTGTTAGCGGATATGCTCCCGGTCAGGAGTAAAATGTCCGGTCGCGATGAAGGCAGGGGTGAATGGCGGAAACGCGTTGGCAAGTGCATCAATAAGAGACCACTAAAAACCAAGAAGTTTCAGGATATTCAGAGGCGAATGGAAAGCGCGGTCGAGAATATATCGGCAGATATCGGTGAGGGGGGTAGTTTCGTACCAGGCAATTGCCCGCCAAGAGAATTGGCCAATTGGCTATTCGATAAAAAAATTGGCGGTGTTGTTCAACACGAATCACGGGGACATATGGATTCGGATTTCTGGAGATACCTTTTTGCTGCCAGCTATGCCGATGTCAACGGAATGGTTCCTAAACTTGAAGATTTCCCAAAGTTTCTATGGCCAGATCACAGGAATGCGACGGAAGACGAAAACGGTAGAGTCAAAAATTTCAGAGACAGATTCAAAGTACAGGTATGGGATAAACCATCTACAACTGTGACTGCACATTTACGAAAAGACGGCCATTATTATATTCATCCGGACCCTTCGCAGTGTAGAAGTTTGACGGTAAGAGAGGCTGCAAGACTTCAGACTTTCCCAGATAATTATTATTTTGAAGGGCCGCGTGGAAAGCAGTATGAACAGATTGGTAATGCGGTACCACCTTATCTGGCATTCCATTTGGCTGATGTGGTTTCTGAAATCATGGATAGATGCAGAGCATCTGATGATTATTCAGACATTAAGGAGGTAGAGAATATTGAATTTGCAGAGCTCGCTTTGTGACAGACGTCCTCAATGATGAACAGAGAAGTTATTGCATGTCCAGGATTAAAGGCAGCAATACGAAACCAGAGCTTAAATTACGGAAGGCGTTATGGAATCTTGGATACCGCTATAGACTGAAAAGCCATCTTGTCGGGAAACCTGATTTTGTATTTCCACGCTTTCAGGTTGCGGTCTTCGTGGATGGCTGCTTCTGGCATAAATGTCCGAAACATTTTCAACAACCAAAAAAGAACAGAGAATTCTGGGTAAAAAAAATAGCGGCCAATACGATTCGTGATGGATTTGTCACAAAAGAATTGCAGCACGATGGATGGGCTGTTGTCAGAATATGGGAGCACCAAGTTAAACAAGATTTTATCGGGGCCGTTTCCACGGTGCGGAGAATCCTGGAACAGAAAAAAACAGGAAATAAACCCTAAATCCAGGTGCATGTTACTCAGCGGCTTCTTTAAACGCCGCATATTCATCTGGAAGCAAATCAAGTAATGTGCCCCCAGCGAGTGAACCCAAGTCATAGGTTAAATCGAGTTGCTGGAGGTACGCTATAAAACGACGAATATTACCTTTTCTTTTTTGCGAAGTGGAACCACGTTTGAATGTTTTTCGTTCCGGGTCGTAATAAAGGTGAGACGCTGCTTTGACAATACCTTCACAGGCAATAAAGTATTGGCGGGCTGCGAGTTGTTCGATTAATTCGCCTCGTTCGTTCGGTTTTTTACTTAGGAGAAAGAATGATGTATCTCCATACTGAGAAACCAATACCCACGTCATATAAATCGCGTGCCTGGGCCGGTGTTTATAGTTTCGGCTTAGAATGTAGTTATAAGGCTTGCTGGGCTTCCTTACACCTTTCCCATCAGCAGGACACAGTTGATCAAACCAATATAGCGCCAGCCAGGACCAAAATCCTTGGTCGCCCAACAATGCTTGAGTCTCTGAGCCTTCTATGGCCTTGGTTGCGTACGCTCCAAGTTCGTGGCGGGTGGAAAATTCTATTCGGTCAACTTCGATGTCCTGTTCGATGACGTCAGAATACCTTTCGTCCGTTAACAGTAGTTGTGGAAGCTCCAATGCCTGGCCTTCACTAATGGCAACCAGGTAATTGTTAAATTCTTCAATCCCCTGTTCTGTTAGTCTGCGAGCATATTCAGGCATGACTGCTTTCCTCCATCCGCTTTACAAGATGATCACAAAAATGGTGCGACTCACTGAATGCCCTGACCACATCATCAATCCATGAATGCAAAATATCCGGGTCATTACCAGACGGGCGTTCCACTGAACCAATCTTATTGGAGAAATTGATCCACTGTTCCTGCCATGAGCCGTCAACTACTTCTTCACCCTGATCCCAGTGGATATACATTAATACTTCTCTAAACGCTGAAGGAAGAATAAGTGACTGGAATACGGGATTGGTTAGCAATTGGTGCTTCGCTTCAGGTATTTTATTGTTAATACATAGAACCGGTTTGCGTACCTCATCAAATGATAATCTCCATGTGAGATTTCCCATTTCGGAGATGCTTTTGAAGATCATTAATGATGCTCTTTGTTCTTCACTATCATCATCTTTGGGGGCCAACCGTTCTGCCGACGCGACTAATCGACCTGCTGACTCGGAGTTGTCAACCACCTTGACTCTGAAAAGAGTAGGGCCGGACAAGTCAATTTCACTTAATGTCGTATCGGTCGGTGCTGTTGGAGCTGCGACGGTTCCAAATGAAAACCGCTGGGTTGTATTACTGTGATAAGCCTCAACAAACAAATCGGCATTATCAGGAAGATGTTCTCTGTTTAACGTAAATGCAGCTCTAAATGCGGGCGGTTTGCCATTTTGTTCAACAAGCTCTATTTCAACTTCCGAATGCAGGATTTTTCGTCTGCCAGTGTGGTTAATGTGACGTGATATCTGCATGCTATTCTCCCTCAATAGCCTCAGTCTGTAGCTTTACCAACAAATCCCTATTGGGATCAAAACCGGTAACATTAATTTGAAAGGCCGCGTCAGTAACCTCGAATTCGAGCATATTTGCTTTCTTTTTCTTGAGGCTAACGGAGTCTTTTGTCAGAGCAATGTCTGGGCCACTATTCGCCATAAAATCAAAATCCATCGGGTTGTATTTCTTGAAAGGGTTCCCGGATGCGGTGTCATAAGCCGCGTGGACCCGAAACAGAATAGGATAGGCCGCATCGTCTGCATTTTTTCCTTTGCGAACAGAAAAGCCGTTTTCAATAGTTGCTAGTCGGGCAACTCTCGGTTTTGCTGTTGGAGGTTCTATATCAGGCTTGGGAGTTTTGCGTGGTTTCTTATTTTTAGGCCCAGGATCCTCAGGTTCTTCGGTAAAGAAAAATTTGGAAAGCGCTTTTTCATCTTCATCTTCTTCTGCCTGAACAAGCAGGTCATAAAAGTTAATAACCGCATTCTTGATGGCCCTTAATTTGTCTCCCGGAGCCACATAATTTTTGCGAAGCTTTTCTGCGTTGAAAACCCATTTTGTATGCGCTGGATTCTCGGCGTCACCTAAGAATGCGGATATTGCAAAATCATTGGCAATCATCGCACCAAACGCCTTTCTTTCTCCGAATTTAGATTCTGCTGGTAAAGTCAGGCCGCCACGGACATATAGATCTACTCCTTTCGAAAGATCATCAGGACGTTGAACAAAAACGTAAATGCCAGTATCAAATATTTCTTTTTCTGGTTTGGTTTTGATTGTAAGCGGCAACCACACTCCCACAGTTTTCTTTGACGCGAATGACTCTCTCACATTTTCCAGAATGTCTTGGTCAAAATCGTCCTCTGCGAGCTTTGTGTCGTTTATCCAGCTGGGTTTAAGCGAAAGTAAGTCATTATTTTGGATGCATCGGTTTGTCTGTTCGATGAAATCGAATAGAGGGTCTATATCATGAATGCGGCTCTTGGCGTACTCGTGGGCTAGTTTGCGTATATTCTCTTTGTTTATTTCAAGGTCATTAAAAAACAAAGTCAGCTGCTCGGTAATTATCGGATAAAAATAATTGACGATAGCAACTTCAATCATTTTTTCAGGCTGCAGCGTATTGTCGGGAAATGGAATTACGATAGATAAACCTGGTTCATCAACTCGACTGATGCCAAACTGTTCTGAGAAATACTCGATGAAATCAGTGTCATTAATTGGGAGAGGAACTTTTTCATGTATTTCTTCCCCAACCATCTCTGAAAAATATGCGTGAGGGGGATACTCTTTGCCTTCATGCGTGCGAAGATCGAGAACAGTCTGTCCCATTAAATAGCGATTTGGGTCGCTATTTCGGATGGTGACACCAAAAAATGCGCAGACTACTGAAGAACTGGAGTAAACAAGTTTTCCTAACCCCCATCGACCCCGGTTGGTGCCTGTTTTGTGCGATTTTCCGTGTCTGCGCCAGAAGTCAGAGAAATTGTCTTCGTCCTTGGAATCTGTCGAGCCAGTCAAACCACTGGTACCATAATCTTCAATGATCAGGGCGGCTGGTTGTTCGAAATCAATATTTGCTACTTCAATACCAGATGACTTTGCGTGATCCAGCTGATTTTCTAAAAGGTCTTTTACGTACTTAGGGTCAAGTCCATCGTTAAAACTAACCCACCGAAAGACAACCTTGGTGGTCTCTCCATTTGGTGTGGCGTCTAATGAATTCTGTACGGCTTCCCGAACTATGGTGTCGTACAGTTCCACCTCGTCATTACGGAATTGGTCACGTTGGGTAACCCCGGTTTCGACATAACATGCCAGCTGCGGAATGAAGTGCCATTTCATAAATGTACCTCCTTTCAAAGGAATTATCAGCCCAATTTAAAGGTTGAATCATCTTTCTTGCCTCCAGCTTTGAAGCTGGCTTTGGCGTTTCTCAATTCACATTCGAGTACACGAAAAATTTTCTCAACATCCTTGTCGTCATACGAATAGTTACTTCTATTAGAAAGATTACTAAGAAGTCGAACAGTCTTAATGATGTTGTTAACCCTGGCTTCTGCTAGCCGTACAAATTTATCACGTGCTGATTCTGCCACAGGGAGTCCGCCTACTTATATTTACGCAAGCCGCAGTATAGTAGATATGTAATATATACGCAATATACGACATCATAAAATAATATAATAGCCCAAAATATTGCGTCTGAATGGTATTGGTTGAAGTTTTCCATATTCTATAAATAATAATCCAGAAGTATGTCACTCGGACTGAGTTTTATTTTAATAAAACCTTTAAAAATGGCCCCACGGCGGCACTGATGTAAACACCACCTCAAACCCGCAGTTATTTGCTTTTAAGATCAGCAGGACTCGAACCTAACAAGGGTTTGACAAGTAAATCAGCCCAGTGGAACCCGATTGCCTGATCGGTAAAAATCTGTTAAATGTCGATTACTTTGTCCGATTTGGCGACAATTATGATGGCCGGTTGAATATTTAAAAAAACCTCCTCGGTGAGGATAGTAATCCTTATTACCCAGATCAATTTATTAAATAATTAAGATATAAATCTTTCCCTCTTTGTTAAGAGCAAAAACGATAATGGGTCACCATTTAGCCAACCCGTGTCAACAGGTAAAGCAACTTTATTCACCACAAATTAATATTTTTTGTGATGTCCCAATAAAACAA
>CAZGQY010000133.1:0-11824 GCA_964528035.1 uncultured Methylococcaceae bacterium | reverse complement strand
CACGCAATTTTTACCAATACGATGAAATCAGGCTTTAAAACTTTAAGGTCAGGTTTTGAAACAACAACCAACCTAAAACTTTTTATTTTTGTTTTTAAAAGGTCATCTATAAAATATGCAACGATTCCAACAATAATAAAACCCGAAGCACCGGAAACTAAAACCAGACGGAAAATTCCGTTTTCAACCGATTCAGCTATCAACTTAAAAAAAGCTAATAGAGCCGATATTCCCACCACCGGAATAGCTAAAGCTAAACGCCAACTCAACCAACAAACCACTCTAAAAACTCTTTCAAGGTTTGGCACTAATTCTTGATCTTGTTGGGCGGCTTCTTCCTCGGCACGGTTTGCCGTCGCCATATTTTTTAAGTCTGTTAAGTTCACGAAAATACCAAAAAAAAGAGGGCCTAAACCCTCAACGAAATAAAAATGTAGTTTGCTACGCAAACGTTATTTATATGGGCACTGGCACCCAAACAGCCAAAGTTTAATTCAAAAGGATGAATTTATTACTTAGTAAAACGGTAGCGTAAAGGACTAGGACGGGAGCGGCGAACCGCTCCCAGAAAAAGCATAGAACCATTTATGACCCCACGTTTTTCACCCTTTACGCAGATTTAGCGCTTCCGCCATGTCTACGCACCAAGAATTTTACAGCATTTTAATAAATAAAAATGCAAAAAAAAGAGCGAGTTACCCCGCTCTTTTCTTGTTGAGTGATTTACTCTTTTGTCTCTGGTTGCTCCTTTTTATCTTTGATCAAACTCAATTTAAATTTACCATCCACAGGTACACAATCTAGTTGAACGTTAAAACCTTCGCCATTGTTCCAAGGCCAAGCAACGCCGATAGGATTCCAAAATCCCTTTGCGCCTTCTTGTGCCGATGGCTTCACATGCCAAGCTTTATGAGTTGGCTTGTTTGATTTATTTTCAGTTTCATTTGTCATTTTTTCTACTTTCTTTGTTTCTAACCGATAACCCTTACCGGTCTTGGGGAAACAAAAGAGGGCCGGTAAGGGTTATCGGTTAGGAATGAAGGAATATTTCGGGAAATGACAAATGAAACTGAAAATAAATGCTTGCCTATCTATTGCCTAGAATCTCTAAAAGTTTAAAAGCCTGTGACTTCGATTCCGGGCGTTCTATCCTGGCCCAAAGTTCAAAAACTTTTATATTTTCTTCGGTCAATTCAATCTGGGCCGATTCTTCCAGCTTACGATGTACGCTGGTGGAATTGCTTAAATAACCGGTTCCGGTTTTCGATACAGTATTCAATGTCTGGTCATCTACCATTTTGCTGCAACCCTTTTACAAACTTAACAATAATTTCCCTCGATGCCGGTTTCATCTTGTTAAAATATCGAAGTAACGCTAATTCTTCTTTGTTCAATGGGGATATCTTCGATTCAGAAGAGCCAAGTAATTTATTTGAATCTGTTTTTAGAAACTCTGCAATTTTTACCAAGCTGGTAGCAGCAACTTTATTTTGGCCAAGTTCATATTTCTGAAACTGTTGATAAGTAACATCAAGGGCATCTGCTAGTTTTTGTTGTGAATAACCAAAATACTGACGGCGTTCTCTAATCCTAGAGCCTAAAAGTTTGTCCTCGGCTTTTATTGCCATGTTGAGAGTTTTCCTACTTGTTACAACAAGTGGTCACCCCATGAGGTGACCGGGAAGTTATAACTGCTACGGAGAACAGTACGACGTTCTTTAGCCTAACGGCTTGGACATACAACGCCGTTTCCCGGTCTCAAACCAAAAAACGGCGCCTATTGTTCGAGGTTAGCGCTTAACCTCTCCGTATGGGTTATAACACCCATCAGAAAAATAATAGGAGACCGGATATGATATGTAAAAGAAAAAATAAATGTCATACAAACTATTGGTTGGATTTCTTAGTTTGATACATGCCTTTGTCGGCTGTTTCCATGAGCTTTTTATAGGCCTTGCCGTCTTCGGGATAGGTCGCAACGCCGACACTCGCACCGATACAAATTACATCGGCCACGCTGGAAACGTCAAAAGGCACGGCCATTACTTTTGAAACCTCGGCGGCTATTTTCTCAGCTTCTTTTTTTCCAGCTCCCGACAACACAATACAAAATTCATCCCCTCCCAATCGGGCCACAAATTTTTTCTTTACAGTCAGATTTTCCAATCTGTCGGCAACCTCTTTTAAAACCGCGTCTCCTGCATCATGGCCGTATTGGTCATTTACCGGCTTGAACTTGTCGAGGTCGATATAAAGCAAACTGAATATTGTTTTCTTTAAGAGCAGATTTTCTACAAACGCCTTGAACGAATCACGGCGATAAAGACCGGTTAGGCCGTCTTTCGTTGTGACATTCTGACGGTAAGACCGGCCAATATTTTTAAGAATATGAGATTTGAACGCCAGAATTCCTTTTTTATCTTCAAGTAAAGCTTTAAGAATTGGAAACGGTATGTTCAAAACGTCTGCCGTTTGTTGTTCATTGTCGTTGTAATGCTTCAACGAATTTAAGACAATTTCACGCGAATCATTTATAGCAGCGGGGTCTTGTGGTCTCGGTTCAAGGTAATCCGTCCACGGCGCGGTTTCTGTCTTCTTCGCAGCAGAGACTGCCGCGATAATTGCACCGATTGTAATAAGCACCATTGCCCAAAGATCAGTATTTGAAACAGCGTCCACGCTCATTTCTGTGTACGGCTCTAAAAGCCATTCCCAAAAATAAGTGGCTAGGGATGAAAGACAACTTACCGCAACAAAGTTTTCTGCTTTGATTACGCTCGCGCTTGAAAACTCAATGTAACGAACTGGAGCCATAAACAACACACCAGCGGCAAGCCCTACAAAAATACTAGGGGCGTGTCTAAAATCCTGAAGCGTTGGCAAGCCCGGAAAATTTAAAGATTCCGGGTTTGTATTTTGGGCCAGAGCAAAAAGGAGAAGGATGGATAAAAACAAGATGCTAATAACCAGCATGACAAAACCGATCACGCGACAACGAGCGCGCGGATCGTGAACCATTGACGCGGCTTGTTTATGTGGTCGGTGGGTTTCTGCAATAAACGTTCTAGCGGTCAACAATCCACCTTCAAGGATCATCAAAAGATAGATGATTCCTTTATCTTCGCTTGGAAGGTCTCGGCACACCATGACGATACCGAAAAGAACAATCATTGTTCCTATGATCTGGCCTTTACTCGGCGACCGGCTCAGAAAAACCCAACCGACCAATAAACTAAAAACGGCGCTGATTCTCTGTAATAGACTGCCTTCGGTCGATGTGAGGTAGGAAAAAAGGACGAAGACAATTAAATAATTCAGGAGCAATACAAGGCCGTATCCCCATGTGTCGATGGATCGCATGGTTTCACGAGCAAGCGGCCCTTTACCCGCAATTAAAAGAAGAATTACCGCGCTACTTACGAAAGAAGAGCAGGAATAAATAATAGCGTTCGCATCAAGAACTGTGGCGGCATAACGTATGAGAACGTTATTCAAACCCCAAAGCACAAGCACACTAAAAAATACTTGATACCAACCGATTCGGATTTCTGCTTTTGTCATTCTGTCTTTCGTACTGCCTATATATAGTTATGGCGTACTCAAGCAGAAATAACAAGTGGGGACTAGTCCCCATACCTCTGAAGTTATTTTGAAAGAATGAATTAGGTGAGTTTAACGGCGTGGCGTTTTGCGGCGGTCTTTTGTCTCTTTGAGACTACGGAAAAGCTTTAAGGAATTTTGAGCTTTTACTAACTCTTTTTCAGGATCGGGAAAGCCCATATCCTTAAAAACATTTCCACTGCTGATTTCGTAATCTTTTGTTTTTTTCATTGGCTCTCTTAAGTAATAAACCTATAGAGCAGCTTTTTTTGCAAAGCTTTTTGCAAAACGGTCGAGGTGGTCTTTTAATTTTTTCGGCATATTGTCTTGATGATACCAAAAGTCATATTTACTTTGTAAACGAATCCACACATCAGGCGTATTGCCGACAACCTTGGCAAGCTTAATGGCAATCTCATTCGTAACCGGCTTTTTGCCGTTTACAATACTGCCCATTTCGTTGCGGGAAATGTTCAACGCTTCGGCCATTTCAGAAATAGTTATACCGTTCTCTTTTAGGTATCCTTCGCTTAAGACCTGGCCGGGATGTACCGGCGGCTTTTTTCTGTTTTCAGTTTTCATTTTCCTGATCCCATAATATTTCTTATCTGCTCTCCGTGTGGATCTCCATACCATAAATCAAACGCATCCGGTGGATCAAACCTAAAAAGAATCCTAACATTTCCACTGACATCAAGGGAATAAATCCCTTTATCCGGCCCTTTGTACTCGTGAAATCTATACAATCCTCTAAAGTCTTTTACTTTCTCGGATTCGTTGATTAAATCTAAAATCGTATCAACTTTTTTTACATGCTCCGGCTTTATGCCCGACGAATCGTTTTTTAGTAAAAAATTTCTGAGAGCTTTGCTCTTAAAACTTACAATAGCCAACGCTTAGTTCCTGGGCCTATTTCGATTTCTTAATGGTGTGATTACTATTTTCGTCATTATTTTTGCAAAATACAAGGCCTTAAAAAATGGGCGCGATATTAGGCCCATACAAGCGTTTTTGTTGGTTTCGAAGGATGGATGTTACCAGAACCTTTTTAAATGCACAGGCGGGTTGTTTAGGGGGGTAATTTTTGAAAATTTTGACCCTTTTAGGCTTTTTCAATTTTTGTTTTATCTTCCGTGTTGAAACTTCCTCAAGAAGTATTTTCTTCTTAAAATTAAATTTTTAAAGAAAAACAAACAATCCCATTTGTTGTTTTTTTGAAAAAAAAATAACAAATAAACAATAACAATATATATCTACTACAGTAGTAGTTAAAACATGTTGTAGTGTGCAATTTCGCAACAGTCATTTAAGGCTTTGAAATAATTAAAATTTTTTTTTGAAGCTGACAACATATAGAGGGAGCAAACAGCAGATAGAGGGGCGAAAACATATAACCATATGATTTTTAAAAGAAAAATATAAAAAATAGAGAATTGAAGCTGACAGCAAATAGAGGCGCAAGTTTGTAAGACATTGATATAAAACAATTATAGCTGACAGCAAATAGAGGGAAAAATAAACTTCAAGGTTTCTCTCGCTAAAAGTGAAGCTGACAGCAAATGGAGGGAGCTGACAGCAAATGGAGGGAGCTGACAGCAAATGGAGGGAATAAAAATTCACAACTCATTCTGTTGACCATGAAGATAGACAGCAGTAAAGTATTTTCGTGAGACGGAAATAATAAAGAAGTTTTAAAAGTGAAATCGGAGTTAATTGAACCTGAATTAGTAATCAAAAAACCCGTTGAAGCTATCTGTGCTAAGACAGACTTTCCACATAAAAAAATTCATCGTAGCAGTGTTAATGCAATCACCATATGCTTACAAAGGGCAAACCCATTAAAAGGTGGTTTCCTTGATATAAACCCACATAGCAGTACCGAAGTAATTATTAAACGGTTAAACAGAGTTAAAAAAAATATAGATCTATTTACCTTATATCCTTCAACTTTCTGGTTCGGCAGACGGCTCTTAATACACCGTGAGCATTACAAATATCTTGTTGGCCGAGAAAAAAGTAAGGATATGGGCGACTTAAAAGAAGCCTTAAGACATCACGCCCAAGGGTTTGTCGAGTGGGATGACCGAGAAAGTTGGGGTGTTTGTTCACTGCTTGAATCCGCTGTAATTGGAAAGCATTACATCATCATCACTATCACTAAAACCATGTTGAAACGTTTTGCCACTCCTAAAATCTTCGCAAGCATTCCTGTTATCTCTCAAGCAAAATTTAAAGGTCGTTCCGCGGCCCCTTTAAATGAACTACTCAGAAAGGAATTAGCAAACTCAGGACTAATAGAGATGATAACCAGAGAATTTCCAATCAACTATTTGAAAACCGATGTATTCGAGCTTGATAAGGATGCATATTCAGGAAGAAATAATAGTTTTATGGAACGATCTATAACCCCAGGGATTAAGGAGATAAACAAAAAAGGCGAGTTGTATGCTGAGCCAATACCAATATACGGCGGTCAAACAAACAGCGCGCTTATTGCACTTCAGTTTAAAATTATAGACCTCAAAGCTAAGCAAAAACTTTCTTCATTAGTGCGTGATGCAGAAGTGACGGAAAATTTATTTAAACAACTTATTCAATTTGAAATGGATACTCCAATAGCAAGAGGCCTCATTCAAAAATACGACCCCTTACGTATTCAAAGTAATATTGACTATGTTAAGTGGTGGATAGCACAAGGCAAACCAATAAAGAAAACAGTTGCCGCATTTTGTCATGATGCTATTACAAGGGACTATGCAAAAGAAATCCGTGAAAAAGAGGCCGAACAAAAAAAAGAAGCCGAAAAATTAAAAGAATTTAAAATAGCCCATGACAAAAAATGCATTTTAGAAAATGAGCTATCAGAAATCAAAAAATCACTTTCTAAATTTAAAAATGACTATGCAGATTATAAAAATCGTACTATCGAAAACCGCTATGCTGAATTACCCCAACAAGAAAAAGATGCTCTCCTAGAAGATTTTGAAAAACATATAAGCGCCGAAAACAATAGAACAGTCGTCACGTTTTATTTAGATGAAAAACAAGGTTTAAATTGTGAAACTGTCCAAACTCGTTTCCGGCCATTTTTTATGGAAAGGTATAATGTAAAAGTTCAAAGTTTTGACGATTGGAGCCGAAAATTTGCGTCAAAAATCGAACAACTAAATAATCGGAAGGCGGAAATCGAGAAAGCACTTCAACAACCGCCGGTCGCAGCTTAAATTTCCCCTTTTCATCCTTTCCAATAAACTTTGGCCGTTTGGGGGCCAAACCCCATATTTATAATTGGAATGTGTGCCAAGCACACATTTTCATTACCCCTCAAAAAATGAGCGTTAGCGAATACCTTTTTCCACATCTTTTGTCACTCTACTACAGGTATTAAATTAAAGGTCTTAACTACAGGTATAATGTAAGGGCGTGACAGTTAATGCGTAAGTACCGTGACCGTTAATGCGTGGGAAAAAGCGAACTTGTTATAAACAAACCACTTATAGCGTGACAGTTAATGCGTAGAAAAAACCCTTATTTCACAAGGTTTTCCACAGATTTAAGGAGTTTTTACAGGTGTCGGCTTAGGAAGTATCACACCCTATTTTGAGGGAATAATTCGGGGAATATGGGTGTTGCTTGGCTTGAGAAGTAAACCGTTGTCAACGGGCCGTACCTTGGCATCTCGATAGATTACCAAGACCTTTTTCAACTCTCGGCAAAAGGCACGTTTGAAATATCTTGTCTCTGTATATTCAGAACCAAATTGCATTTCAAGAGCTTTCCAGGGGATACAAGTATTGTCTCTCAAGTAACTCATCCGGTATGTGAGCCAGCTATAAATATCTAACGCCATAGGAGACTTTTTAAGAAGCTTTAACGCATCTATATGGATCGGAACAGGGGCTTGGATCAATTCGTCAAAAAAACGCTTGTTCAGCTCCAAGGTGGACTTCCACAAGGTAGCTTGATCCGGGCTTTTTGGAGACCACCATAAATTGGCTTCTTCAACCACGGTTACATTTCTAATTCTGGTTTGTCTTTGATCTTCGTAGATGCAAGAAATGGATGACGAAAACAACCGTGTCATTTGATCTTTCAAACGAACAATCGACCCCCACCGGCCACCGGTCGGCATTATATCCAACTCGGCCATGAACGATGAAAGCGTAGGGCCTAAAGTTAAATAAGGGGATTTCGTTTTAACAGCTTCGGTCGTGATCCAGTAATTAAGCAATCTTGGAATAGAGCCGTAAGGCAACCCACCGGCATGGGATGGTGTCATAATCGTTAGAGTATAAAGACCATTACGGCGGGTAAATTCGACACCGTCGCGTTTACTGTGTGGAAGCGTAGCTTGAACCAAGGCGCGCGAAAGATAACCGATTAAACCGGCTTTCTTGGCTTCTTCAACTTCGATTGCTAAAGCCTGTTCAACAAATTCAATGTCTGTTTGTTTTTTTTGAGGCACGATGGAAGATTTTGAAAAAACTAAGAAGGCATGAAAGATTTAGAATCGTTAGAACAACACGGGAATTTTAGCATAAAACACCCCTACCCGACTTTTTGATTTGAAACACTATTACGGTATTCTGTTCCAAATGGAAGAACAAGAAACATTATTTGATGAAAACGGGCATCGCCTTTACCTCACTCCAGGGGAAATGGACGCTTTCCTTGCTGCCGGTGAAAAAGCCTCGCGTGAAGTTCGCACCTTCTGCACATCTTTATATTATACAGGTTGCCGCATCACTGAAGCCCTCGAACTTAGGCCGGATCGTTTCGACTTCGCTAACAAAACCCTGACCTTTGAAACTCTTAAAAAACGCAAAAGAGGTATTTACAGAGCCGTACCGGTTCCGTTTGAGGTTCTTGACCAACTTGATATGGTTCACGGCATTAAAGAGATTTTAAAAACTAAAAAACCCACTTCACTTGAAACGCCTTTATGGGGTTGGTCACGTACAACAGCATGGCGACGGATTAAAGAAGTAATGGACGAAGCCAAGATTGATGACGGGCCACATAAAACACCCAAGGGATTACGGCACGGTTATGGGGTTCGCGCTATTGTCAAAAAAGTTCCTCTTACATCTTTGCAAAAATGGATGGGACACGCCAAGCTTGAAACCACTGCCATTTATTTAAATGCAGTCGGTGAAGAACAACACACCATTGCCGCGCAAATGTGGGAATAAAAAGAAGCCTAACTTTTATCGGCTGAATACTTCTTGAGTATTTCCTTATGACCTTCCTCTGCTTCATCATGAGATTTATAAAATTTTTGTTCGACCATTTTAAATGTTTCTTTCATAGACATAACGGTAGTTTCATAAAAAATCACGGGGGCATTTTCAAAAACTAAACCTATGGTATTAACGATATAATGATTGAGATTATCGTTACCAATCTTTATAAACTCTTTGCATGTTTTGACAAGAAATTCTGCTTTATCTACCTTGCGAGGTAACTTACTAAATTCTTTTTTGTAAGTCTCAGCAACCCATAGCCAAGGATTAACACAAGAAGCCGAATCTTTATCTTTTAAAATGGATGTCATTCTGAATCATGGCATACCTATATCAAAAGAGCAATATGCCCGAATGGGTACACCCTATTTTGAACAAAAATTTGGGAATATAATTAACTTTTCTCTAAAAGTGCGTACTCCATAATAGATAGAAGAGATTTATACATTTTTTTCCGGCGTTTCATTTCAGCGGGATCATTGGATAGCCGACGTTCTAATTCCTCAAATACATTTTTAATATCCTTAAGTATAACTTTGTCTACTTCGGAATCCGATAAAGAACTTGTACCGTTCAAAATATCAAGAAATTCCTTGCTCATTTTAACGGATCGAACAACTTGTTCTTCAGCCGACATCACCAATTCGTTATCTTTATCATCAGTCATTTTCTGCACTTTCTTTACTTCAACTCTTAAAACTCTAATTTTTGTCTGTCGGTTTTTACATCTCTTGCGCCTCCAGTTCAATATTACACTCTCCGCAAAAAATAGAAACGTCCGGTTTCGCCCAGGCGTTCAACCCGCAATCCGTACAAGTATATTTTGTTTTACTCGCGGCTTTCTTTGTTCTTGTTCCGTTTTCTTCTGCTCCAGGAACATAGGCTTGATCCAAATACGGCACAACAAAACCTGATTTAATTAAAGCCGCGCAAACCTTCTCAAAACGCCCGCCCTTCTCGATGTAATCAGACATTTTTTGACCGGTTTCTTTTCCTCCGGGCTTGCCGGTACTGGAAGGAATAAGTCCAATCTCTTTCATTTTATTTGCCCACTGCTTATCGTGGTATGCCTTCTGAGGCCGTCTACCGAAATGGAATTGCCAAAGATGCACCATCTCATGTGCGAGCGTAGATAATACTTCTTCTGTCCCCTGGCTTTGAAAATGCTCCGGGTTCAAAGCAATCTCATCAGCTTTGGTTTCCCCTTGCGCCTCTTTCCACCGGTCGCCGGAAAAATAGCCGTATGTTCGGTTCTTGCGTTGCATCGTGATTAAACAGGGGGGAAGCTCACCGGAAAACAAGCGACGATTTAAAAAATCGTAGGCTTTGACAAAATCGTTGTAATTTTTATGGGTTGGATTCGGCATCTAAGAAACTCAAAAATTATATCGTACGATATAATTATAGCACAGAAAGAAGCCTTACCAAGGCTTTTTTAGCCAAATAAATATTTATTATTTTGAAAAATAACGAAGGTTCACAGGTACCTATGAAACAACATGGAAGGAACGATTGAAATATTTAGCCCACATTTTTTTATGACCGCGCGCGGCCTCTTCCCAAGTTGAATATCGATCTTGATCTATCAATTCACATTCAGCGGTTTTATCTAAAACCCCAGTTTCAAAAATAAGCGGCGGCCCTCCATCGTAAAACTGTTGGTCAAGACCAAAAAATATCGTAGAAACTATGTGGGTCGAGGTTTCATTAAAAGCTACAAGTCGTTTGCTTCTGTCTTCTTTACGAAATGCGCTCCATGCCTCGCTATCACAAGGAACCGCTTTTTTACCTTCCAGAATATAGTGCATTCTGAAATATGCCATGCCTATAAATAAAATACAAGACGACCGTATAAATCAGGTTGACAATCTTTTTTGATCTTCCAGTATAGGTAAGGCGATTCAAAAAACACGAGGGCATCATGGAAGCAGAAAAGAAAGTCACTTTTAAACTTAATGATGATGTATTTAAGATTTTAATGGGTGAAAGCACCTTGTCAAAGGATGAGAAAAAGAAGGTTTTAGAAAAAATGTTTCTTGAAGCGGCTGAACCTTTAATGAAGGCCATATCTGACAAAAAAGCCCAAAACCTCGAAAAATCGGATTCGTAAACGGCCCGTACAATCATTTCTCGACACCTCCGAGGGGTAAGGCAACGGGGATTTCCCCCAGTTTTGCGTGACCGGCATTCCAACCGTCACTGATACAGATGGATATAAAATGGATTAAGTTACATATTCCTTTTTTTCCCTGTCGTATATTCTGTAATCCTCACGGTCATAACAATCATCCTCCATATTTCCGGATAAGACCGCATCTTGAATATCTTTGAAAAACTCATCAATTTCCGCTTGGGCGTTTTCAATCGTGGAAAAAGTAACTGGCTGAGAGTTGCCTTTCTCATCGGTTATAGTCCAGCAATTTATCCAGCCTTCGCAAATCATATAAGTTAGTACTTCATATCTTTCCATTCTCTTACCTTCCAAAATTATTACTGGGTTGCGCATATGCAACCCTGCCTTCGGCGAGAATGGGGGTAGAAAAGACAAATGATGAAGACTTCCGTGAAGTCCTTGGGCTAAAGAATTTTAAAAATAGGACGCTACGACCCGCATTTTTTAAATTCTTTTGGCTTCGCATTTGACGGCGCGAGGGGCAAAGCCCCTTAGCAAATCAGAAAGATTTTTGACTTTGAAAGGAGTGATTAACTTTTCCCTAAAAGTTAATCAGTTTGAAAATATCACCTGAAGGAATCTTAGCCGCCAACATGATCGTCAACACCCGAATCGTTTGCTTAGGATCGGCGCGTTCCTCGCTTCCTTTTGTTATGGTCAGGTCGTAATAATCAATTGATTTTCACCTTCCAATGGATACGAGGAATTTTCAAGCTCAATACAACTCACTAAGCCCATGGATTTAGACCATGGGTTGGCCGGGATTAGACCCTTGGTCCGGCTTTTGAGCTTGGGCAATAAAATTTGA
>CAZGQY010000132.1:0-11940 GCA_964528035.1 uncultured Methylococcaceae bacterium | reverse complement strand
CCATCAACCCCGCCGCCTTTTCGATGACGGATAAAAAGCCGATGGTGTTGGCGAATTCGTCCAACATAAAAAGCGTTTGCAATCCTGATGAGGGTTCCCCGCGTGTGCGCTCCATCGCTTCCACCGCCAGATTGACGAAGAGGCGCAACCACCCCGAACACATGGCCAGCTTTGAAGCGGGCAGACATAAATACAGCGTCATGCCTTTGGGTTCCGTTTTGAATTCGGACAAAGAAAGCCCGTGTGATGATACCGAGCGTTTAATTTCCGGCAGGTCCAGAAATTTAAGGAACCGCCGCGCCGTAGAGAGCACAGAGCCGCGTTCCTCGTCCGGTTTGGAACAGATATCAAGGGCAGCGGTTTCAATCACGCCGGATGCCGCCTTATTCGCCAGCATGTTCGCAATCAAACCATCTTTTTCCTTACCGCCCGTTTTTCCGACCAACTGACGAACGGTGGTCAGGTTGCGTTCGTTCTCATGTTCCGGCCAATGCGTGACATGCAAAATCACGCCCTCAATAAAGCTTTTGGCCGTATCGGTCCAATGATCGGGTTTGCCCGTGACAAGCGCATCGGCGATAAACCCCGCATCCGCTATGGCATTATCGTCACCGCTTTTGATAAATTCCAAAGGATTAAAGCCCACCTGATAGCCGCATAGCTTGGAATCGACAATGCAATAGGGATCAACGATCCGCACCACCTGCCCCATATCGGCGCGGCGTTTGGCGGTCTTCTCGGCATTCTCCCCCTTGGGATCAATGACCAGAGCGGAGCCGCGATAGTAAAGCAGGTTAGGAATAATGGCGGAAACGCCTTTTCCTGCCCGGCTTCCGGCGATGGTGGTTATATGGCGATCATCGACAACCCCGATAAGCTCTTCATCTTTTTCGCCTAAAAGTATTTGGTTGCCTGTATTGGTATCGAAGCGTTCCAGCCCCCCTTGCTCAAGGGTTTCCGCCCAGCATGCGCCCGGCTTTTCGTGTTGGTCTGCGTCTCTGGATTGAACCCCACGGGGTAAATCGGCTAAAAGGTCCATATACCCTGATTTTAAAGCCATCCTAAAAAGCGATCAAATTCCTATCACAGGTTTTGACAAAGCTTTGTTGGGTGGCTTATGTTATCCCCACGGTACAGCCGGGGACGGCGATGGCCGCCAATGGTGATGTGTCACCAAAAAGCCGGGGTTCTCCCACAGGGATTCCGGCTTTTTTGTTGTTCGTAATCTTTGAATCCTGATATAGATGGAAGTGGCTAGTGCTCAAGCATTCTCTTCTTCGTTGGCTCTGTCAGCCTCACGCGTGTTTACACAACGGAGGCTGATAACCCAAACAGAAAGGAGTAAGCCATGAGTAAAGAAAAAGGGCCATTTTTGGCCCTGCTTCTCCGGATAGGAAAGATAGAAATATCCTTGTTTATTCGGTCTTAGTCAAAATGGGGTCGTCGATTGCTTTGCCGTGATCGGCGGCCCTTCTTTCATTATATGCCTGAAACCTTACCAATTCGTCAACAAAAATCATCGTTGCGCCAATATCCGGCCCTGTTTGTGCCGTCCCTTCGGTTTCCTCCTTCCTTTTGGTTCCCTCGCCTCCCGTTTGGATTGCTTAAATGGCGGCATGAAAACCCTTTAAAAAACCATACCCGGCCCGCTCCAAGACTCCGTGTAGGGGTATGGTTTTTTAAAGTCTTTTCCTGCTTTCGCCAAGCAATCCCAATGACGGGAAACGAGCAAACGAAAAGGAGAAAGACCATGACCGAAGACACCACAAAAACCGCTAGAATCCGGGAACTGAATGACCTTTTCCGTACCAGTTTTATCGGCGGAAAAGTTTTACAGACCCAAGGCATTCAATCCCTACCGGAAGAAGACCAGTCTTCCATCCGTGAGCAGGTCGAACGGTTCAATGATTTTACCGAGGACAATGATCCGCACGGCGAACATGATTTCGGTGCCTTCGATCATAGCGGTCAAAAAATCTTCTGGAAGATCGACTATTACGATGCCGCGATGGAATACGGCAGCGAAGACCCTGCCGATCCGAAACAGACCACGCGGGTTTTAACGATCATGCTGGCGAGTGAATATTAACCCGGCCTATCAAAGCCCGCTGCTTGGTCTAACGACCAGGCGCGGGTTTTTTTCTTCCAAAAATTAATCGACCCGTGTTAGTGTTAAGGAAAGGAGACACGGAATGTCTGAAGACAAAAAAACAACGGTTACAAACGAATTGCTGTACGAGGTTTTAAGAAATGTTCAGGGCGATATTTCCCTGATGAAAGCCGACATTCATGAAATTAAGGCAGAACTCCAGGCTGTTCGTGGTCACATTGTCGCTATTCAAACCGATGTTTCTAATATTTACGGTTCCCAAGGTGAGATGAAACTTCGACTTGATCGAGTTGAAAGCCGCCTTAACTTAACAGATTAGCAAAAACGTTCTGATCCGGTTTGCTCCCTCTCATCCCGCTTTTCAGACCGGCAGATTCTGGTATCGTCATTTTTAGCGGTGTTGATTGCATCATAGTCCCTCCTCCTTTGCCCGGTATCAATGAGCGCCGTATTCAGGTTGGTTTAAAGCTAAACGCACATCAAAAAAGAAAGTCATCCCCGGCCCGCTCCAAGATTCCGTGTAGGGGGATGGCTTTCTTTTTTCATCCGGTTTGGCCGCTTGACCATCCCGAAGACGGGATCATTGAAACCTCAAACGAAAAGGAAAACGACCATGACGAACCCAACCAAAAAACCGGCCTTGATTGCCTACGCTGTCACCGACACCGGCGACGAAGGAAAATCTTTCTTCAACCGCATCGGGGTCGCTTGGGCGAACAGCAAGGGCGGTTATAAAATTATCCTCGCCGCCACACCGGTCAACGGTGAAATCCTGCTCCTTCCCCCGAAGGACAAAGACGAGGACTAACCGTCACATGGATGAAGGCCGGGTTCACGCCCGGTCTTCTTTTTGTGTGGCTTTATCGTCTGCATTCTGATTGCCGGCCAAAGGTTCTAGTCCGAACAGCGCCCGGTCATCGTTGCGGGTGAGCTTGGCACGCAACAAGGTGTTAATGGTGCCTTGCAGCTCTGAATTCTTTTCCGCCTCGGTCATAAGGATTGCCCCGACCAGAATTTTCCGCCGCGTGTCTTTGCGGCGATCCTCTCCCCGCAGCTTTGTTTCTTCCCGGCGTATTTGTTTGGCGAGTTTTTCGCGTTGCTGTTTGAGCTGTTCGAGCCGCGTCGATGTTGCCATAGTGTTACCCCGCCTTTGTATCTGGAAATGCCATGATACCCCTCGTCATCGCGTGGTGCAAAAATGTGCCCATCCTGTTGACAGCCACGGGAACCCACGCTCCTGCCCTGTGATCTCTGCATGGTTCGGTAGGTTCTTGCCCCGCTATGCGGCGCGGTGTCCTGCACATTAGTCAGGACACCATGAACTTTTTCCGCCGCTGTTGTCAAAGGTCATTAAGGGCGCACTTATACATTGTTCCAATGTGTGCGATCCGGCCAGCCCACAGGCTACCGGATAAACCACCCCCAACCCCTCCAAGGAGGGGAGCCAAACCCCGCTTCGCGGGAAAGACCGGCGTTGCCGGAAAGCGGCCTACTCCGCCCTGCATAATAATACCAAACCCCTTATATGGCCATCTATCATTTTTCCGCCAAGATCATCGGACGCAAATCCGGGCGCAGCTCCACGGCGGCCGCCGCCTACCGGTCCGGTGCCATGATCCATGACGAGCGCACCGGCGAGACCCACGACTACCGAAACAAGCCCGGCATTCTGGATCACGCGATCCTCACCCCGGCCCGTGCGCCGAACTGGGCCAAAGAGTCTGCCTCCCTGTGGAACCGCGTTGAGGCGTTCGAAAAACGCAAAGACGCGCAACTGGTCCGTGAAACCGTCGTTGCCCTGCCCCATGAATTGAGTCTGGAACAAAACCGTGAATTGCTCCACGGCTTTGTTCGCGAGGCCTATATCCAACGCGGCATGGTCGCCCAGATCGACATTCACGCCCCCGACAAAAAAGGCAATCACCGCAACATCCACGCCCACATCATGCTGACCACCAGGCAGATCACCCGGGACGGATTCAAGGCCAAGAAGCCGCGCAACTGGAACGAGCGGGGTACGCTGAAAGAGTGGCGGGCATTATGGGCCAACCACGTCAATCAGGCCTTGGAGCGGGCGGGCAAACAAGAGCGTGTAGACAGCCGGTCATTCAAAGACCGTGGCCTCGATGACAAGGAGCCAAGTATTCATCTGGGCGTGGAAGCCACCGCCATGGAACGAAGGGGCGAGAAGAGCCGCCTTGGCGATGAAAACCGCGCTATTGATGAGTATAACCGCGAACGCGAACAGATGGATCAGGAGCAACGGATTATTGATGCGGCGATTAAACATGAGGAGCAGCGCCCTGCCCGTGAAAAAAGAGAGCAAGCCGAACAAACAATACACGACCGGCGGGACCGTCAGGAACAATGGCCAGAGCAAGCCGAAGCGCGGCGCAATGCGTTATGGCTGTCCCAGCTTGATGAACGGCGCAAAGTTGAGGACTGGGCCGATATGCAGCGTTACAGGACCGCAGAAGAGAATAAACAGCATTACGATGCCCGGAGCCATGAGAAACGGATCAAAGCCCTGACCGCGCAGCTCAACGCCAAACAGAGCGTATGGGACCGCATGGCGCAAAAACCCGCCGCGCTCCGTGCGGAACTTGAAGCCGAAAAGCGCAATTTAGCCGATGCGAAGATGCGCGAATCCGAAACCCTGGGCAGAACAGAAAAAGACATCGCAGCGCGGTTTGCGGGTTTGGAAGAACGCCATGCATTACAGCGCCAGGAATTGGAAAAGCGTTTGGAAGTGGAACAATCCGCGCTTCACACATCGAAGGACGAATTACGAGAAGAATTCCACAAGACAGGTACACAGAATACGTTGCTCGAAACCCACAAGGCGGACCGGGCACGTTTTGAGAGATGGGCGGAGAAGGAACGGCAACAAACACAGGCCGAACTGCGCCGGACTTTTAACAAGACGGTTATCGTCACCGCCATTCAAACCGCCCGTGACGCCAACGCAGACCGTCAGGCCAAAGCCCTGGAACAAAGCCTTGAGGCCATTGAGCATAAAGAGGCGGAATCAAAGGCCCAAACCGAGGTTTGGATCAAGCGGCAGGAAACCCAAATGCTGGCCCATCAGGCAAAAGAACGCGAGAGCCTTGCCAGGGGCGAAAACATTGACGCCCCGGACCGGGAAGCGTTACGCCGAGGCTGGGAGCAAACCCGCGATGATTATGAGCGCGAACAGGTTGGTAAGGATCGCGGCAAAGATCAAGGTGGGGGCCGGGAAATGGGGCGTTAGTTTTGTTCTTACAAAAGAAAAAGCCGTGGGGGAAGCCACGGCTTTTTCAGAGGAATATTAGCGTAGAGTTGTCCTTATCTAGGGATAAGAAAAAGGACAATTCCAGAATAGCGCATTTTTCCTAACAGTTCCATAACTTTTTGTTTTTTAGTAGGTTTATGGTATCCTAAGAAGATAGGGTCGCAATCTAACAGGGAGGATGGATTATGCGCAGAGGAAGAACGAATTTACAGGGGCCGGGCGGTTTCACGCTCATCGAATTATCGATTGTGATGCTGATCATCGGGATATTGATTGCCGGGGCGTTACAGGTTTACGGCGTGTGGTTTATTCAGCAGCAAAATGAGCAGCTTGAAGAGACGCTGGATGTCGTTCGGGCCGCTCTGGGCGACTTTATTCAGGACGATCCGGATGAGGACGACCCCCTTCTTGATCCCGTGCGTTATCCCTGTCCTGCGTCTCCCACAGCTAAGCCGGGCGATGGCAATTACGGCGTTGAATTTTGCCCCACAGGCGCGCTGGGAAGCTGCGACAACGGCGTGTGTGTTGTGGCCGGGACCGGCGGCAATGTATTTATCGGCGCCGTGCCGACTGTAGCGCTGGGGATCGCGGGTAAATATATGAACGACCCGTTCCGCAACAAGTTTACCTATGCCGTGTCTGCCGACCTGACCCCTGAGGGCGCATTGCTGCCCGGCGGGACAGGCACGGGCGCGATTACCGTCAGGGATGACAGCAACGAGATCACGGACACGGCCAGTTTTGTACTTCTGAGTCACGGGCGCGACGGCGCGGGTTCCTACACCAGTCATGGCGCGGCCAATCCTGCGGGCTGCCGCACGCCGGGCGGTCTGGACGGGGATTCGGAGAACTGCGATAACGGCAATGCCGTCTTCCGCGTTACGCAGAGAATGGTCACAGCTTCAAATGATGATTTCTACGACGATATGGCCGTCTTCAGCTTCGCCGATAACAGCACCGGATGGTGGGAAGCCACAGACGGAACAGGCACCGATATCATCAATAAAAATCCCGGAAATGTCGGAATCGGGACGGATGTGCCGACCACTAAATTGCAGATTGAAAGTTTAGGCGATCAAGCCCCCCTGCTTGTGCAAGGCGGCGGTGATGCCGGCATAGATATCGCCGTTTTTACAAAGGCAGACGGCACTGAAGTTTTGAAGCTTGCCGATACGGGGAATATTTCTATGGCCACAAACGGTGGCAATATCGGGATCGGAACCGATGCGCCTAACACGATACTGGATATTGATGGAGAAGTGGGAATCGGAATAACGGGAATTGCGTGTACGAATGAGCGCTCGGGAGCCATTCGCTATGTAGAACCCGATGATCAACTGGAGTATTGCGCAGTCAATGGCGGTGGTACGGGTATTCCTGACTGGATGCCTATACAGGCTATTCCAAAAGATTGCGGTGATATGCCACATGGTGCAAGCTGGACAACGAAATGTGAGGAACCAAATATCGGAACCAAAAAATTTGCATGTTTCAACGGAAAAACAGTGGAACAGGAGAACAATTGTACTCCATGTGCAAGCTGGCAGTATGCAGAAAACGGGAAATGTCACAGCATGTACACTTACGTCGTTCGTACAGATATCTGCGGAGGTTCCGGAGAATGCCTCGATTGTTACAAGAAAAAGCCGACCATGCACAAAATAGGGTATATGGCGAGTTGTTATAGTTATGGCGTCTGCAATAACGGTACAGCCATCATGAAAAAATGTGGCCAATTATTTGATTAAAATCATTTATGGAAAGTTGATAAGAAACGCTCTTACCCGGTCCCAACACAGGCCCTGGCGCTACGAGCTTGCACGTCAGCCCTTCACAGTCTTATCCCCTGAAATTGGGGAAATCCCCTCCCAGCACAACATATGTAAATACTTCTTTCCTTACCGCCCGTCTTAAAAAAAGCGTGCGCATCAGCGCACACCATCCCGGCCCTTTGGGCCGGTTGGCTGCTCCTGTGCCATGACGGTTCATGACCGGATCATGCATCAAAGTTGTGGATAGGTGTTGGCGGCCTGTAGCCCGTGGCACTGCGTTGTGAGAATCTGCATGCGCTGATGAAAGTCGGTATCTGACAAGATAGGCATTTGTATTACAAAATCCTCGTTCCTCGGTTTTGCACTACAAATGCATCTTGGCAAGGGGGCGCTCCGCCCCCCTATGCATCCCCCCCGGTGACCCTGTTCTGGTGCACCAAATGAGAGTTAAGAGAGTGTGTTCTAATGCCAACCAAAAATCCTAAAAAAGAAAACCTGTCCGTCATCAACCAGTTTCGTAGCACGCCATCCGAGCGGCAGTATTTTATAGATCAGGCAGAAAAAGCCGGGATCAGCTTTTCCGAATATGCGCTTTCTGCCTGCCGTGATGGCGAAATTACCATCAGGGAAAGTACTGAAACCAGTTTGTTTGATTCCCAGATGGTCTATGAGATGAATAAAAGCGGCGTCAATCTGATGCAGTTTTTAAAAAAATATCACGCGACCGGGCACCCTCCTCCTCCGAAATTAACGGTCGCTATTGATGAGCACCGTGCCCTTTTAGAAAAAGTTGCGAACTTCATCGAAGAGTAACTGAGTAAGTCCCTATGATTGTGAGGTTTGCCACCCCTGGCACAAGCTTCAAAAATCGCCATGACTATTTATTCCGCGACCCGAAAATGGGTATGAAATCAGATCGCGTGGAATATACGGCGACCCGTAATGTGATAACGGATGATACCGCAGTGGCTTCGCGGATCATGGCTCATACCGCCCGGAACCAAAAAGCGATCAAAAAGGCTTACGGCACCGATTTGCGGGGCCGTAAACTTAAAAGCTTCGTGATTCATTATTCGCTTTCGTGGCGCATTGGCGACGATCCCACTGTGGAAGAGATGGTGCAAGAAGCAGACGAGACGATTAAAGCTCTGGGTGCGGGAGAGTATCAGGCCTATATCATTGTGCATAATGACCAGACCCATAAACACCTTCACGTGGTCATTAATCGGGTTCATCCCGTCACCGGGATTGCTTTAAAGATGGGCCGTAATTATCGGAAATTATCACGCCGCGCAAGTGATTACGAGCGCCAGCATGGTATTCAATGCAAGCAGCGCGAGAAGAATCGCGCCCGTTTGGAAGAACTGGCGACCTTGCGCCAACAAAACCCCGCCGCTGCCAAAGGCCGCATGGTCCGTGCCCGCGATCTCAACATTCAGGAGGCCTGGAACCAGACCGATAACGGCCAAAGCTTTGCGGCGGCCCTGGCTGATAAGGGTTATGTACTGGCCCGTGGCGAGCGAAAACGCAAAGACGGGCGGGTGTGCCGTTATGTGGTCATTGACCCGTATGGCAAGATCGTCAATATCGCCAAGCATATTGAGGGCGAGAACGGCAAAAATATCTGGGTGGCGGCCCTGCGTGAGCATCTAGCCGATTTAGACCCCGAAACCTTGCCTCTGGCAAGCATTGCCCGTTTGGACCGCGAAGAATTACTCGATGAGGGCAAGGCAGAGAAACGAGCGTTACTTTACAAATCACAGCGTGCAGAGATGGCAAGGAAGGGCCACAAACCGGCCCCAATCAGCGATCACTACAACGCCCAAGCCGCCCCGCAGAAAAGCACTCAACAGAGCCGCAGCGGCAACGGGGACGGAGAAGAGTTACAATTGCCCTTCCCGTCCAGGCAGACTCGCAACTCCCGAAATATTGCCGCGTTTATGGCGCAGGCCTCCCCTGCTCCGCCGACATCCAACGACAATCGACCGGCCATCCGTTCGAACTTTATCCAGCAGGCGCAAGGACCGCCGGAGGTTTCGGCTGCGATCAAACCACAGCAACGACACAACCAGCATGACCGGGAAACTGGTCCTGGCCTGCCCCTGTGAGCGGGTTTTAGACAGGTTGCTATTAACCAGTGCCGTAAAAATAACGAAATAAATAAATCAATAAAACGTTAAATAACGAAAAAAGGAATTAACTATTTCGTTATATCGTGATATCGTTAAAAGACGAATTAACGATAAGGAGTTTTTCATGTCGTATATCATCGGTTTTGTGTCTCAAAAAGGGGGGGTTGGCAAAAGTACACTTGCCCGTTTGGTAGCTCGCGAATATGCCGTTAATGGATGGAACGTGAAAATTGCCGATCTTGATCCGGGGCAGGGGACATCCTTTAAATGGCATAATCGGCGGTTAAATTCAAAAATAGAACCCGATATTGCTGTTGAACGTTTTCGTTCTGTAGAGAAAGCCTTACCTTTCTCTGAGCACTATGACCTCTTTATTTTTGATGGACCCGCACATTCTAATTCCGGAACGCTCTCGATTGCGCAAGCAAGCGATTTGGTTGTTCTTCCAACCGGGTTATCTGTTGACGATATGGAACCGGCTGTTTTGCTGTCTCATGAACTGATAGGGAATGGGATTTCGAAAGAAAAAATTGTTTTTGCTTTTTGCCGGGTTGGTGAAAGTGAGGCTGAGTTAAAAGAAAGCCAGTCTTATATTACTCAGGCCGGGTATTCTTCCTTGGATATGTATTTACCTGAGCGAACGGCTTACCGCCGCGCTACAGACGAAGGTAAAGCATTGTCGGAATGCTCTTTCCCCACGCTAAAGAAAAAAGCTGATGGTGTAGCCCAATGCATCATGGATCGGTTACCAACTTAAAAAACAGGAGTATTCCTTATGTCTAAACCACCTCCGCCGCCTGCAAAAACTATTTCGGAAACTAATTCTAAGGGCAATGCCCCTTCTCCAATTGCGGTTGTTCATAATCTTAAGCGACAAGAGAGTGGGGTATTAAAGCCTCTTAACTTTAAGGTTGATCCAGAATTTCACAGGGAATTTAAAGCCTTTGCCGCACTACATGCCATTAGCATGCTTGATCTCCTTCGTGAAGGTTTTGAGCTGGTTAAGGAACATCGCGGGGAGAAATAACGATTTAACGAAAACGTTAAATCGTTATTTAATTAATTCGTTTTATGGAGTTGGGTTTCGTTCATAACGATTTCTACAGAATGCGATGAACGCTTTATCTGGACTTCTCAAGTCAGGTTCTCCACTTTGTATCCACCAATCTAGCCATTCCTGCTCAAGGAAATAGACATCATAACTCGGTGCGACAACCCTGGCATCATTGAAGGTTTCCGGGTCTAATACAGGATATTTGGGCTTCCTTGTTTTTTCGAGGATGGAGCCACGGCTCCTAAATACCACCTGGTCTTTTTCCTCATCAAAATCTACTTCATAGTCTGGGAGATAGTCTCCTTTAACCAATCCTTTGATTGCCCGGCGGAATTCCTTGATTGAGGATCGAGAGCCACATTTCTTTTTTAACAAGGCAAGCCCTATTGACCATTTGGCTTGTTTACCACAATGTTTTCTGGCGATTTCATAGACACGTCGTTCTATCGGTTTCCGCAGGCGGAAATAATCCTTATGGAGTGTAAGGACTTCATGCGCTTTTATTGCGTTAAAGACCCATTCCGAAAGCACAATGTTCATTTCTGCGATTCGTCCTGTTTTCTGGGAACGTTTTATTTCGTAGGAATCGATCAGACCAAAACCTTTGTGATCTTCTACATCGCCCGTTTTAACGTTTGTTCGTATGCGTGTACCGTCAAGCCTATCAAGAGCATCCCTAAGGGCTTCATAGTCTTTTCCGCCGGTATTTCGATTTATAAATACCAGTAATTCTTTTGAGATAATTTGTACATACCGGGATGGCTCTACACCCTCCTTCATTTTTGCAATAATTTGGCTAATGCAATAAATCAGAATGTCCTTATCGTAAATCGTTGCTAGGCCCTTGACACTTGGTACTACTTCAAGCCATTTATTATTGTTCTCGTAGCGTCGAACATTGGTATCTGGCCTTTTAGACAGGGAAAAAAACGGATGCTCCATAGATGCCATATCGTCCTTGAGAATGGCATCTGCCACATCACAAATAAAAAGATCGCATTGTGGATGGCGAACGGGGAGAAGAGAATCATCTTTCGGGGTATCAGACACCATGCAAATAGTATCGGGGGTTTACCCACCAAGAGTCAAGTATCGGGGTATCACCCACCCACAAGGTAGTATCGGGGTATCACCCACCATTTATCGGGGTATCACCCACCATTTATCGGGGTATCACCCACCGATTATGGCGATTTACATGTTTTTTCTTCATGTTTTCATTATCTTATCGCCTTGTGGATAACCCTTAACACTATATTTAACACATAATTAACACACACAGAGCGCCTGTGGATAACTCACGCTTTTGTGGGTAACTAATCACCTACCCTCCTACCTCCCTGTAGTCGCCCCGCTACGCGGCCTTGCGGGCGCTTCCCTGCGCCCTAAAAGGAATTCGCTACGCTCATAACCATTTTATTGGTGGATAGTCTTCGATCCGAGATATTAAGCCAGGCTTACCTTGTGGTATAAATCTCCAAATTGGCCAGTAAGGAAAAAAGATAATATGGCGAATGTGGAGCTTAATCGGTTTAAAGCCGAGATCAATTTGGTCGAGTATGCCTCGACACAAGGCTATGGTATCGACCGGAAGGAAAGCA
>CAZGQY010000131.1:0-11958 GCA_964528035.1 uncultured Methylococcaceae bacterium | reverse complement strand
CCTTGAGCGGTCTTGTGGGCGAGCCGAGTTGGTAGGGGAGCCCGAGAGCCTCGGTGCGCTTGCCCTCGGGCTCCGTCGTCTGCGAGGTCTGCACCAAGACCTGCCCCTTCCACAAGATCTGGAGCACCGCCACGTCCGCCTGCCGGACGAGCTGCCCCCGCCGCTTCCACGATCGCCTCAGCGTCATTCGCATCGTTTTTGTTTGTCTTGACAAAAGGCTTTACGAACTGCGGACTGATTAGTTTCACGAGATGACCGCTTCTCTCGAAAACTCTCGCCCAGTAATTGGCCCCACCACACGATTCCATTACAATCGTGCATTGCGATAGATTGGCAATATAGGCGCCGAGTTTGTCACGGGTCATGCGCTTCCTTAGAACCGCCTTACCCGTATTATCAACACCGTGTAACTGGAAAACATTTTTGGCAATATCGATACCGACTACGCTAAGTTTCATGTCAATCTCCCATCCAAATTTGAAGGCACTCAACTTGAATACTAAGCTATTGCAAAGCACGTTGTCAGCTGAGTGGGTAGGGATGGTTCATTACATTAGAGCCATTTCAACTCTGATTCCAATTATTGCTGCATTGATCTCGGTTTGGGTGCGCACCATACTATCAAAAGCCCGCGCACCCAAACTGTCGTTGACCAAATTCTAAGTAGCTTGCCTATGAGAAGTGGTTCTTCGCATGCGAAAGGTGGCGCTGTTCATTTTCATACCGACGCCAGCTGTTAAACAAATGGTCCCGGTATAGTTGATTGATTTTGTCAAATACTGGTCGCCCGATCCACGCCACACTGTCATTTTCAGGTCCCGCCAGCGCCTGACGAATAGAGATACACATCAAAGCGTAGCTGTCATCAACAACTGCCTGTGGTAATCGAATCGGTTGCGGATATTCGGCCTTAGGGCCAAGCTTAATCGGTCCTTCGGTCTGCCTTAACAGGCGTTCTACATCCACGGATTTCAGCAAGGCGACTTCAAATGAAGCTAAATCCTCGCAAACTCCGATGACCAGCCTGGACTTATGTAATGGGTAATTTCGCGCCTGTGCGGGATCGAGCATACCTCCGGGTTTAGAAATTGCAGCAAGTACACCTGACTTGGTATAGAAATAATCGCGTTTCAGAGTATCAACCCAGGTAATAGCGGCGTCTAATGATGCGAAGGTCTCTGTTGAGGGATCCGGACGGTTATTGACAAAACCTTTTTTAAAGGACGCTGAATGTGTATGCAGTTTTGCATACGGATAGTCGACCATCACCAGACTCTCTCCTTTTCTAATCGGACAACCCTTCCTTTCGCTATAGATTTCGAATCGCCACCATCGAAAACTGTGGTTATGCGCATCCTGTATCTCTCGCGAACAGCTGAGATCGATGCCAATTGGACCCTGCTCACCCACATAGACCAAGTCATCGCTACCGGACTTAGGCGCTACGCGCATTGCCGATAACTCGACAACCCTTTGGAAACCGGATATTTCCTCGGGATCCTGCGGAATTCGTTGATCCATAGCAAACAACATCTCCATTGATACATAGCCCATTCTTTACCTCCTATGAACTTTTTGACGAGTACGACTCACGATAATACCATCAGTTGAAATCTTGCATCTCTCCGCTCCTCGAAAAAGCTAATATCAATCAGATTTTCAGATCGTTTAAAACATGAGAGTCGTTGAGATTATATTTTCAATATCAAAGTGTCCCGCACTCAAGTGCGGGACATCGTATGCTTAAGATTATTCGGCTATTTATACGCCTTACTTAAGTCGTAGGGCTTTCGCTACATGTTTTCCCTTGGATTCGGAAGATGAACCTGTCTGTATGACAATCTTTTTTACTTTAGGACATGCTCCAGATCCAGTACATACCTTAATATCTTCTAAAGGGTCACCGTTACGGGTTGTAGTAACTTTATCGGTCTGTGAAGGTTCGGCACTTTCAGCCGGAGCAATACTAGCGACAGACATAAGGCTTGCAAGCAAGATCGCTGTAATTACAGGCAAACGTTTTGTGGGAGATAAAGACAGTACATCTGCTTGACTTGAATTTTCACCATCTAAATGGTTTAGTTTAGTTTGATACATTTTATTTCCTCAATTTAATGGATTAAAGGTTACTTATCGAGGTGCTAACCTCATCATGTGCTGCACTGTCCTCAAACGTTGTTTACTAAAACCAGAAATAACTTCGCCGAGGAATTTTGAACCAACAGCCACATTATCTGCTGCGCCTTCCTCATTTTTGGTAACTAATTCTCGATTATTTGATTTTCATAACCAGGGAACTTAATCTCATACACTATGAATAAACAGCTAGACTTTGTCGTACGCGTTCTTCGGGTTAGGGATATGGAAGCCGAACTTGAGTTTCTTGGCAGCGGCGTATTAGTTGGTCCCAACCGGGTACTGACTTGCCGTCATGTGGTTGAACTACATATTGCAGTACCGGGCGGGACGCGGGTCGAACCCTTAGTTGGTCTCCAACTGGCAGTCGAATCTGTCAGCAGTGCGTGTATCCCATTGGCGGGTGAACCATTTATCCACAGTCATAGCGACTTGGCATTGCTTACTCTCAGTGAGCCTCTCCCAGGTATTGCCCCATTATCTTTTCTACATAATCTGACACCGGCAGTGTTGGAATCTCTGCACGCCTGTAGCCTTTGGCCAGTGGGTTTTCCAGCGAGTGATCGAGGCCAGGCGCTGGAATACGTCCGCACCCAACTCGTCATCAAAAAGACCCGCTTTACCGCACAGGGCGATGACAAATTGGCTAAGCTCTATGTATCGGAAGGTCTCAGCAAAGGTTTTAGCGGGGGGCCACTATTGGTGTTTGACCGTCAGCAGCCATATGGCGTGGGTATCAATGCACTTGGCGGCGATGCAAACAGTTGGTCGCAAGCGGTGGCTGCTGATGTTGTACTGGAATTTTTACGCGAACACCAAATCGAAGACCCCGCACCACTCTTCGCCCAGAGTCTGTTGCCCCAAATCGTGCAAGCGCCTCTTATCTTCCCAGCCTCACAGGAAATCCCGAACCCCTACCCAGGGTTGGCTGCCTTCACCGAAGCCGACGCAGCAGGGTTTTTTGGGCGAGAGACTGAAACCGAGAAGTTTGTCCAGCAATTTCTAGCTCTATTGGAGGATACGACTGAAGATCCGGTGCCGATACGTATCCTACCGGTACTCGGCCCCTCGGGGAGCGGTAAGTCCTCTTTAGTACAAGCTGGCTTAGTGCCTCGTATTCGACAAGCATTTATGGATGCCGGCTGGGGAGCGCTCGAGGTGCTGGTGTTCTCGCCGCGCAACCGTCCGCTGCGCCAATTAGCCTCACAACTGGCACGCCTGACTCCGGACGATGGGCGACGGGCGGTACGGATCAAGGGCTACGAAACCCTTCTTAATGAATCGAGCAATGGGCAGTACGACGGCTTGGTTCGGATTTCTGATGAGTTGGTTGCCGAGGTTCCGATGCAGAGGGTTCGGCGGCAACTGCTGGTGATTGACCAGTTTGAAGAGATCTTCATGCTGACCCAACAAAACTCCGATCGAAAATCTGGGCGTAGCGAAGCAGACATTTTTGTCGCGAACCTGCTGGAGGCAGCTAGTGACCGCGAAGGCAGAATCGCGGTAATTATCACCTTACGCACTGACTTTTTTGACCACCTAACCCACTCGCATACGACTTTGGCGACACTCTGTGCTGAGCAAAAATCTCTGGTTGGGCCGCCCACGGAAGAAGGGCTGCGCCAGGCCATCGCGCAACCAGCCATTCGCGCCGGCCATCCACTCGACAACAACCTTGTCGAATGTTTGGTGGAACAAACCCTGAATCGGGACGGTGCCCTGCCTTTGCTACAAGCAGCCCTCAATGCCATCTGGAGCCAGCTTATGCAAGGCGTGCCACCTGTGGAAACCTTGAGGAAGCTCGGCGGGGTTGGCGGAGCCTTACGCGAACAGGCTGAAACTTTGTTCAACGCAATGACCGAATCCGAGCAGGATCTGACCCGGTACACCCTGTTGGCCATGGTGCAGATCAGGGAAGGAACGCCCGACACGCGCAGACAGATTCGAATTGATGAATTGATCGCCACGGGTGACGACCCCTCCTGTATCGAGCGAGTATTACAGAAGCTATCCGGGATGCCGTTAAACCTTATGGCTTCCATACCCGGTCTTCGCTTGATCACCTTGTCCAGCAACGAAGAAGGTATTCGCCATGCGGAAATCGTGCACGAAACGCTTTTACACCGCTGGGAACGCTTGCACGGATGGATCGCAACCAATCGGGATATCCTGCGCACACGCGAGCGGATTCGCGAACGGATGCAAGCCTGGCAGGAGGATGGCGAACCGAACGATCGGCTATTGTCTAAAGGCCGGGAGTTAGAGGAAGGCCGAGGCTTGTTGATTGAGGCGGATAAAGTCCCGATTGCCGATATCCAGCCCTATGTGCAACGATCCATTGCCCACGAATATCGGCGTAAACAACGTTTTCTCCTGTTCATTGCGGCTGGCTTCCTGGTATTGGTTACTGCCTTGATCGTCTCGATACAACAACGGAATGTTGCGGATTCTGCGCGTTTAGAAGCGGAGCGAAAAACCTTGGAGGCCAATTACCACTTGGCGAAATTCTATGAAGAGAAGGCATTGGCCGCGATCGAAGAGGCAGAGAGTAGTGGTCACCTAAACCTCTATCAAGACGCTTGGCTCTATGCCGTGGAGGCCGCACTACAGGATCTGCCAGCAAACCAAACAGCCCTTGCTACTGGCACGATTGGTCGCTTACTGGATCCCAATCTGACTCGCGATGCTTTTTCCGAATACTGGCGTTCTCCGGCTTTGAACCTAGGCCGCTTTGACACCGGCATCCGCAGTATTGCCTTCAGTCCTGACGGTCGCTTATTGGCATCGGGGATGGGATCGCCCACAGGGCATATATCTGGCCTCGCTGGAAAATTCTCGGTGCAACTCTGGGACACTCACAGTGGGATTCTGAAACACGAAATGCTCTCGCATAACAAGCAGATTAACAAACTTGTCTTCAGTCCGGATAATCAAATACTGGCTTCCGCCGCTAGAGACAACCGAATCGGAATTTGGGAGGTCTCTAGCGGAAGATCTCTGAGTGAACTGAGAAGTAAGGCTTCCGACAATGATTTCAGGGATATCGTATTTAGTCTGGACGGTAAAAAGATTTTGACTGCTTCAACCCAAAACGGTGTGCAATTATTTGATTTTCAGGGCTTCGGGTTTAAGGAAGCCATCCATAACTATGGTTCAGGTAACAGAATTGCAGTTAGCCGCGATGGAAAGATGCTGGCAAAAGCAGATTCTCGGAATTTGGTCCGGATTTTGGATATGGAAGGCACACAAAAGGAACTCAGCTTTCAGCGGGAATACTCTAGTCTGAACCTTGCTTTCAGCCCGACAAAGCGCCAACTTATTCTAACAGGTCACACTGAAATGCCCCTATTGGATTATCGAACCGGCACAGTTACCCATACTTTTAAGCACGAAAAATATGTGGTTGACGCCGCCTTCAGCCCAAACGGGAAAAAATTGGTCTCAGGGCAATCTAACGGCCAGTTGAACCTCTGGGATATCAATAGCGGAAAACTGTTGAAATCCACCTCAACGAATGCGGATAGCGGGCGTTACGTGTTAAGCAGCGTTGCCTTTAGCCCAACCGACTCTTTAATCGCCACGAGTTCAAGCGACAGTACCCTGCGATTATGGGATGGACACAATCTTTCTCCCATTCAGCCGGGTTATGGCCATTGGGGCAGGATTAATAGCGTGATCTTTAGTCCTGATGGCCGTCTAATTGCTTCCGCTTCGGGCGACCGGACTATTCGTTTGTGGGAGACCGCAAGCGGTCGATTGACGAGTATCCTCAAAGACAAAAATCAACAAAGTGGCGTCGATGAAATCCGTTTTAGTCCGGATGGTAAACAACTGGCCTCAGCTCATTATGACGGGGCGGTGTGTTTGTGGAACTCCGATAATGGCGAACTGATCCGCAGCATATCGGGACATGACGGCGGCGTATGGGCTGTTGCCTTCAGTCCGAAAGGCAACACGCTGGCCACCGCTGGAAAAGACCATAAAGTACGTCTCTGGAATGTCAAAAATGGCGCTCTAATGCAAACTCTGGACGGCCACACGGGGGGCGTATATACCATTACCTACAAACCCGATGGCCGGATGCTGGCCTCTGGTTCCGAGGACAATACAATCCGTGTTTGGAACGCAGACACAGGCCGACTCATCCGCGTCATTGAAGGCCACAATGACGCGGTGAAAAGCCTCGCATTCAGCCCAGACGGGCAAATTCTCGCCTCGGGAAGTGCCAATTATATCCATTCGCAAAGTGATGACGATCCTAGCATGCGTTTTTGGGCAGCCGAAACGGGAGAACCGATCCGTCGCTTTGATGGTGTTGATGATAGCGTCGATAGTATCGCGTTCAGCCCAAGCGGTAATAGAGTGTTCGCCAGGATCTATAAAAAAATGAAGGTATGGAATCTTCGCGATGACGAATTGCCTCAGATAATCGATCTGGGTTGTACTCGACCTACTACTACGGCACTCAGTACGGATGGTCGGATGCTAGCAGTAGGATGTAGGGACAGGACGGTACGGTTATTGAGTGCCGAAACCGGTGCGCCAGTCACGTCGCTCGATCGAACCGAGAACCCGGACGGTTTCGCCTTCTATTTCGCCTTCAGCCCGGACGGTCATATGCTCGCTACATGGAGCTTCCATGAGAATGTCCGGCTTTTAAACGCCGATACCGGCCATCCGATACACAGCTTTCCGGTGAAAGGGGAATACCCCGATAGTGTGAGTTTTAGCCCAAACGGACGTCACTTGGCGTTTGGGTCGAATGATATTGCGGTCAACGTCTGGGATGTTGCCACCGGCAATATGAAATACAGTTTAAGGGCCAATGGCTGGGGCTCCGACCCCGCCGCCAGGACAATGGCAGTGAGCCCGGATAGCCGATTGCTCGCGACACTGGGATCAACCGTAGACAGCTTGCTGATTTGGAACCTACAAAGCGGGAAGCTGGTGCGGCGTCTGGACGAGCATAACGGCGAAATTAAGTCTTACGCTTTCAGCCCAGACGGCAAGACCATCGCCTCCAGCTCTAGCGACGGAATGCTGCAATTGTGGAACATCCGTGACGGTACACTCACTCACCGTCTCCAAAGTAGCAGAAGCGGGCGTATTATTTTTAGCCCAGACGGACAAAACCTCGCCTTGGTGGGCGGCAAAACAGTTCAACTATGGGACCTAAAAAGTGCTCGTATGATCCATGAATTCACACACGAAGACAGAGTCTCCTCTGCCGCGTTCAATCCGAATGGGAAGGGGTTAGCATCGCTTACCGGAGTCGCCCGTAAGACTCACCTGATTTACTGGGACATTCGCAGTGGGAGCCGCATCCATGATTTCGAAACTAAATATGGATATGGTGCATTATTTCCAAGCCTCAAATTTATCGCGAACAGCTCCTTGCTCGTTGTCGGTACCTACTCACCACAAGTTTTGGACGTTGAGAGCGGTCGTCTAGTTCGAACCCTGAACTCAGTAACGGGTTCAAAATTCATTATCAGCAGCAATGGGAAGCTAATTGCTTCGAAGGGAAAAAAGCCCAACAGCCTGCAAATTTTCGATTCATCGACCGGTGATTTAATCCTGGAACTGAAGGGCACGGAGAGTGACGAAAAAAAGGAGATAACACCAATCAGTTTTAGTCCCGATAACCGCCAACTGACCGCACGTTCTGATGACCGGACGGTGCATGTTTGGGATCTGCAAAACCGACAGCATCTTTATCAATCACCCAAACATGAATCGTTTGTGCGCGATGCGATGATCGGGTCTAAGGGCAACAATTTGATCACATCGTCACATGGGCGGACGGTGCAGCTCTGGAACCTCGATTCGGGAAAATTAATCCATGATTTGCGAGGTTACAATTCTAATAGATCGGCAGGAGCCACAAAGGCCCTTGCTTTCAATGCTGACGGCAGCCTTCTTGCCTCGATTGGGCCGGACGATAAGAACATCGTTCTTTGGAACACAACGACAGGTAAGATGTTGCATGTACTGCCGGGTCACAAAAGGAAAATCCGGGCTCTGGCATTCAGCCAAGATGGAGATTTTCTCGCTTCTGCCTCACCATACACAGTTCGCCTTTGGGATCCTGGTACAGGGGAACTTCGATCTGAAATAAAGAACAAAAAGTTTGCCGGAGGAAGTTTTGCTTTCGCTCCTAATGGCAGCACACTTGCAACTACCAGCTCCTCCACTAGCAACACTAAGCTTGGGTTGTGGGATGTCGAATCAGCAAAGCTTCTGCGAACCTTGAATGGCACATCTCCCATTGCCTATAGTCCGGATGGCCACATTATCGCCGCGAATAGCGGAGAAGGTACCTTGCTACTCTGGAACGTTAAAAACGGAAAGCTTATCCATACCTTGAAAGCCGAACGGTACCAAAGAGGGACGATTCGCTTTAGCCCCGACGGCCGTATATTAGCCGCCGACACAGACAAGGGATATGTCATTCTCTGGGATGTCGCAAGCGGTGAACAATTCCATAGATTACCCGGTAATTGGCGGATCGCATTTCATCCGAAGGGTCATAGTCTGGCGACATTCGTAAGCAAAGAAGGCGAGCAAGCAGGCATTCGCCTTTGGCCACTGGACCTTCGATCATTGGATCTTTACCAAGCTCAAGGTAAGAACCGGGAGATTTTGAGCCAGATAAGACAGGCCGCGCAGTTTCTGTGGGAGAAAAAAATTGACGGACGAGCGATTGTAAAATCCCCTCGCCGGCCCAGATTGTTTCCAAAAAACGGATATTTTTTCGATCATGAGAACCGCTTGCGACCTTTGTTGGATCCACCCCATCCACCGCAAAGTAAGTTTGACCAGGTTTATGACTGGGCTGTGAAACAGGCGGCAATTCAGTAGGTTGTTTCACTGCACGATTAAACCCTGCTACCGCCTGTCCACAAAGGGATTTTTAACAGAGCCAATTGAATTCCTATTGCATAAAGGAGCTATAAGAGCTACTCTGTAGCTATCTCTTTTTTCTATGAAATGAAAATGAAAACCTATGCCGCTAAAGAAGCCAAAAATAACTTTGGCGAAATGTTAGATGAGGTACAGCGGCAACCGATACAAATCACTCGAAATGGTCGCATTGTTGCAGGTGTGATCAACAAAGAAGAATTTGAAGAAGTCATCGCAAATCGACGCAAAAAAGCACAGCGAGAAATTCGTGATGCTTTAACAGTCATCGCTGAAGAATCAGACAAAAGACCAAGACCAACACGGACAGAGCTTCGAGCCCTTCTCGAATGTGATGATGATGAAATAGACGCACTCTTCGATGAAGATTTCTTTCAGCAAAAATAATGCGCGTTGTTATCGATACGAATGTTTTTATCAGCGCATCCCTTTCCAGCTCGTCAACCACTCGCAAAGCAGTCAATTGGTGCCTAGATTATTGCGAGGTGTATTTTTCTGAAGGTACCTTACTTGAGCTATCAAGCCGAATAATGCGGAGTAAATTTGATCCATATAGTCCGATGGATACCAGGCAGGCGTTTGTTAATAAAATATACGACAATGAAAACTCGATATTTTGCATGCCTCAAGAAAAAATCGCAGATTCACCAGACCCAGACGATAACAAGTTTTTAGAAGTTGCCGTAGAATGTGACGCGGACTACCTCATCACTGGTGATAAAAAACATCTTCTCCCTCTGCACCCCTATAGAAACATTCAGATTCTACAGCCTCACGATTTCTTAATAGTCGCTCTCGATACCCACGTATAGCGAAGTTTGATTGGTAATTAGATTGACACACCCTTTTGGTAGTTTTGGGAGCTCTATTTTTCAACCACTTACGAAGGCACAGTTTTTGTGTCAAAAGGGCTCCCTTTTGACACACTCTATTTTTATGTATTTGCTTGCCGTGGTTCGATGCTACTCGTTCGACTTTAGGTTGTCGACTATCCGGTTAGGGTCGGGTGTTGTCTGTCGCGATTCTTTCCCGTGACTGTCTGGAGTTAATCCTAACCCGCTGGTTGTTAGTTTTCAGCGAATGGCAGAAGTTGCTCAAAAGCGGGCATTAAGAACAACCCAAAAATGAAAGGTTGAACTGCGGTAATGTGCCAAGAATAGCCGTTCGTCGAAACATAAATTTGTTACTACTACTCCAATATTTGCTGAGCCAGGTGGTCAAAAATATATCCCGACAGACGAATCTATCGAGACTGCCTACGTTGGTTCAGTTGCCACTTCCTTTTCGACAGTTACTTGGCTGCTTTTTTCATTTCAAGATGATTTTCTATTTTGTCCAAACGCTCCAAAATATGGGAATTAACCTCATCTTTGCGGATCGATGATTTATCTGCCGAATAATGAGCGAAGGCTGAAATTACAACAATAGCGATAGCAATCCAAGGGAACATAGATTGAGTTTTTTTCATCTCGGATGAACTAGTAGTACTAAATGAATGCGGGATACCCAAATCGTCTTCAATCTTGCTTATTCGATTTATGTGATGTTGATCGTATTTGTTGTACTTATTTATAATGAAACTCAATGATAAGATCATGGCTGCAAGCACAAAAAAGGCGCTTATTTTGTCAACCGCTATCAAACTCTCGAAAATTTTTATGAAAATCAAGAGTCCAACGCCAAATATTACCAAGACTCGAGTATCATTATGCCTCACGAAGGCGCAATGCTCCTTGTATTCGTCCATTAGATTAGTAACTTTATTGTTGTCAGGCGGGGGAGTGGTTTTCTCACACATATAACTAAACTCGTTCAATGCATATACAGCGTTATACACTATACTACTTTCTGGCTAGGGCAAAATAGTAATAATGAATGATGATGAAAATAGAATTCTCGGTTTAGACCCTACTACCGGAATCGCAATGGTAGATGTCGAGTGGTTGGACATCCATTTTGAAGCATGCGTTTCCGAGTATCGAGCTATGCTTAACAAAATTGGCATACAGCGTGGTTGGAGCGTACTGGATGCAGCATGTGGTCCCGGGCATTTTCTGGAGTGGATTGGGGAGCTAGTAGGTGAGAATGGTAATGTTATTGGCCTCGATTTATCCCAACATCTTGTAGATATTGCACTAGAACGGCAGATAAATAAGCCTCAAGATGGGTATATCAAACTGCAGCAAGGGGACATTCGTAATTTACCTTTCGAAAATACTTCACTGGACTTAATTTGGTTTGCTAACACTGCTCAATATTTGTCTGATGACGAATTGAACTCCGTACTCGCAGAGTTTTTTAGGGTGCTTAAACCAGGAGGAATTGTCGCGATCAAAGACGTAGATCTAGATCATCGTATACATCCCGGACCAGTTTTTCTATTTGCACACCTGTTTGATCGAATTAGCAAATTGGATGTTCCTTTATCGTTGACCGCCAGAGGATTCCAGCGTACGTACCTCTTGCGTCGCTGGCTCGAAAAGGCAGGTTTTGTAGATGTCACTCAAGAAACATACAATATAGACCATTGGGCGCCCTTGTCAGATGTGAAACAAGCTTGGATAACCAATGTCCTTAAAGTATTTCGATCCACCACCAATAACCTAAACTTGCCAGGAATAGAAATGGATTTTTGGGAACGCTTGCAGGATCCAATAGAAATGCAGAAAATTATAAATAACCCAGAGTTTTATTATCGGGAGCCAAACACAGTAGCTATTGGCACACGACCTAGGTAATTAAGACGTTGAAGCATAACCAACGGGGTTAGCATCGATCGAAAAAACTATTTTTCGATGAAATCTCCGGGTCATGTGTTGCCTCTCGAGATTCTCTCTCATGACCGTCTGCTCATAGTCCATAGCAGCCATTGATGTGTCAACACTTATCCGGACACAAAGT
>CAZGQY010000130.1:0-12144 GCA_964528035.1 uncultured Methylococcaceae bacterium | reverse complement strand
CATTAATAGAGGAATATTATGAAAAAATCAGAAATACAGGATTATTGGCGTTGGAAACTGGTTCGCCAGGTTTCAAACTTAATCAAAGATCCAGGTGAACAAAACACCGAAGCTCTCCTGGCAATGATAGAAAGCTACCCCGAAATCAACCAGAGGGTCAATTCGTCAGGTGCCATTCTCCCAATTGAGCCTCCACCGGCAAACTTCGTCTGTACCATGGACTTGTAATAATGAGTCTGTAGAAGTTTTTACTTGGAAAAGTAAAAACGAAACAGTAAAAACGGGTCAAGTTTATTTAACAACTGTAGTTTCCTGGAAATTAAATCGTCCCCACTCAAGCCACCATGCGTAAAAGCAGGACGACAAGAGAATTTTGCCGGGGTTTGGGTTGATCCGGCCAAAGCCCAAGAAAATCCTCCGACAAAGCGGCGTTGGTGATGAGCCGCCGGACATCTGAAAAAGCAAAGCTGGTTCGACCCTTCACAAGATGGCGACGTTCCGGGTCAACCTTGATGCGATCTGCATAAATCCAGGTCAGTGTCATTGCCATCATACAGAAGTTCAGATGATTGGTTACTGCATGCGCATCGCGGACCTGGCTTTTTGCGCTGCCAATTTCCTGTTAGAAGGCTGCCTTCGGATTCAGTCAAGGGGTCAGAATATCTGCGAGAGAAATGATATTCTTTGCCATTTCCGACAGGGTTGTGTTCCGGTCCATCGCGAGCTTTCTCAGGGTGTGATAAGCCGCTTGTTCGCTCAAATCCCTCTTTTTCATCAGGATACCCTTTGCGCGGTCGACCAGCTTGCGCTCTTCGAGCCGGGTCCGGGTCTGTTCGAGCTCGGTTTTCAGTGCAAGGTTGTGTTGAAAACGGGCAATTGCGATTTCCACAATGGTGCGAATTCTCGAGGTCTGTAATCCATCAACGATGTAAGCGCTGACTCCCGCATTAATGATGTTGCTGATACTGCTGTCGTGTTTCTGTTCTTCGGCAAATATGATGACGGGCACCGGAAAGTGCTCATGGATGATACGGATCGCCTCCAGCGTTTGCGGGGCTGCGTGGGCCGCGACAATAATCAATACGTCGGGCTGGAAGCGCAGAACCTTTTCATCCAGAGCGGCAAATCCGAAGGTTGATTCGATGGTCTGGCAGTCCGATTCAAGCAACGCCTGTTCGATGGTGTCGGTCTGCCTGTTCGGTTTTTCTCCAACCAGCAGATATTTCAGACTCTGCATGCCGGGTGTCCAGTGTGTTCCCGGCCGGCTTTCAGAAACCGGTGTTCAGATACGCCAGTTTTTCGGGAGTGAGGCACAGGATTAGTCTTATCTTCAGTGTATTCGATGTCAGGAACCGGGGAAGCAGATCCCTGAGATGCTTCCCTTTGAAAACATGAAGGTCAGCTGATTTCGATCATTTCCACGGTGCCGTCCGGTTGTACCTCCGCCATGTGTCCCCTGGGTTCGTCGATAAACTGTACGGCCACCAGGACCACGAACGCACCGGATCCGATCACCATAAAAAAGATCTGCGGCGAAACGAAGGACAGTACAGTCAGAAACAATACGGCTCCTACATTGCCGTACGCACCAACCATGCCCGCGATCTGTCCGGTCATTCTGCGCTTGATCAGCGGAACCATGGCGAATACCGCGCCTTCTCCGGCCTGCACAAAAAAGGAACAAAGCATGGTTAGTGCAACGGCACCATATAGCGGCCAGTCGGGTCCGATCCGGGCCATCAGAAAATATCCGGCAGCCAGACCCAGAATGAAAATAGTCAGTGATTTCTTGCGTCCGGCCCGGTCGCTGATCCAGCCGCCACCCGGTCGGGCGACCAGATTCATGAATGCAAAGCCGGATGCGAGAAGCCCCGCCTGGACCATGGTAACGCCCTGGGAATCATGAAAGGTTTCGTAGAAAAACAACGGCAGCATGGATACGACAGCGAGTTCGGAGCCGAAGGTTATCAGATAGGCCAGGTCCAGTATTGCGACCTGTTTGAAATTGTAGTGGTGAATTTCATCGATGGGCTTTTGCAGGTGTTCTTCGTTGACTTGAATAATCTTGTGTACATTGAAGATAAACAGCGTCCATACTCCTACGTACAGGATGATCGACGTTGTCGAGGAAAGCAGCCCGACGCCAGCGGGTGACAGTTTCCAGATTAGCAGGGTCAGGGTGGCGTACATCGGGATGGTCATCAATACGTAGAAGAAAAGGTCATTGAGACTGGTGACTTCCATCGCCCCGGTCTTTTTGGGCTTGAAATAGGTGGATCCCTTTGGCGTATCGGAAACACTGAAGAAATAGATTATGGAATAAATCAGTGCGATGACACCGGTTGAACCGATCGCATACCGCCAACCGTCTTCACCTCCATAAATAAGGGCCAGCGTCGGTAGGGTCATCGCCGCGGCCGCGGAGCCAAAATTACCCCATCCCCCGTAAATTCCCTCGGCGATACCGACCTGTTTTGCCGGAAACCATTCGCCAATCATGCGAATGCCGATAACGAATCCTGCTCCGACAAAACCCAGTAAGAACCGCGCCAGTGCCAACTGTTCGAAGCTATCGGCCATTGCGAACAGAAAGCACGGTATGCTGCCTGTTGCTAACAGCGTTGAATAGGTGCGTTTGGGTCCGAATTTGTCGACCAGCATGCCGATGACAATTCTTGCGGGTATCGTCAACGCAACATTTAGGATCAGCAGTGTTTTCACTTGTCCCTGGGTTAAACCAATCGACTCTTTAATCACCAACATCAAAGGCGCATGGTTGAACCAGACCACGAAACTGATAAAAAAAGCGATCCAGGTGGCATGAAGAATTTTAGTATTCCCGGAAAATGAAAACAGGTTAAGTTTTATTTTTGACATAAGTGTGTCCTCTTCGGCGTTAAACTGGAAAAGCAAATAACATGCCAGATTTATAAGGTAATGTTATTTCGAGCATATTCATTATGTTTCTGGCGTCCTTCGCTTTAAAGTAGTGCATATGCACGGCAGGCGCCCCAAAATTGACTATGGTCGTAAATCACTGAATAAGAATGGAAAAGATTTGTCCCCAGGCTATTTCTGGGGGACCACGCCCATTTTGCTTTAAATCATTCTGAAGTTGTGGTTCGGTCGGGGCTACTGAGAATCACGAATGACCTGTTTAGACAGGTGCTGTTGTTGCACCATGAGTCTGCTGGTGCAATGACGATCGACCTGATCACGATATTCTGATTGCCACGGTAATCTGTTGGCGGGTTGATCCCAGATTGGGTGGAGGAAAAGTAAGGGCATAGAGGCTGTTGTCGTCACCCAGTTTCTGAAAATTCTGTCCGATATTTGCCAGCAGAGATTCAAGTGTTCGCTGTGAATCCCGGTAATCAGGTTGTCACGGATCAGATTAGACTGTGATTTTGCAATTACCAGACAGTGTTCCGAGCAGAGGTCAATTAATGCGATTGCGGGAAGTTGTTTCCGGTCGATCAAGTGATTTTCAATGGGATGAATAGGATAATTGTTCGGGGAATCAGAGGGCTGGACTCCGGTATTTTTCGGGGTAACGGAAGTGTGATTGCGCATTCCGAAGACCAGCGTCTCCCACAGGCTCAGCTGTTTGACATGATCGAGTCCGATCTTGTCCGGTTGATCGGTTTCGAGGGTTTGGAACAATCGATCCCATATTGAAAGAATACTCCCGAAGTTTTTGTCGTGCTGGCGTCTGCAGGCGGAGTGATGCGTCCGATGCAGGGAGGGGACAATGAATACTGCAGAAATCAGCCGTTCATGCCGAATTGAAACATTCGCATGATGAAACATCACGAAACCAAAGGTCACGGTTTGAGAAACCAGTAAGAAGGCTTCAGTAATGCCAAGCCATATCGCTATTCCCGCCTTATAGATGACGGTAACAACCAACTCGCCGGCATGAAAGCGAAATGCGGTGGAAACATTCACGCATTCGTCGGAGTGGTGAACTTTGTGAAACATCCACAGCAGCGGGATCCGGTGGTTGGCAATATGCCAGGCGTACAGAAAGAAATCCATCATGAACACCATTCCAATCCATTCCGCAAGCGATCTCGGGCCTGTTGCATCCGGCAGGTAAATGCCCTCCAGTCTTGCATAGTCCAGGGTCGCCGTTATGGTAAGAAACGACAGGGCGGTACTGTTCAGTAGGAAAAGAGCCAGATTGGTCAGTGTGGAATGGATCCGTTGCGTACGCCTGTAGCTGATCGCCGGGTAGCGAGATTCGGCGATCAGCAGGAACAGGGTTCCGAGGACTACGACGGACATCTGAGAGTTTATCTGGGCTGTGAAACCGCCAAACAGTTGTGCGACGTGGCCCAATCCGATGTCTTCGGGGAATATACCGACGGATTTAAGTAACTCGATCATACGTGGTGCGGTCGGTCGAACAGGCGACTACAGTGTGGACCTGGTCCGGGGCTTGTTATGATTGTCGAATTCCGCTCCAGTAGGACAGACGGCAGCCGGAGGTCGGGAGCCGCGTGCAAATTGTTCCGAGACAGAAGTCTGCGAAAGCGCAGCAACCGCTGTGTAGATCAGAAATGCAAACGAGAAGGATATTAAGCGAATCATGATGAATCTCCTTTTGGTGACGGATTCAACAAAAATATAGCAATTTACTTGCCAAAATATGGATGTAGTGTGAAAACATGTAGGTATACGGTCTTCCTGGGGTTACTTGTTAAGGAATACGGGCTATGTCAGTGCAGGCGGCATTTTTCCTGCACCATGTCTGTATCATTGTCAAGCATTTGTGGGTTGCGGCGTGCGGGGTTTACTCCCGAATCAATCCGCCATTTCTGTGATTAGATCGGCGTAACTAAAAAAGAGGCATGGATCGAAATGGAGGTACTGGAAAACTGCATTCGTACGGACCTGAACGAGAATGCTCCCCGAGCCATGGCGGTTTTGAATTCCTTACGGGTCGTTATTGAAAATTGTTCGGATGATCGGGTTGAGCAGTTGCTGGTTGCCAATTATCTACAGAAATCCGGATGGGGTACCCCGGGTGTTGCCTTTCTCCAAGGTTCTTTATATAGAGCGCGACGACTTTGCCGAAGCACCACCGCCAAAGTTCAAGCGGCTGATTCCCGGCGGTGAGATCAGACTCCGGAAGGCGTATGTCATCCGTCGTGATGAACTGGTTTGCGACAGGAACGGTGAAATCGTATAGCTGCGTTGCACGCTTGACGAGGATACACTGAGGAAAAATCCCTCAGACCGTAAGGTAAAGGGTGTGATTCACTGGGTTTCGGCTGCGCATTCCGTTTCGTCAGGGCTGCGCCTGTACGACCGTATGTTCAGTGTAGCCAATCCGGACCGGGAGGCCGATTTCAGAACCGCATTGACCCCAGAATCCCTGCAGATTCTGACCGGTTGCCAGGTTGAACCCAGTCTGGCCGGTGTGGTCGCAGGCATCCGGTTTCAGTTCGAACGGACCGGCTATTTTGTGTGGATCCGGTGGACAGCCGGGAGGGTGGGCCGGTGTTTAAGCGGACTGTACCCCTGCGCGATCCCGGCCCCGGAAATAGCCAGTAAAATCCACCTCATTTCTGTGTGGTGTCCACGGTTTTTTCTGTAAGACGATCCCAATCGGGGTGCCATTCTCTCGTCCTTGCGCTGTCGGTTAGCGCGTGGTCCCCGCAAGTCGGGTTTTAAACGAGTCCGTTTCTGCTCGGAAGAATACGGGGACAGAATCCTCTCACGCTGATTAGTTCTCGTTCGACTCACTGGCTAATTATGCACCGCACAAGGGAAATTGTCTGGAATCTGCTCCGGTTTAGTGCGAGCATCGAATTGGGCGTGATCGAGACTGGCTATGCAGTCACCCTGAATAGCAGGGATGTACTTGATTATAGGTACTTTTAGCTGTTTCGTATTGTTGTCCTGGAATTGGCATTACACTTGCAGTTACTAACCGAAAGCGTTCCAACGGTGGAGCGTTGATCGAAAGTCAGCCGATGGTCCCGGGGTCGAGTTCTGCGGTACGAGGATGGTTTTTGGTTGGAATATAGGTGATCGGGTCCGCTGAAGGGCTGGATTGCAGACAATGGCGTCGTCAGTGCAATACCCTGGTGTATTGTGCGGTCGGCGTTTTTTTTTGCCTAAAAAGAATTCATCAAAACGGAGCTACATACTATGCAAATTCGACTACCTGGGGCGTGTCTGATAGCGGGGTTATTTGCCAACCCGGTCTACGCGGATTCGATTACGAAATCTGTTGAAGATGCGCTCAAAGGGGATTGGGGACAGATCAAGTTCAACGTACGATGGCGTTATGAAAATGTCGATCAGGAAGGACGGGGTGTGGCCAATGGGGACCCGATCCGCTTGCGTCTTGGATACTTGACACCTGAGTTCTACGGATTTCAGGCGTACGGGGAATTCGAGGGAAATACTCCGGTATTTGCGCACCAATACAACAGTCTGGTGAATGGTAAAACCCAGTACCCGGTCATCGCTGACCCGCAGGCCGCGGAAATCAATCAGGGCTGGCTGTCGTACGCTGGCATACCGGATACGGTTGCCAAGGTGGGGCGGCAGCGCATCAAGTATGACAACGTGCGCTGGATCGGCAACGTTGTGTGGCGTCAGATGGAACAGACTTTCGACTCGGTTTCACTGGTGAACAAAAGTATCGGTAACAGTGAACTCCAGGGTGCTTATATATGGAATGTGCGCAATATACTGGCGAAGGATGTGAATATGTCTTCGGGAATATTCAACCTGTCGTACAAGTGGCCCGAGTTCGGAAAGCTGACCACCTACGCTTATCTCCTGGACTACAACGGTAGCGGAGCCGCGGCAAGACGCAATTCCACGCAGAGTTACGGGATCCGTTTCAATGGAAAAACCGGTGTTTTTGACAATCTCAAGGCCCTGTATACAGGAGAATATGCCTATCAGAGGGATTTCAAGACCAATCCGGCCCGCTATGACGCCAATTATATGCACTTTGTAGGCGGGTTGATGATTCCGGAGGTGGGCTGGGGGTTTTCCAAGGTGACCGGAAAAATCGGCTGGGAACAACTGGGTTCAGACAACAACGTGGGGTTGCAGACCCCTCTGGGTACCAACCACAAGTTCAACGGTTGGGCGGATCAGTTTCTGGTAACGCCGCCGCAGGGGATCCAGGATCTCTACGGTGTGATTTCGACCAAGTTTTATGGGGTGAAACTCGGCGCTATTTATCACCAGTTCGATTCTGCGGTCGGTGGTGTGGATTATGGGCACGAAATCGATGCCATAGCGGTAAAGAACTTCGGAAAGCATTACCAGGTGATGTTCAAGTACGCCAACTACTGGGCACGCAATTTTGCGACCGACACCCAGAAATTCTGGATTCAGCTGACCATGGATTATTGATCCATCGACCCGCGTAATACTGCTGTCAATGCGGTGAAAGGGGTCAATTTACCGAAAATCAAGTTAAAAAACTGAAACTATTTTGGAGCGATACATGAGATATACAACAGAAAGCCTGCGAAAATCAGGAGCAGACACACTACTCCATCTGTTGGGGGGTGCCGTACTGCTGATGTCAATGATATTTGTATCGGGTGCACAGGCGGTGGAGAATCTGGAAAAGGAAGATCTGAAATTCGGTTTTATCAAGCTGACCGATATGGCGCCGCTCGCAGTCGCCTATGAAAAAAGATATTTCGAGGAAGAAGGACTGTTTGTCAATCTGGAGGCCCAGGCGAACTGGAAGGTGCTTCTGGACCGGGTGATTAACGGCGAACTCGATGGCGCGCACATGCTCGCCGGTCAGCCGCTGGGTGCGACCATAGGATTTGGTACGCAGGCTCATGTGATCACCGCATTCAGCATGGACCTGAATGGAAACGGTATCACTGTGTCGAACGATATCTGGAAGCAGATGAAGCCGAATGTACCGCACGAGAATGGAAAGCCCGTGCATCCGATCAAGGGGGATTACCTGAAACCGGTTGTCGAAAAATACAAGGCTGAGGGTAAAAAATTCAATTTGGGAATGGTCTTCCCGGTTTCCACGCATAACTACGAGCTGCGGTACTGGCTGGCTGCGGGCGGTATCAAGCCCGGCTACTATGCACCTCCTGCCGATATCAGCGGACAGATTGATGCAGACACCTTGTTATCGGTGACGCCGCCGCCGCAGATGCCGGCAACGCTGGAAGCGGGAACCATCTACGGGTATTGTGTTGGCGAACCCTGGAACCAGCAGGCCGTGTTCAAGGGTATCGGTGTGCCGGTCATTACAGACTATGAAATCTGGAAAGATAACCCGGAAAAAGTATTCGGTGTCAGTAAGGCCTGGGCTGACAGGAATCCCAACACTCATCTTGCGGTGGTGAAGGCGTTGATCCGGGCTGCGATGTGGCTGGATGCGGAAAACGACAAGAACCGTCCGGAAGCCGTGAAGATTCTCGCGCAGAGCCAATATGTTGGTGCGGACTACGATGTCATCGCAAACAGCATGACGGGGACCTTTGAATATGAAAAGGGTGACAAGCGTCCGTTGCCGGATTTCAATGTGTTTTTCCGCTATTTTGCAACCTATCCCTACTACAGTGATGCGATCTGGTATTTGACACAGATGCGTCGCTGGGGCCAGATCCCCGAACAGAAACCTGATGAATGGTATATGGAGATCGCCAAAAAGGTATACCGTCCTGATATCTACATGAAAGCCGCTCAGGAACTGATTGCCGAGGGTAAGGCTAAAGCCGCCGATTTTCCGGGCGTGGACGAGGATGGTTTTCGTGACCCACAGACCCATTTTATCGACAACATTGTGTATGACGGCAAAAAGCCAAACCAATACCTGGAGAAGTTTCCGATCGGGCTGAAAGGCAAGGATACTGTAAGCGGAGGCGCCGTCAAAAAAGGCTGATAGTTAATCGACAACAAGCGGACAGATTCCCCCCCCGGAAAATCCGGGGCGGGGGAGACAAAAAACGCAACAGTCCGCAATGACCCGCATAATTGTGTTACTGCCGAAGGTGCAAGAGTATGAACAGCGTGATCAGAACTTTAAATGTTACCGGAATGACCTGGTTTATTCCGATCGTGAAATTGTGTTCCGGAGACAATCCCCGGCAACAGATCAAATCCCTATGGTTAATGGCCGGGATTCCCATTCTTGCTTTTATGGTTTTTCTGATGTTATGGAATGTGTCCGCAGCTCGGATTCAGACCAGTCTGGGCGCCATTCCGGGACCAGCCGATGTCTGGGATGAGGCGGTAGGACTCCTGGAGGATCATACAGCGGAAAGAAAAAAGGAAGAGGCTTTTTTTGAGCGTCAGCAGGTTCGAAACGAGAAAAAACTGGCGAAAAACCCTGATGCCCGAATCAGTATTCGACCATATACCGGCAAACCGACGTATCTGGACCAGATCGTTACCAGTCTGTATACGGTATTCGCCGGATTTTTACTGGCCACCCTGGTTGCGGTTCCGGTCGGAATGATCTGTGGAATGAGTCGAAGCTTCAACACCGCTCTCAATCCTTTGATACAGATATTTAAACCGGTATCTCCACTGGCCTGGCTACCGATCGTTACACTGGTGGTCAGCGCCGTGTATGTGACCACGGAGGATTCCTGGTTTGAAAAATCCTTTCTGACTTCGGCGATTACGGTAACATTGTGTTCATTATGGCCGACCTTGATCAATACGGCGGTCGGCGTTTCATCCATAGACCCGGATCTGGTCAATGTTGGGAAAGTTCTCCGGCTGGACTGGTTGACCCAGGTCAGAAGAATTATTCTGCCGTCCGCGCTACCGTATATTTTTACCGGCATGCGTTTGTCTCTGGGCGTGGGCTGGATGGTTCTGATTGCGGCCGAGATGCTGGCTCAGAATCCGGGACTTGGTAAATTTGTCTGGGACGAGTTTCAGAACGGCAGTTCACATTCTCTGGGGCGCATTATGGTCGCAGTCTTTACCATAGGGATTATCGGTTTTCTGCTTGACCGCGTGATGGCCTCGTTGCAGGGATTGTTTACTTTCGGTCGTGAACTGTAAGTGGAGAATCTGAAATGACAGCCCTGGCGAATCAAACCATGAATGTAGTCTCAGAAGAATGCAACGAGGAAGGTGGAAGCAAAACAGCGATTTTTCCGGTTAAGGGTTCGGAGTCGCGACCCGGCGAATACCTGATAGAAATGATCGGGGTCAGCAAGAGCTATGCGAGCGGCAATGAAATAACGCCGGTACTCAGCGACGTAAATCTTGGCATCCGTGAAGGAGAGTTTGTTGCTATCGTCGGTTTTTCCGGCAGCGGAAAAACCACGCTGATCTCAGCGATCGCCGGATTGATCCAATCGGATTGTGGAGAAGTGTTGAAGAACGGCAAGCCGATCACCCAACCTGGCCCCGATCGCGGCATTGTGTTTCAGAGTTACTCGCTGATGCCCTGGTTAACGGTGTATGACAACGTGGCCTTGTCGGTGGATCAGGTGTTCAAGCACTGGCCTGCCGAAAAACGCAGGGCGCATACCGAAAAATATATTGAAATGGTTAATCTGACTCCGGCATTGATGAAGCGGCCGGCGGAACTCTCCGGAGGTATGCGTCAACGTGTATCGGTGGCCAGGGCATTGGCGGCAAGTCCGGATATTCTGTTACTGGACGAGCCGTTGAGTGCACTGGATGCATTGACTCGAGCCAATCTTCAAGACGAAATCCTGCGTATCTGGAGTCAGGAAAAGAAGACTGTCGTTTTGATTACTAACGATGTCGATGAGGGAATTATCATGGCGGACCGGATTATTCCGTTGAACCCTGGACCGAATGCGACGCTGGGTCCGGATTTCCCTGTGGACCTGCCACGCCCCAGAGAACGGGCCGCTCTGAACCATGACCCGGAATTCAAAAAACTCAGAGGCCAGGTAACGAATTATCTGATCGGAGCCGGGGTAGAAAAAACCGGATCCGGTACGGCGGACAGTATCAGGCTCCCTGATGTACGTCCCAATACCGGTAATAACTGGAAGCAGGACACATCGGCGCTGAAGCCCGATCAGAGTGATCTGGGTAAGCCGCGTTACCTGGAGTTTTCCAGGGTAGGAAAGATTTATCCCACGCCTGATGGCCGGGGAAGCGTGAAAGTTGTGGACGGTTTTGACCTGATGATGAAAAAGGGCGAGTTTATCTCCATCATTGGACATTCTGGGTGCGGCAAATCCACGGTACTATCGATGACTGCCGGTTTAAATAAAATCAACGAAGGCGGCATTGTCCTCGATAACAGGGAAGTGGTTACCGCCGGGCCCGATCGCGGGGTAGTTTTCCAGGCGCCGAGTCTGTTCCCGTGGTTAACTGCGTTTGAAAACGTCGCGCTCGGTGTGAAAAAAGTCTATCCGCATGCCACCCGACAAGAACGTGATGACATTGTTGAATATTACCTGACTCGTGTGGGTCTCGGTGATTCATTGCTGAAGAAAGCATCGGAGCTATCCAACGGAATGCGCCAGCGTGTCGGTATTGCGCGGGCATTCGCACTCTCACCCAAACTTCTGTTGCTGGATGAGCCGTTTGGAATGCTGGATTCCCTGACTCGCTGGGAACTGCAGGAGGTGTTGATGGAGGTTTGGGAACGAACCCATGTTACTGCCATCATGGTGACGCACGATGTGGATGAGGCGATTCTACTAGCCGACCGTGTTGTGATGATGACCAATGGGCCAAACGCAAAAGTCGGGAAAATTGAAGAAATCGATCTACCTCGGCCACGAACCCGAAAATGCCTGTTGGAACACCCGGATTACTATGAATACAGGGAAAGTCTGATCAATTTTCTTGAGCAATGTGAAAAGCATTAAACCCTGGTCTTCGGCAGGGTATTTGATGGCCCGTTTAAGCGGGCTTTTTTTTTAGCAAATTTTTGGGGTCAGAGAATTTTTTGGGGTCAGAGTAACATTTATGCTTCACCAATATTCCGCTTTCCTTGTTTTCCCGGTTTTCTTGCCGTGACTCGTTGATTGGTCAATTCTTCTATTTGTGACTTAAAAAAATAAAAACAGGTCAAGTTTATTTAACAATATACTAATGTCTTTCGGTAACTGCTCACCCCTCTATGGGTGATCTGTTCCGGAAGACGCCGTAAATACATCCATGTAGGCTTGGATGCGGCTTCCC
>CAZGQY010000129.1:0-12160 GCA_964528035.1 uncultured Methylococcaceae bacterium | reverse complement strand
ACGATTGAGTCAATATTGTCCAGATTGGTTTCGCTGAAATCCGCAGTAGCAGTACTGTAGCGGTTGTCATCACCCACCTGAATGGTGTTCGTGCCACTTCCTCCATCGATATTTTCGACGCGCGCATCGCCGGTAAAATTTCTAAGACCAATCGTGTCGTCGCCGTCGCCAGCCAGAATAGTGTCGTTACCCTCACCACCGGTGACTGCGTCCTGTCCTTGATTACTACCGCTAACATGGAAGATATCATCTCCGGCGGCACCATCGAGGGTATCGGAACCACTCCCACCAATAATGGTGTCAGATTGAGATGTCCCGGTTATATTATCGTTACCACTACCACCATCATAATTACTTACCGATTCATTACCGATAATGGTGTCGTTTGAAGTATTACCCACTACATCGGTATACCCGGATAAGTCTTCACCAGATAAATCATTTGTGGTGTTAGCGCCTCGGTTATCATTACCCACATGGTAGATGTTTTGTTCGGCAATATCGGTGACTTGAATCGTGAAGGTTTCCGTATAGGATCCACCATTTGAATCAGTTACTTTAACACTGATATCGTGTGATTCCGCTGTTTCAAAATCAATATCCGCACCGGCTTTTACGCGAATTTTATTACCTACAATTTCAAAGTTACTGTCTGAAACTGGATTGCCATCGCCATCAACTAAGGAATAACTATGGCTGTCTCCTGTATCGGGATCAGTAGCGGATAGTGTGGCGACAACCGTTCCGGCTGATGAATTTTCATCTACAGCCGAAGCACTCAAAGCAATATCAGTTGGGTCTTCATTTAAGTTATTAATGGCAAGAGAGACAGTTTCTGTGTAAGTATTTCCTGCACCGTCGGTAACTGTAATATCCACACTGTGACTTTCATCATCTTCAAAGTCTAAGTCAGCGCCTGCTTTGACTTTGATTTGTGAGCCATCAATGACAAAGTTGTCGTTAGAAGCAATGCTATAAGTAAACGTATCGCCTGCATCGGCATCAGTGGCAGACAGGGTGGCAACAACAGTCCCTGTTGCTGCATTTTCATTGACGCTCGTTCCACTCAGAGCAATATCGGTGGGAGTATTATCATTGAGATCATTAACAGCTAGGGAGACAGTTTCCGTATAGGTATTTCCATTTCCATCCGTAACAGTAATATCTAAATCATGACTTTGATCGGACTCATAATCCAGATCGGCTCCAGCCTTAACCTTGACCTGGTTACCATCAATGACAAAATTATCGTTAGTGGCAATGCTGTAGGTGAATGTATCGCCTGCATCAGCATCAGTGGCAGACAGGGTAGCAACAACAGTCCCTGTTGCTGTATTTTCATCAACACTCGATGCACTTAGGGCAATGTCCGTTGGGCTGTCGTTGGAACCCGTCACCGTCAAACTCACCGTAGCACTATCCGTTAACTCACCATCGCTGATGGTGTAGTTAAAGCTCAATTCTTTGCTATCCCCCTCTGCCATTGAATCGAGGCTTTCATCGGGTATAAAACGAACCTGTTGTTTACCATCGACCGTGACAATTTCGGCTGTACCCACTTCAACGCCATCAACTACAACTGGATTTTCAACAGCAGTAATGGTGAGCATGTCGCCGTCAACATCCATATCATTCGCTAATACATCAATGGTGATGGCGGCATTTTCATCCGTGGTAATACGGGTATCACTAAAATCAGGGTCGCCTATTTCAACTGCATCATGACCATTACCTGACCGATCCAATAAGGGATTAGTTTCTTCAAAATCAAAATGTAATAACAAACCATCACCGGAAACAACTTCGCCGCTTGCTGCTGTCTGCAGTTCATCAACAGTTAAGACACGATCATGAATCTGAATATTGTCCAGACTACCACCAAAGCCTTTGTACCAAGGGTCGTCACCGAAGTACAAAGGCCCATCATTACTGATCACATCGCCTTGCAAAGTTCGTGCGTTGTCTAATTCACCATTAATGAAAAGCTTTAGTGAATTGCCCTCCTTCATTAACGTAACATGCGTCCATTCATTCAAAGGAATGGTGTTATTACTGTAAAAATATTCGTTCCAGTTCTCGTCCGTACTGGTAATAGGCACTATTCTGTTGGTACTTGGATCCATCCAGATCGCAGGTGTACGATCAGTATTCGAATCTCCTTTATGCAATACATTACGCCATTCACCGGTATGTGTTTGATCCAGCACCATTGAAAATGAAACAGTGAAATCGCTATTATTTTGACCCAGAGCAAGGTCTTCGGAATGAGCAACTTGTAAACTGTCATTATCATCAAACTCATAATAATGATTTGCCGATGGCAAGGTATTATCATCCACAGCAACCGGCCCTTCATTCACATCCGACACACCAATATCGATCTGTTGTTCCGTAACACCCCCCTCACCATCATCGATTTGCACGGTTACCTGATGCGAATCGGCTTGTTCGTAGTCGATGTTATCTGCATCGGCAATAGTAATTTGCCCTGTCGAACTGTCTATTGCAAAACGACCATCGGCATCGTCAAGCAACGAAAATTGCAGCGTATCGCCTTCAGCATCGTTGGCAACAACAGTGGCCACTGGGGCACCATTGCTTAGTGATTCGGCAACCGATGTCTGCTCTATTGTACTGGGAACGTTGATATGACTGCCTGAGATACCAAACTCGCCTGGGTTTTCCACGCCATTCCATTGATTGGCGGTCACTTGCAGGTCACCGTCCACATAACCGGCAAAAATTCCCTCAATCTGATAATTGGGATTATTGCTTCCGAACATCAGGGTAACCGTATCGTTGCTAAAATCGAGTTCAGCCACCAATCGATCACTCGCTTCCGGTTCGAACGCGACATAGACACCATTGGTATCGTAATGCCATTGACCATCGATTTGTTTTACCGCAACAAAATGCTCCGCTCCATCATTTAAAACCGGATTCTCGGAAAATCGATCATGCACATTCTCGCTTGAGAACATCAGATAACCGGTGCCGGAGGCACCATCCTGAGCAGCAACACCTGAACCAAAATCACCCAGATCCACTGCGGTATTGTCATCGCTCAAGTAATGATATTCGGGCGCATCGTTGCTTCCTGTTACATTGATGGTCGCGCGTGCATAGGATTCCAGGCCATCCCCATCCACCACCAGATAGTTAATTTCTACAGTAGTCTGTTCACCTTCCTCCAGACTATCGTATTCACCATCAGGATCATAAACCAGCTGGCCATCTACGACGGATACCTGACCCCTTCCAGAAAAAAGAGTGGCTTGTTCTATATGCAGTGTGTCTCCAGCATCCGGGTCGGAGTCATTCGCCAGTACGTCCAGTACAATAGTGTCATCTTCATTTGTACTGACCAGCGGATCATTGCCGACTTGTGGCCTTTCATTAATGTCATTCAGTTGAATGGTAAACGACTGTTCCGTAACGCCACCATTGCCGTCATTGACCTGTATGGTGATTTCATGAGACTGATCTTGCTCATAATCTATTCCAGAAGCATCGGCAATTGTAATTTGACCTGTTGAACTGTCTATTTCAAAGCGACCCTCGGCATCGTTACTCAATGAGTAACTCACAGTATCATTCTCAGGATCTGTTGCCGTTACCGTACCTACTGCTAGATCAAAATCATTGACTACATTAATCTGGCTGCCTGTAATACCAAATTCACCTGGGTTAGCGCTTCCATTAAACTGGTTGGCGGTTATTTGTAGATCACCATCCAGATAACCCGCGTTAATTCCGTTGACCTGATAGTCCGGGTCATGAATTCCAGACATCAGGTTCACTGTGTCATTACTGAAATCCAATTCGGCAACCAGGCGATCACTTGCTTGCGGTTCAAATGGGATATAGACACCATTGGTATCGTAATGCCACTGACCATCGATTTGTTTTACTGCAATGAGGTGGTCTGCTCCGCTACCGAAAACCGGATTATCTGAAAAACGATCATGCAAACTCTCACTGGAGAACATCATATAACCCGTGCCGGAAGCACCATCCTGAGCGGCAACGCCATTACGAAAATTACCGAGTTCTACCGACCCAGTTTCAAAGGTAATTTCATCAATCTGAAGATTATCCAGTTGAATATTTTCGGGGCCTTCATTCAGGTTGTTGACAGCCAATGAGACCGTTTGAGAATAGGTATTCCCTGCACTGTCAGTGACTGTAATCTCAACACTATGGTTTTCGTCTGCTTCAAAATCTAAATTCGCACCGACTTTGACTTTGATTTGGTTGCCGTCCATTTCGAAGTTGTCATTGTCGACAATGCTATAGCTAAAGGCTTCTCCCGAATCTTCATCTGTGGCAGACAATATGCCAACAACAGCTCCTGCCTCAGCATTTTCGTCTATCTCACCACCACTTAATTCAATATCAGTCGGTGCATGGTTGAAACTGTCTACCGATGTCGTTGGGTCATCGCCATCATTATCTATTTGGTTTTCTGATTCACCTGTTTCTGCTTGCCGTCGATTCGTCTCATTTGCCGACGAGACAACATCATATTCGTCACCGGCTAGTTGCTGAATGGGTTCTTGCACAAGGGGAGGATTTTCATCCTGACTCTGACTACCAGCCTCCTGTTGCGTGAATTCAGGTACCACGAATTGGTCGGACGGGGGCGTATTGGATACTTCTTCAGAATTGGCGAAAAACTTTTTGAATTTCGTGGTAACACGATTCCAAAGATTGTCATTGGGTATAGATGGTTTTACATCGGCTTCATCGACATTTAATGTACTGTCCGGGCGCTTCGCGGGTTGCTCAGCTTGAAATGACACTTCCGATGAATCTGCAGAGTTTAAGCCCGATACAGAGCCCTCCTCATCGGCCAACCCTTCACTTTGTTTTTGAAAAATATTCTGCAAAAACAATTCTTCTTCTGATCGTGTTGCTTTTGTCTCCAGAAACTCTTTCTCCTCAGTTCTGGATTTTTCTTGTTTTGCAAAAATAAAATTATTTTCCGACGCTTCCTTGCGATCATTATTACTGTCATTCGCCATAGCCTAACCCTTATACATTTTGCGAATATGCATTCATTCGCATTTTGCTGCAAAAAAACCGCAAACAGATTATTTACGCTGAATTTCCACTCACCAAAGAAATCGAATCAATTTTAAAACCTGTGGCATATTAATTGCCCATTTATTAACTGAATTCTTAACAAGCAAAAAAATTACCGAAATTCCTGCTACTTTTATAGTTGATAAAGCTAAAAACCAGCAGCCTGATATTGCTCTGTTTTTCTATATTTTCAATAAATTATGCGGGTAATATTCCTTGCAAACATTTTCTCTACCTAAAACCTGGCGTCGACCTGAAATATTAATCTCTTCGTTGTTGATTAATATTTTTGCGCTGGCTTTGCCGTTTGTGATTCTGCAATTTTACGATCGAATAATTCCCCATCAGGCAATCGATACCTTTATCGTATTAATTATCGGCATGGTGGTCATAATCATTAGCGATTGTTTACTGAAAACCCTGCGATCCACCATCTTAAGCTGGGAAAGCGCGAAATTTGATCACGCCGCCAGCCTGGATGCGATGGATCAAATTCTGCATACCAACTCACTGGATTTTGAGAATAAACCGACGGGGTACTACATAGACAAAATTCATGCGCTGGAGAAAATTCAGGAGTTTTATTCGGGCCAATCCATTTTGTTACTCATGGATTTTCCATTTGTTCTGATTTTTCTTGTACTGGTTGGAACAATCGCTGGTCCGCTAATTTCTATTCCTTTGGTTTTACTTGGAATATTCCTTTTTGTTTCCTTCACTACAGGTAAAAAACTTCATCAGGCATTGGTCACCCGATCAACCATGGAAGACCGACGGCAAAATTTCATTATCGAGTCCCTGCAGGGTATTCATACGATCAAATCCATGGCGATGGAAGCTTTTATGCTGAGGCGATATGAAAAATTGCAGTTGCAATCTGCTGAAAGCATTTACGAACTTAGCCGATACAACAGTATTGTCCAGGGTATTGGTGCAACTTTTTCTCAGTTGGCAGTCATCAGTTTTGTCGGCATCGGCAGCATCTATGTGGTTCACGGAGAATTAACCGTCGGTGGTCTGGCAGCTGGAACCATGCTAACCAGCCGGGTACTGCAACCTGGCCTGAAAGCCATGAATATCTGGATCCAGTTTCAATCAACCAAACTGGCGCTTGCCAAAGTCAATGAGCTTTTCGCACTGCAAAAAGAAACGTCCGGAGAGATTCGATCGATTGAAAAATTCAAGGGTTCTATTGAATTAGAGCAGGTCAGTTTTAAATACGCGAGCCAAACACACAACATTCTGGATAAGTTATCGTTAACCATACAGCCCGGCGAATCAATCGGTATTTCCGGTAAGAATGGTGCCGGAAAAAGCACTTTAATTAATTTACTCTCCGGTTTTATAGAACCAAACAGTGGCAGCATTAAACTGGATGGCCACCCACTCGATCAATACAAAGCCGAATTTTTACGATCACAGATTGGCATCGTCCCTCAAAACGGCGTATTGGTAGAAGGAACCATCCTCGAAAACATGACTTTATACCGAGAAGACGAAGCCGCGGAAGACGCCATCGAGTTATCTAAATTACTGGGTCTAGAAGAAGTCACCTCACGCTTACCCAACGGACTGGATACATTTATTGGGGGCGCCGCGATGGACAATTTACCCGAAGGGGTCAAACAAAAAATCATCATGATTCGTTCACTGGTCGGTCACCCGCAAATCATTCTTTTTGATGATGCTAATGCTAACTTTGATCTAAAAAATGACCAACGACTGGTCGAGGTCATCAAGCTCATGCAACAACAGAAGCGAACCATGGTCATTGTCTCTCACCGGCCCTCTTTTCTACGCCTGTGTGATAAACAATACGGATTCCATAATGGCCAATTAATACTTTTGCAAGCAAAAGAAAATTCAAGAATCTTGCAGTCCAGCGAGAAAAAAGCATGCTGAAAGACACCACTAATATTGATCTTTCGGAACGCTTCGCCGATGCTCTGCGTAATAATCAAATGCAAGATTTTTCCGCGGGCTCTCCGTATGCCGCCTGTCTGTTCCCACTGCTGGAAGCTCTGGGATGGAAGAATATCGCCCGCGAGTTGATTGAAGCACTGCCACATTTTGCCACAGAAATAGACCTCGTAGACCTGCGAAATATTCTCGTCAATCTCGGCTATGAGAGTTCTCCGCTGGACATTCCGTTAAACCAGCTACAGCCAGAATTATACCCCAGTATCTTTGTTTCCCATTCCGCGCATATATACGTTCTGCTTGAAAAAAACAACGGAAAAATCCGCTATTTCGATCCTCAGCAGGAGCAGGTTTCCTGTCTGTCAGAAGACCAACTCAAATACCGGGGCACTGCTTATCTATTTACCGACAAACATTCATCTCATGGTTTGCCTGCCGGCAGTAATATAAGCGCCAATTGGTTTGGCGATTTAACCGAACGCTTTCGAAAATTAATTATCCATCTGTTTTCGATGACCTTTGTTATCAACATTGTCGCCTTGTTGGTACCGCTGTTTATTATGGTCATTTACGACAAAGTCATCGGTGCCAGATCACTGGACAGCTTACCGTTGCTCCTGTCCGGCGTCGCCATATTAATCATTACTGACCTGGTACTGAGATTTTTACGCGCAAAAATCCTGGGATCAGTTGCCGGTCGAATGGACTATTTGATCGGTGTGGAAACCTTTAAACAGTTATTGTATTTACCACCTATTAATACCGAGCGCTCTACAGTTTCCGCACAACTCTCACAATTAAAACAATTCGATTCAGTACGTGATTTCTTTACCGGCGCCAACGCGTCCATTGTTCTGGAACTGCCTTTTGTTGTACTTTTCCTGATTGTCATAGCGATTCTCGCCGGCCCTATTGCTTTTGTACCATTGGTCATGGTGTTTGGTTTTATCGTTGTTGGTCTGTTATTTATCCCCAATTTGAATCGCAAAATCGGCCGTTCCGGAAAAGCCAGGAACAACAAACAAAGAATGCTGATTCAAACTTTTGCCGGACGTAAGGAAATTAAAGGCATAGGTGGAGAAACAGTTTGGCGGGAACGCTTCAGGGAAGTTTCCGGCGAAGCCATACTGTCCAACTATGACACCTTTGTTATAAATGCGTTTATGAACAGCCTGGCTCAGGCGATGATGACCGCCACCGGGCTTGCCGTACTGTCTCTGGGTGCTTTAGCCGTCATGGAAGGCACTCTGTCTATAGGTGCCTTGATTGCTTGTATGGCGTTAGTTTGGCGGGTATTGGGACCTTTGCAGGGTGCTTTCCTGTCCATATCCAAGTTCCAGCAAACCTTTAAATCAATGAAACAAATCAATCAGCTGATGAAAATGCCGATTGAACGTTCTGATCTTAATAATGGATTAAAGATCAAAGATCTACAAGGCCATATCCGTCTGGACAGAGTCAGTTTTCGCTATAGTGGTGATTCTGATCCCGCGCTCCTGGGCATTTCTGCCGAGATAAATCCAGGCGAATTGGTTGCCATTGCCGGCTATACCGGCTCCGGAAAATCGACGCTGTTGAAAATGATCGCTGGTATGTATAAACCTCAGGGAGGTGCGCTCTATCTGGATAATATCGATATGCGTCAGCTTAATGCGATGGAACTTAGGCGCGCGATTGCCTATGTACCACAAGATACCAAAATGTTTCACGGAACCATCTCTCAAAACATGCGTTTGGGTAACGGTATGGCCTCCGACGCTGATTTACAGATCGCCGCCGGTAAAGCCGGTGTTCTTGAGGAAATACAGGCCTTACCTGAGAGTTTTAACACTCGCTTAAGTGACAATGCCAGCGACCAGTATCCACCCGGATTCCTGCGCTCATTATCCATTGCACGAGCATTTGTCAGCCCGGCAAATATAGTGTTATTCGATGAACCGGGCGCCTCTTTGGATTTCGAAAGCGATACCCGTTTCATGAACCAACTGCGGGCCTTAAAGGGACAATGCACAATGATTATGGTCAGTCATCGTCCCAGTCATATTCGACTCGCCGATAAAGTGCTACTGATGCAACAAGGAGCCCTGCAATTCGCTGGTGCGCCTGATGAAGCCATCTCAATGTTAATGGAAATGTAACCATGACCAACCCAACATTATCTGCTCAGTCAGATGAAAAAACCCGAAAACTACCGCGCGCCAGAGCCCGGTTTCTTGCTCAGGCAATTCAGCTTGAAGAAGAAGGCTTTGCCAGTATCATCAGTACAACGATTTATTTCAGCCTGTTTTTATTCATCGCAATAGTCATCTGGGCATCGGTCACTACTGTCAACGAAGTCACCATCGCCAAAGGAGAAGCTGTCCCAGCCGGTTACATTCATGATATTCAACATCTGGAAGGGGGTATTGTCAGCGAAATTGCTGTTCGAAACGGTGATCAGGTTAAACCCGGAGACCTGTTGATTCGTTTTGCTTTACCGGTTTCTCAGGCCGATTACGAACAATTGCAGGTCAGAAAAGCCACTTTATCCTTAAGTCTGGAAAGACTGCTGGCCATTGAAGAAAACAGACAGCCTGACTTTGGTGAAACTGGAAAAAACTATCCCGGGCTGGCAGCAAAAAACCAGTCCAGCTATTCCGCGCAAATCGCCAGCGTTGATAGCGAATTAGAAGTATTGAAAGCACAGGCCAATCAAAAAGAAAGCGAGCTGCGCAGGCAAAAAAATCAGGTAAACTCCGTAAAAAAGGAAATTTCCCTGCTTCAGACACAAGTCAATATGCGTGAAAAACTGGCTTCCAAACATATTGTTTCACAAACCGATTTGCTGGCAACAAAAAGCCAACTGGCCAGTACTCAAAGCCAGTTGAGATCTGTGCAGGATGGCATTGGTGTAGCCATAATGGCCTTACAGGAAGCCAAAAAGCGTCGTCTGGAAATTTTGGCCGGGCACAAAAAAGAAGTTGAATTCGAGGCATCGGAAATCGCCGGTCAACTCGCCGAAGTGGAAAAATCCCTTGTAAAAGCCGAGGACAAAGTTAACCGTCTCAATTTGTTTGCGCCCATTTCCGGCATCATTCAAGGCATCTCAGTTACCAGTATTAATGCAGTTGTTAAGCCTGGCGATGTTATTTTGCAGATTGTACCGGTCAATGACGACCTGATCGTTGAAGCCAGAATCCTGCCCGAAGACGTTGGTCACGTCCATATTGATCAACCCACTGAAGTCAAAGTCGACAGCTACGACAGCGGCAAGTTCGGACACGTCGATGGAAGAGTGACACAAATATCAGCATCCACCTATCTTGATGAAGAGAGGAAACCCTATTACCGCGCCAACATTGGCCTGGATAAAGCATTTCTGGGTGACAACCCGGATCAGATGAAAATTATTCCGGGTATGACGGTACAGGTGAATATATTAACCGGAGCGAAAACCATTCTCGAATATTTGCTGAAACCGATCAATCGGGGTTTTCATAATGCGTTTCAGGAGCGCTGAGGAGGAATAACTTCCGCAATCGGCGGCAAACTTTCAGTTCATATTCAAGGTCCGAAAGCAAGTAAAACTCTGCACAAGCATAGAAAATTTCCTTAAACTAATTGCCGATCTTTTCCGGAAACAATCCCGGCATCCAACGATAGGCTATAAGGGCCGGAAACGCCAAACAAAGCGGGGCTCGGCTAGTTTTTGATACGACGACACCTTCTGCAATCAGTGCAGCTACAATGCGTCGTGCTTGTCGCTCACCGGTACCCACAATCGCGGGAATTTCTGCCCGCTGTAATTCACCCCGATAAAGCAAAGCTTTAAGTACCGCATCCGCCTTGGGAGGCAAAACATTAAGACGAATCGATTCCTCAGCCCAAAGCTGAATACGGGTACGCAGCCTTTCTGGCTGAATTAGACTCTCCATGAAATCCACCTGATCGATGCAAATTTTAAGAAAGAAAACGGTAAAATTGGCAAAGGTCTCCTCGCTGAGATTACCACGCCCATCAAGATCGTTGCGGCGGGTTAAATCGCAAGCTGCCAGGTGGCTTTTGTAAGAGTCAACATTGCGGGCCAGGCCTCGTGCAATCGACCAGATCGCTCCGGTATCGAGCGTTTCAAGCAGGATGGCATGCGACATGAGACGCGCAACACGGCCATTTCCATCGATAAAAGGATGTATCCAGAGCAAACGATGATGAGCACAAGCTGCCGCCAGGATAGAACTGGTACGACCCAGGCCATGATAACTCTTTTCAAAACGATTCATAAACCGCGGAACAGCGCCAGGGCTGATGGCTATATGACTTCCGACTTTAACATCGTGGCTTCGCCACTTCCCTGCTACAACAGGAAGTCTTTTTCTCAACACTGGGTTCTCAACCCACAACAAATTCTCAGGCAAGTCGTCGCAGAAACGACGATGAATGTTTTGCAGACCTTCGACGGTCAGAGCACAGCCGATTAGCCCACCTTGATCAATCCATGTTTGAACAGCAATATGCGCACGCGCTTCCAATTGAAGATTGCGCTGATGATCATCTGCACTGTATTCTTGAAGTAATGCTTTTTCGATGTCGACTGGATGCGTGTCATGGCCTTCAATCAGATTGCTGTAGTAACAATTCATTGCGCGCAGAAGTGTTGCAAGCGAAGACAGCAGGTTCTCAGGAAGACTACGCCGCAGCCCGGTAGATTTTTGTGCCAGTTCAACAGCAAGATCGACAATTTCTCCCCGCTGTCTGGCATGCTCTGAAATGATAAGCGGTTCCATCAAGCTGATGAATTCGCCTCTGTCTTCTGTTTCTATGTCCGCTTTTATGTCCGCTTTTATGTCCATAATAGTTATATTTATATCATCAAGTTAGTATAAATATAACAAAATATACAACGGCTCACATGTCCGCTAAATTCAGTACTTATATATGCCTGCACTCCGACAGTGAAATTCCACAACTGCTCAGCATAATTCACTGAGCATGCAGGTTAGTCTTGAGCGTACAAAACCCAACACGGTGACTGTGTTCATGTTGGGTTTCGTTCCTTGACCACAACCTACATAAAAAATCAGGTATTTTGATCTCATCGATTGCTTAAACGTTTTTCAGTTCTTAAGGAGCGAGGTTTTAATAAAATGCGAAAGATTGACGCAGGATTATTGTTTGT
>CAZGQY010000128.1:0-12238 GCA_964528035.1 uncultured Methylococcaceae bacterium | reverse complement strand
CAACAGTTGCGTAGCCCTGCTATGCGCCTGTTGCTTCGCCTTGAAGACAAACAATTATCCTGCGTCAATCTTTCGCATATTATTAAACCTCGCTCCTAAACCAAAGCATCATGAATACTATACAACCGAAACCGGCCAATATCATCGGGTAACATTTGCTGTCCCGCATAACAATAACGATAATCGCCCGGTGCTTTAATGATGAGTTGCGCGGCAAATTCCTCGGATACATAAATCGAATTGACCGGAATATTCAAAAACATTTTTTCCGTCTTTAACATATTCTCCCCATAAAAGCGTTCCTTGCCAAAGATACTGTGTGTTTCGTGAAATACCAGACCTGCATGCATAAATATTTGCAAACCCATTGCGTTGTCAGACTGAGTCTTCTCAGACGCTAAAGATTGGGTGAACTGTGTGCATAGCTTAGCCGCGGATAGCGCATCATTCATGGTCAATAATACACTGTCACCCCAGATTTCAATCGATTCCTGATGCTCCATGTGCGGCTGCACATATTGTTTAAATCGCTCCACCCAGACTTGAGTAAAAGCTGGCAATTGCGCGTCGGATATTTTGCTGTATCGATAAATTTTGGCAAATATAAAGGCTTGGTATCGTTGTTGTTGGGGAATCTCAGATGGCTCCTGACGGGAAGGTGGGATTAATTTTCTGCGCGGTTCCGGGGTTTCAATTATTCGCGAAGGATAACCCAGTTTTTGCCAACGTTTAATATCCGCCGCAGTACCCGCCTCACTATGGGTGTCGATGCCGTTATACATGGCAATTTGAACAACCTCTGTATGTAATTGCTCGGCATGCAGCAAGGTCAGTCCAATCGCATGTTCGGTACTAAGATGAAACAATAGTGATTTAACCGTGTAAGCAGCCTGACTCAGAATCTTTACGGTTGACGCGTTTTCCAGTAAACGACAAAATCTTTTCTCCCACTGTTCTCCTCCCGGCAACACCGACGTTCGCACAAACAACTCTTTATTAAAGGGTAATACGACATGCAACTCTACCTTGCTGGCAAGTACAGCCTCGGCGAAAATTATATCGGCTCCACAGGCTAAAGACCCATAGGCAATCGCAATATTTTCTTTCTTCAACAAGACTTCGGCTTGTTCGCGCAACATGGCCTGATCATCCGGATCAATTCCTGGTGAACTCCCCACGCCATTCACCATATGACCGGTATAGTGCGCAATAGTCGGCGGCTTAATGGCCTGTAAAATAGCTTCGTCAATATTGCCGGACTGACAAATTAATTCTAATTGTTGATGGGTCGTACTTAAGTCGCTGAAACTGACATCCGTTAATTCACCGGCCCGCTGTAAAAACTTTTCAGCCTCGACCAGTTCACCAACCAATAAACTCGCTTCTGCTTGCGTAACCAGCCCCCAGTAATCCAAATCCAGTGATTCAAAGCATTGCCGTTGCGCCTGTCGGGCCAGATCCTGTGCCTGTGTCCGATCACCCAGCCAATAGGCCAATGTTGCCGCGTTAATAAGTGGATAATAACCTTTTGTCAACTGCGCTATTCTTAAATATTCATCCATCGCCTGTATACCCAAGTGATCTTTCAAAGGCATGGCCTGTTTATATTGATCCTTAAGTAAACGCGCTTTAAGTGCCAGATTAGCCTCCGTTTCTGGCAATGTTTTCTCATAACGCTGCCAATACCCCATTGCCAATTCATGAGCACCGCTTCGAGCCAGACTCAAAATAGCAAGATATATCAATTGCGGATCGATGACACCTTGTTCAATTAAGGTATGCATCTGTTCAAAGGCGCGGGCGTAGTTTCCCTGTTCAAACTGCATATGCGCAGTATCGTACGCATCCAACATGTCGTTCATAGAAATGGCCTGTACCGTCACACCATCTGTCTGCATTTCGACCGGCACACCAAAGAATGCTTTTTTCAAATCGGATAACAGTTCGATTACGGATGCATAGCGATGACCCGCCCGCTTCTCCAGACACCGCATCACGACACGATTGATTTCAATTGATATTCGTCTGTCCGGATTAGCGCACATTAAAGATACCGGGTTTCCACTTATATGCTGTTTCAAAAACATCTTTGGTTGAGTGATATTGGGGAATGGATGGCACTTGTTGCTGAGCATTTGATACAAAATCACACCCAGTGAATATATATCGCTGCGCACATCTACGGCTGTTCCGGCACATTGTTCCGGCGACATATATCGTGGTGTACCGCAAATAAACGAGTCATCCTGTGATTCCAGCCCAATCATTTTAGCAATACCAAAATCCAGCACTTTCACCCAGTCTTCACCTTCTGAAGACGGCGATAACATCACATTATCGGGTTTCAAATCTCTGTGAACCATCCCCAACGAATGGGCCTGTGATAAAGCAGCGCAAATTTGTTTAACAATTTTATATATGCGCGATAACGACAGAGGCGTTTGCGTGTTCCGCAAACAAGATGACAAAGTCTGCCCTTTGATAAATTCCATCACCAGATACAGCACTTTTTTATCGTAAATTCCATAGTCGTAAACCGTCACTGCATTTGGATGGTTTACTCGACTGGTCAACTTCGCTTCAGTATCAAAATTCGATAAAAAATCCTGATTATGTTTTTGATGCAACCATTTCGCTTGCAATACTTTGATCGCGACTTCGCGGTCTAACAATAAATGCTTGGCGCGATAAACATCACCAAAAGCCCCTTTGCCAATTATTTCCGCCAAAATATATTGGTTATTAAGTGTTTGTCCTACAAGCGACTGTTGCCCTTCGCGTTGAAATAATTTAACCATACGTGCTTCCAAATATCAGGATGACAACGATAATATCAAAGCCAAATTTGGGCTTGATAACCTATACAACTCTTAAAAATAATCGTAAAAACCAGAGCGCTGATAGCTAAAACTCGAATCTTTTGTGTTGCAGTTATTTCTATCGGGGTCGACATTTTATTCGCTCCTGATCCTATAGGATATAGCCCTAATAAATTTTCCAGGCTCCAGGTTTCCAGTCGAATAATAAACTATGGAAGAAAAATCGAGGATACTTTAATCTATTACAGTCCGCCCAATGGAAAATTATAAATGTGTGGCGAATAGCTCACATTGACTTTGATAAAATAGTACATTGAATTCCACAGCCATGGCTATCCGCTCTAAAGACTTCATAGAGACCACCGAAGGCCTTATTTTTGCGGTCGTCGTCGACGACCCTGAAAAACAGCGACACCTTTGTTTTTTACGCTACGTTAAAGATGCCAACGGATTTAAAAAAGTGAATACCACCCAGGCCAATCGACTGTTGGCATCGCAATTCCCGAATTACCTCTTTTATTCAAAGCGTCGAGATGCCTGGTTACACGGAGTGCCGATACAGAATGTGCATAAACACTACTCACCGGTCACACGCCTGCAAGAACTTTGCTCAAGTTCATCCGACTGTCCCATTGATAGAAAACTGCGAAAATTAATTGCACTGTTTTCCCAACATGGATTAGTTCCGGATCGCCTTGGAATTACAGGCTCTATCCTGATTAACGCGCAGACTGATCAATCCGACATTGACTTAATTGTATACGGTCGCGAACACTTTGATTTTGCCAGACAAATCCTCCGGCAATTAATCGAGCAAAACTCCCTGCAAACATTGAACGACTCGCAATGGCAGGATGCATACACCCGGCGGGAGTGTAGCCTGAACTTTGAAGAATATGTGTGGCATGAAAAACGAAAATTCAACAAGGTCATCATTCAGGGAACCAAAATAGATCTAAGTCTCAGTGAAGTCAGTACCGAAAACTTAAATCGCCGATATACGAAGTTAGAACAAATTGAATTAAGTGCCACTGTCATTAACGATGACTGTGCCTTTGATCATCCGGCAACCTATCACCTCGATCACTCAGATATACCCACGGTGGTAAGCTTCACTCCGACCTATGCAGGGCAGGCTCAATGTGGGGAATTACTGAACGCCTGCGGTATACTTGAAGAATCCGAACTCGGCGAAAAACGACTGGTGGTTGGTTCCAGCCGAGAAGCATTCGGCGAATATATTAAAGTTGACCGATCCCATAAGACTGTCCTGGATCAGACAAGCTCCTGACTTCCATCTGATTCCTGCTTTCATGTGCCTAAAACTTGCTAAGCTGCCAAAATTTTCTGCGGTCATTATGGACATGGATGGGCTGGTCATCGATTCTGAACCGACCTATCGAATCGCCTGGCAGGCGGCGGGACATTCTCTCGGCTATCCGCTAACAGAAAGTTTTTGCAAAAACTTTGCCGGGCGGTCTTTTGATGTGATCGAAACATTGTTGTTAGAAGAATTCGGCAATAAATTTCCGCTCACCCAATTTAAACACCAAAGTGCGAAATATTGGCAAAGCCATGTCGATAAATTCGGTATAAAAACCAAAACGGGAATTATCCCTTTACTGGAAACGCTCAAAAATCATCAACTGCCCTTTTGTCTGGCGACCAACAGCGAAAAACACTATGCAGATAAATGCTTGGAATACGCAGGTCTATCAAACACTTTTACGAATATGTTGACTCGGGACCAGGTACGCAGACCAAAACCCGCACCCGATATTTTCCTTAGCGCAGCAGCTCTGTTAAAAACACCGCCTCAACAGTGCGTCGTTTTAGAAGATTCCGAACCGGGTATCGCGGCGGCTATTCAAGCGCAGACGATCCCGATTCAAGTGCCCGACAACTCGACTGTTTCATCACAGCCTTTAAGTAATACCCACATGACTGTGGACACTCTAAACGACGTGAACCGGCTAATTATCGGCCATATGGCAAGCATTCAAGGCCTTTCTAAACAGGGCCATCTCCCATCTACCGAACTTTGAAAGCCGATTATCACTATGCGAAGCATGCAATAGCATGTCAGAATGGGGTCTTAGTAAACTGATATAGCGCTGTTCATTGCCAAATAATAAACGAGAATCGTAGTGAGAAAGTTGATTAAATTTGCCCTCTACACACTGGCGGCCATAATTCTGACCCTAGGCATTATTTTGGCAATTCTACCCTTCATATTCGATCCGAATGACTTTAAAGGGGAAATTGCCGAAATTGTCAGAGATAAAACAGGTCGGGACTTGACGATAAAAGATGACTTGTCACTGTCAGTATTCCCCTGGCTAAGCGTGGAAACCGGATATGTCAGCTTAAGTGACGCACCCAGGTTTGGAGCAAAACCATTTGTAGAATTTGATCAAGCAATATTCAAACTCAAACTGGTCGACCTACTCTCTGGTCAAATCAATGTCAAACAAGCAAAACTTAAAGGTTTAAAGTTAAATTTGACGACAAATGCTGAAGGCGTTAAAAATTGGGAAAATCTTGCACATCCAGGCTCGGAACAATCAAAAAAGCAAATTCCGATTGAAATTTCGAACCCACAATTTACAGCAGAAGAAGACGAGGCTTTTCAGCTCTCGACTATGAAAATCGCAAGTATTGCACTTGAAGATGCTCAAATCGCATGGCACTCGCATACAAGCCAACAACACTACAATATCAGACATTTGAATTTCCATATGGATCGATTCAAATTCAATTCAGCAATTGATTTTTCAATCAGTGCGGCAGCAGGCAATATCCCGGAATCTTTTCTTAACACTGCAAAAATCAAAGGCAGGTTGTTTGTAGAACCTGGCTTTAATATTTCAAAAATGGAACGGTTTCAACTACGTTCTGAATTCGTTAGTCACTCCAGTCCCAAGCAACCGATTAACTACGAATTAGACACCGCGGTCATTTTGGATATGGAACAACAAACCATGGTCTTGTTGAAACTGAAGCTAAGGTGCGACGACCTCGTGGCTCATTCGGAAATTTCGATCACTAACTTATTGGACAATCCAAATGTTAGTGGACCCGTCACGATATCTAAGTTTAACCCGACACTATTAATGGAAAAACTGGGACATCCTTTACCACCGACCAAAGATCCAAAAGTTTTAAGCTCCTTAGTTGGCAAATTTAAGTTTAAATACAATTCCGGGCAATCCAACCTTCAAATAAATAAAATTTCGATGCAATTGGACGATACTGCCCTAAAAGGCAAAGCTTCTTTTGTTCATAACAAACAGCGCTCTGTTCTCCTGGATTTTAACGCCAATCGCGTTAATATGGATCGCTATTTTCCCGAAACAGGCATTCCCGACGAAAAGCCCCACTCTACCACCGCCAACACAAATAAGCAGACCAGTCAGGCACCAATATCCAAAGTAAGAAAGCATTTAAGCAGCGAGCCACATGCAATTCCAAACGATTCATTTCCTCTGGATGCAATTCGAGATCTTAATCTGCACGGAATATTTAATATCGGTAATGTGAGGGCCAAAGGACTTAAAGCACAAGGTGTGCAACTAATCGTTAAAAGTAAAAACCAGGTAATCCATAGCAATCAGAGAATTAAAAAATTCTACGATGGTCGATACAAAGGTGCAATGGAGCTTAACTTTCGCGGCAAAACACCCATTATTTCGATGAACGAAACCATCAACAACATTCAGTTGGGACAATTGTTGCAGGACTATAGCGGAAAATCTCGTATTTCCGGTACCGCACGGGGAACCTTGCGCCTGATCGGCAGAGGATCCACCTTCGATGAAATCAAATCCACGTTAAATGGCGATATAAAAGGCAGTTTGATTAATGGACAACTGCAGGGCATTAATATTGTAAAAATCACACAGCAGGCCCAATCTATTCTCAAAACCAAATCAAGCCAAAATGCCGATGCGAACGACGCAACCCACTTTTCAAAAATAGCTTTCGCATCCAGGATTAAAAAAGGAATTGTCCACAATCATTCACTCACAGCAAAAGTCGATGCACTGGCTATCAAAGGTCACGGAACCATTAATCTAAAAAATGAGGTTGTCGATTACAAATTAGATGCCAAAATTAACGAAAATACCGATGGATTAACAGATATAAAAATAAAGGAACTTGCAGGTACCAATATTCCAATCAGAATTAGTGGCACACTTTCTCAATTAAAATATCACCTGGATATCAAACAAATATTAAAAAACCCGAAAGTACGCAAAGCCAAAAAGAAAATCATAATATCTATCGATAAAAAGTTCGGGCCAGGTGCTTCAAAGTTTCTAGACAAGCTTTTTTAAACTCAGTGCACCCCTGAACCATTCAATCCTCAATGGGAAAATCTGATTTTGCATCCTGGATTCTGGATTGGCATCGCGTACATGGGCGCAAAGACCTGCCGTGGCAACATAAAATCTCACCCTATCGAGTATGGGTCTCCGAAATTATGTTACAGCAGACTCAAGTGAATACCGTTATCCCGTATTTCAACCGATTTATGGCTGAATTCCCGGATGTACAAGAACTGGCTAACGCGACACTGGACAAAGTTCTGGGGTACTGGTCAGGTTTGGGTTACTATGCCCGTGCTCGACATATGCACCGGGCAGCAGTAATAATCCATACAGCAGGAACATTTCCGAATACACTCGAATCATTATGCGAGCTTCCCGGTGTTGGTCGCTCCACCGCAGGCGCTATCTTAAGCATCGCATTTGAAAAACCTGCGGCGATTCTGGACGGTAATGTAAAAAGAGTATTAAGCCGTTTCCACGGAGTAGACGGTTGGCCCGGGAATACATCCATAAGCCAAAAACTATGGACTCTCAGCGAATTAAATACTCCCAGATTACACGTTGGTGAATACACTCAGGGCATTATGGATCTGGGCGCAACAGTCTGCAAACGGCGACAGCCAGATTGCAAAAACTGCCCGCTACAGTTGGAGTGCTATGCGAGAAAATACGATAGTACTGAGAAGATACCGGCACCACGACCCAAAAAAGATAAGCCAAGCAAACACTGTTATATGCTTTTTCTGAAAAATAATCAGGGGGATATTTTCCTTAATAAACGTCCACCTGTTGGTATTTGGAGCAACCTTTGGTGTCCCCCGGAATTTGCAAGCAAACAGGAAATATATGAATGGTGTAAACCATTCAAAATTTCAAACTACGAATGGTTGGCTACAAAGCGACACACCTTTTCCCATTTTCACCTGGATTATTCTCCTGTTGTGGCAAATGTAGAAAGTTATTCTGACAGCGTGACGGAAAATAACCAAAGCCTTTGGCAAAACCCCGCAAAAACTGAACTTGTTGGTCTGCCCACACCCATAACAAGACTACTGCAACTAATCTCGAAATAATCTGTGATACCCACTGTCACTCGAAACTAACACTAAAAGGCAACATAATGACTAGAATCGTACATTGCGTCAAATTAGATATTGATGCTGAAGGCCTCGATAAACCACCTTTCCCAGGAGCAAAAGGGCAGCGTATTTACGAAAGCGTATCTAAACAAGCATGGCAACAATGGGTCAGCCTGCAGACCATGCTAATAAATGAACACCGATTAACACCCTTCGAATCAGACGCGAAAAAATTTCTGGTCACTGAACGAGAAAAATTTCTGTTCGGTGATGGGAGCAAAACCCCGGAAGATTACGTGCCGCCTAATTGAATCGCACATATAGCCACACGGATTCACCCTGGTAAAACATGAAATATCGCGCCGAAATTGATGGTTTAAGAGCTGTCGCCGTAATTCCCGTTATCTTATTCCATGCGGGTTTTGAGCATTTCAGTGGTGGTTTTGTTGGTGTCGATGTCTTTTTTGTCATCAGTGGCTATCTGATTACAACAATAATTCTTATTGAAAAGGAGCAGGGCACATTCTCTTTGGCTAAATTCTACGAACGACGAGCCAGACGTATCCTGCCTGCGCTATTTTTAGTGATGTTGGTTTCTCTACCCTTCGCGTGGCTGTGGCTTTTGCCATCGGATATGAAGGATTTTTCTCAAAGTTTGGCTGCTACTTCGGTGTTTGCTTCGAATATACTTTTTTGGCGTGAAACAGGGTATTGGGGTACAGCCAATGAATTGAAACCCCTGCTACATACCTGGAGTCTGGCAGTAGAAGAGCAATATTATGCCTTATTCCCTTTGTTTCTGACGCTGATATGGCAGTTTAATAAACGCTGGATGCTCGCTTCATTTCTGCTCATTGCCGCCATCAGTCTGGCAATCGCACAATGGGGAGCCTATAACCGACCTTCAGCGGCATTCTTTTTGCTGCCGACGAGAGCTTGGGAGCTTGCCATAGGTGCCAGCATCGCCTTCTATTTTATATATCGAACACTGGCAGTTCGTACAATCTTATCTCATAAATTTGTTGGAAATGCGATGAGTTTGATGGGTCTTCTCATGATTGTGTATGCGGTATATGCCTTTGACGAGACTGTACCGTTCCCCAGCCTCTATACACTAATCCCCACCATAGGTGCAGGATTGATTATCCTTTTTGCAAATCCACAGACACTGATAGGTCAGTTACTTGGCACAAGGATTCTGGTCGGAATTGGTTTAATCAGTTATAGCGCTTACCTCTGGCATCAACCTCTTTTTGCTTTTCTGCGGCATACAAGTGTTACAAATCCAGATCAACTGATGTTTGCACTATTGGCTATCGTTTCGTTTCTGCTGGCTTACCTAAGTTGGAAATATGTTGAGAGGCCATTTAGGAACAATGGCCAAACAAATAAAAAAGCAATGCTTATTTTTGCAATAACGGGATCGAGCATGTTCCTGGCGATTGGAATTGCAGGATACATGACAGACGGTTTTATTGGTCGGTCTAACAATAGCAAATTAACGACCCAGTCTTTAGAGGAGAAATGGAAAGTAAATTATGGATTGGGGGAAATATGTACTGGATCTTTTACCTTATCGCCTGTATGTCGTACAGACAATGCACCGGAAATAGTGGTATGGGGGGATTCTTATGCAATGCACCTGGTACAGGGAATAATCGCATCAAATCCGGATGCAAAAATCATTCAGATGACACAAAACGCCTGTGGGCCATTTTTTGATGTTGCCCGTGTTTCCAAACCAAAGTACCCGGTAAGCAAGGCTAAAGCTTGCTTGGAATTCACAGGGAAAGTTCGCGAATGGCTTGAATTTAATAATACAATTAAATATGCCGTAGTATCATCACCATTCAGTGGATATTTATCTGCAGACAAAGCTTTGCTTTTCCGTACAGGCGATCTTGTAAAAGCCGATTTTGATTTAGCCGCCAAAGAGTTTTTAAGCACACTGGGCGAACTGAAATCTATGGGTATCACCCCTATTGTTTTTTCGCCACCCCCTGGCAATGGCGTTGACCTCGGTCGATGCCTGGCTCACGCGGACTTCACGGGACAGAATTTGGATAAATGTAATTTTCAACAAAACAAGATTTCTCAAAACATCGCCAGGGTTTATAGTTTCCTGGAAATAATTCAGGAGCATTACCGTGTCGTCCGTCTTGATCGCTATATTTGTGGCCCTGCGATGTGTCAAACACATATTGGCTCAACATTCCTTTATAGAGACCAGGGACATCTGTCACACGAGGGGTCTGCTGAACTTGGAAAAAGGAATGAATTTTATAGCGTCATTGTTGACGAAATAGAAAATTAAAAAGCAGAACGTGGCCGAGCCAGGTCGATAATTTCTGCAGCTGAAAGTTATATCCCGGAAAACTACAGGTCAGCCACCGGGCAGCAGATAGCAGAAAAGCCAAAACCTTTGATCTCTATCAATTTATTGATGGTTTTTGTGGCAAATATTCGGAGGTTTGGGCGCTTCCCCTAAGCACTTAAGTGATCCGTCGAGCCGTTCGCATAATAGACACAATAATGCTTATAAATTTATTGTCGGCTATTTGTTTGCGAAAACGCATCCACCAAATTTATATATTTGATATGCAATTTTTTGCAGTGATTGATAATTTGAGATGAAACGTTCTGATGGCTTAATACTCACAGAAAAAAGCCAATTGACCACTAAGGAGCGAGGATTCAATAATATACGAATCTTGACTTGTCTTATTGTCCGTCTTCTGCGTTGTAGCAACAGTTGCGTAGCCCTGCTATGCGCCTGTTGCTACGCCTTGAAGACAAACAATTATCCTGTGTCAATCTTTCGCATATTGTTAAAACCTCGCTCCTAAAAACAATTTCTAAAATTGAACAAGCCATCGTTACAATTAAAAAATTCTCTAGGAAAATTTATCCGAACGTAGACCCGATGCGCAATTTCCAAAAAGCTAACAACCACCATCAGGCGAGCCAGGAATGCCCACAACTTTAATCTTGTATTTGCTGAAGATCGCCATACCGAAATACACCACCAATACAACACAACAAATACCAATAGTTGGGTCGTATCCCAGATCAATACGGAAGTAATCCCTAATTTGGCCAGGCTATCGACCAAAAATACGAGAGTATTAAGCCCAATCCAGCAGGGCCAGAAAACCTGCCATAGAAGGACATCGCTATACCAAAAGGCAAAGGGCAAACCCAGCGACAAACGAATTCGATTGGGTAGGCGCTGGTTTGTATCCGGAGTAGAAATCCAAACCAGCAACAGGCTGGCGATTAGCAACAATAAGAATTGAGTGACCAATATCAGTCCTCGGTAGTATTGCCAATATTCCGCAGTATATAAAAACATTTGTAGCTACTCAGCGAGTTTCGTGATGAGGATGCGCTTGCACGTCCTCAGAAATATTCTCACTAAACTACTACAGCCATTTTCAAATAACAATCGGCACGAATTAATCAGGAACCGTCCGTTTCTACCGGTATTTCTGGCTGCGCCTTACATTCCTGGTATTGTTTATCACAATGTTTATCTGTTTCCGACCCGTCAGTCGTCGATAAGAGTATCAACATTCGAATAAATTCCCAGACATCTTTACCGAATACATCGTTGTGATCGGCGATCAATTTTGTGTCAACCCGAACGTTCATATACGGATTGAGAACATGGGTTCTGTTTAAATGGGTTAACACTGTTGATCCGACTTTAATCGCACCACCCTGATCAAGCGAATTCCAGATATCTGTCACATTTCCTCGCTCAACAACAGAGATGCCGGTCTCACCATCTGCTGGCATCAATGTGTGACTCACCAGATCATCGAAATGACCAACAGCTGATCGATCTGCTTCGCCTTCTCTGAGTGTTAGTGCCCACTTCTTACAAGCGTTTCGCTCTACATCATCATGAGTTTCGAAAAATGTCGTAAACATACGCCCAGCAGGAAATGCCAGCTTAGTCGCATAATCAGTCTCAGAGGTTAATATAACCAACCTTGGCTTCTGAGTA
>CAZGQY010000127.1:0-12266 GCA_964528035.1 uncultured Methylococcaceae bacterium | reverse complement strand
CAGATCACTCTGTACTGAGCCGGTGAAGTATATAGACTATATGATCTTTGTCAACATATTTCCTGTTGTTTTTTTAGTTCCTGCGTTATATTCGTTACGATTCCTATGAACACATAAAAATTTTTTAATTTTTATTCAAAATTCTCCGTTTACATGGCTAGTAATCCAATAAACTTGATAGCATAACCATCAATTAACATCATTGACCGGCCCATTCTTACGAGCCCCAAATGTCCAATAATCATTGACCAAAAAATTGACAATAGAAGCAAGAGCAATTGCAGCGAAATTTGCAACCAAATAGAAAACATGTGCTGCTAATAGTTTTGTAATTAGAAACTGCAGCGCAATCGCTAACCAGCAGGCAACAAAGTATTGGCCAAGCTGAAATAAAAAATGCTTATCCAGTTCCTGTTTTCTATCCGCCCAGGTCCACATCCGATTTAAAGTAAAATTGCTGATCGTCGCACAAAATATGGCCAGCGACAAAGCCAGATTTAAGCGCATATCATCGGATTCTACAGCCTTAAACAAATACTCCTGCCCAAGATAAAGTATTCCCAGATTAATCAATGTCCCTGAAAATCCAACTGAACCAAATCTAACGAATCGATTTTTCAATGCCCATGCAATTACAGGAATCTTGGTAATAAATTGTTTAGTCATTCCAGCCCTCTCGGCTAATTAATCGGCTAAGGCAGCAAGCAGTTCCTGCGCCTTTTCATAAACCTTGTCTGGATTGATTCTCCGCAGACATTGGTTATCCCCATCACATGGGGAACTTCTATGGTTGTATGCTGTTAAACAGGGCGAGCAAGACATTGAAATATAAAAGAAGACCGCATTTCTCGAATGAGAACCATACAAAACAGGTGTTTCCGGGCCATAAAAAATGATTGTTGGCACAGGTGTCATCGCAGCAAATTGCCCTGGCCCACCGTCATTGGTAACCAATAAGCTCGCATGAAAAAACAGCACCATCAGTTCTCTAATAGTGCGCGTATATCCAGTCAGGTCAATGCAATTTGGGTGCTTACAGTAGGCCACAATCTGCTGAGCTAACTCTTCGTCTGAATGCATGCCTATTATCGCAACAACATAACCATCTGCAAGCAGAGCCTTGGCCAATTGGCAATAATATTCCTGCGGCCACGCACGGATAGACAGAACTCCGCCACTCGGATATATCAATACCAGTTTTTGCCTAACACAGACTGGGAAATCCCGATACAAGCGATCCATCATAACTTCACGTTCATTAACGTCCAGGACCAAAGTAGGTACTTCCAGCCTAGAGTTTTCAATAGAGCGTTTCGCTGTCGGTACTGAACAAGAATCCAGCGCTTCGAGCAAATTCAGATATTGTTGACTTATATGCAGATAAGGATTGTAGAGTACAGGTCTATTGATAAACCCCCCTCTGTATAAGCCTTCCTGGGTATAAGGCCCAAAACCGGCGCGCAACTTAGCACCGGAAAAATAGGATAATAGACTACTAAACCTTGCGAACAATTCACAATCAACAACTGCATCGTATTTTTGTTGGTGCATTGTATAAATCGCCCGCACGGTACTAGCCGCGAACACACTCATCGATGCATCATTGATTGTATGGATATTTTCGGCAGGGACAACATTAAGAATCTCAAGCATTTCCCGATTCTTTCTAAACAAAAGAACTGAAACACGAGCCCCTGGATAACGCTGTTTTAATTGCTGAAACATTGGATAAGCCAATACCAGACTACCCATTTCGGATAAAAGAATAATGAGTATATTTCTTGGTTCCGACTCTGTATTCGATACTGACTTGCTTGGCAGGAAAGACAGTATTCGGCAGACAATTGTACCCAGATATCTGTCAATTTTACGCTGAATGTCAATATTCATTGAAGAAAGACTGTTCGCAACAGAAACCGGACTCTAAAGTAACATCACGAATGCAACCATTGAATACAAGCCAACCGCCTTCAAACTTTACTATAAAGACTCGCACCTTCCTCTCGAAACTGAGTAGATTTATCCTCCATACCCACATCAAGCGCCTCAGATTCACTCAAACCTTTTTTCCTTGCATAATCGCGCACATCCTGACTTATTTTCATTGAACAAAAGTGTGGGCCGCACATAGAGCAAAAGTGGGCTAGCTTTGCTGATTCCTTTGGTAAGGTCTGATCATGAAATTCTCGTGCACGATCAGGATCCAGCCCCAGGTTAAACTGATCCTCCCAGCGAAACTCGAATCTTGCTTTAGACATTGCGTTATCGCGAGCTTGAGCCCCCGGCTGTCCTTTCGCAAGATCCGCTGCATGCGCTGCAATTTTATAGGTTACAATGCCTTCTCGTACATCCTGCTTATCGGGTAACCCAAGATGCTCTTTTGGCGTGACATAACAGAGCATCGCACAACCATACCAGCCAATATTAGCAGCACCAATCGCCGAAGTTATATGATCATACCCAGGTGCGATGTCTGTGGTTAATGGCCCCAGAGTATAAAAAGGCGCCTCAAAACAGTCGTGAAGCTGTTTATCCATATTTTCTTTAATCATTTGCATGGGTATATGACCCGGGCCCTCGATCATGGTTTGAATATCATGCTTCCAGGCAATTTTTGTCAATTCACCCAAAGTTTCCAGCTCTGCAAATTGAGCAGCATCATTCGCATCAGCGATTGATCCAGGGCGTAATCCATCTCCAAGCGAAAACGACACGTCATAAGCTTTCATGATTTCGCATATTTCTTCAAAATGGCTATAGAGGAAACTTTCTTTATGGTGGGCCAGACACCATTTCGCCATAATTGCACCACCGCGTGAGACAATTCCAGCAACTCGATGCGCTGTCATAGGCACATATTGAAGGCGAACACCCGCGTGAATCGTAAAATAATCAACACCCTGCTCGGCTTGTTCAATCAACGTATCTCGATAAATTTCCCAACTTAAGGCTTCAGCCTTTCCATCTACTTTTTCCAATGCCTGGTAAATCGGAACCGTACCAATTGGCACAGGTGAATTTCTTATTATCCATTCCCGTGTCTCATGTATATTTTTACCCGTAGACAAATCCATTACCGTATCGGAACCCCAGCGAATCGCCCAAAGCATTTTCTCCACCTCCTCATCAATTGACGAGGTCACAGCGGAATTTCCGAGATTACCATTAATCTTGACTAAAAAATTTCTACCAATAATCATCGGTTCCAATTCGGGGTGATTGATATTGGCAGGAATTATCGCCCGTCCACGCGCGACTTCATCTCGCACAAATTCAGCCGTTATCAATTCTGGAATTGAAGCACCGAATGACTGTCCAGGGTGCGGATTTTTACAATACGACACCATCTTTTCGCGATTTTGATTCTCTCGTATTGCTATATATTCCATTTCCCGCGTAATGATGCCTTTTTTTGCATAATGCATTTGCGACACATTAGCACCCGATTTTGCTCTTCTAGGTTTCTGGATATGATCAAATCGTAAATCAGCCAACAGAGGATCCTGCAATCTTTGCCGACCATATTCAGAACTCGGCCCTTCCAAACCCACAGTATCGTTCCGTTCGTCGACCCAGGATTCACGTAATAACGGCAAGCCCTTTAACAAGTCGGTATCTATTTGGGGGTCGGTATACGGGCCAGAGGTATCGTAAACATATACAGGTGGATTTTTTTCCACACCTAATTCTGTTTGTGTATCGGAGAGCGATATTTTACGCATTGGCACTCGAATATCTGAGGATGCGCTCTCGATATAAATTTTTTCAGAACCGGAAAACGAGGCAATTTTCGTCTCCGATCCAACGACAGTTTTTGATTCTAATTCTTCCGGGATAGCACTCATCTTTTCTCGCCGAGGAAATACACCATACATAAAATGAAGTTTGTCATCCTGTAGCTCACGGATATCGTCACAGCAACCCTGATACTCAACACAACTCCCACTGTTTTCCAAGTTTCAGACAGTAAAATCGGCCAACAGAGCACAGTGACCACAAAACTCAGAAACACGCCCAGTATACAACAATCAAAGCGCTGATGAGTACTTCCATGATTACCAGCTAAGCCGAAATAATGCGTAGAAAAATACCCGACATTCACAAAAATGATCGGTCGCTCCGCCGAGAATCGGTATCAATAATGCGGGAGGACAGTTACAAAATGACTGATTAAATTATTTTTAACCAGGAACCCGGGCAATAAACTGAAATTCGAAGAAACAGGACAATCCTCTCCACTGTAACGTGCTGTTATCGGATCACCACCTAGATCGACAGCCGGGTAAACAGATACTCCCAATAAGGTTCAAATTTAGCCACTAAATAATTTGCCAGCGGCGAACAAAAGGCCCAGGACAACACTACAATACCCACAAAGCCAGCTCCAACCAACTCATCCGACATCCAATGAGCACCTCCCACCAATCGAGGCACTACGATTATCAATCCGGCAATAATAGATGCAAAGGCATAGCATCGTTGCAAATAAAAAAATGCAAAGCCACACCCTATCAGGGCAACCATTCCATGATCTCCAGGAAAGGTACTGTAAGAGATATCTTTAGTCTTAAATCCCGTAGCCCAGTCATTCAAAAGAAACACGTCAGAAAAGATAACTGTACCGCTTGCCCGATCTGCGGGAATTAAATGTCCTATCCGAGTTCCCAGGAATGCCACCAAAGCAGTTACACATAAAATTGCTGCATGTCGAGCCCAGGTCTGACGCCCCTGTTTAACACCAGAAATTACAAAAACCAACCCCAAAATCAACGCCGAGACCAAATCGAATAAACGATGATTGGTCAACGCCCACAGCATACGCCAGGCTTCACTCCCGGTTTTTAGACCGTCGTTAAAATATCGAAATACCCACACATCCAAATCCAACCAATATTGTCGACCAGGCTCAATAAACCAGCTCAGCAACAATACAAAGGCGAATATGTGTGCAAATAGTAGCCGCCCAACGAACCAGTGTTGCCGACAACCAAGAAATTCTAAAGCCATAAAATCAAATCCAAAGAAAAATGAAAATTTAAAGCTCCGCTCATACGACGTTCAAGTTTATTTTCAGGCCTCTACTCAATAAATTATTACTTAGGATCCAAACTATAATTTGTCCCGATATAGCAATAAATATCACGAGTCGGTTTATCTCCAACACTGAAAAGCGAATAACTAAATTTTCTGGCAAAAGACACCTTATCAAAATACCGAGCCACCAGTACTTTTTCCGCTGGGTTCAATTTAGGCCTGGAGGAAACATAGATCCCTGTCTTGCCACGCAAGTTTTCAGGTACCCCCCAAACATCGAATTGTTTGGCAAAAACACCGATCGCATTGTGCGCATAGGTTCTCTGGTGATCCGGTGAATAAAAAGTAATATAGGCAGCAGTTTTATGCGAATTTGTAAATATAAATACATTTTTTTGCCCGCCTAACGAATCCTGCAAGTCCAGAACCTGACCCGTAAAATGCTTCCAGCCACTCCAGCTATTAACCTGGAAAACCTGAAACCCCGGAAAAGCCAGTAAACCATGACATAGAACGATCAATATTATCGAAAACCATGCGCCACGAGAAACCCATTTAGACTTAGACAACAAGAATTCTTTAAACATAAATGCTATCGCGAGAATGATACCCAGATAGCCAGGCAACAACCAATGCAACTTTACTTTGGATGTCAAGCTAATCAGCGTAAAACCCAGGATCAAAAATGCACCACTTAAGAAGTACAGATGCACAGCCGAATAACGGCGCCACTGCGACGCAAGTCGGCTGCAACATTTAATAAACAGTACAAATAACAATGGGCTCAACATTGCCAACTGAGTACCTATCAGTTGCAATAAATACCGATAGTGCAGTGAATTAGGCGATGTCGCCTTTTGGCCACGCTGACTAAACTGCATATCAAACGATATCCACTCATGTTGGTAGTTCCAATAAATCACCGGAGAAAATAGAATAAATGCGATAATCACTGCAAGATATGGATAAACAGTAAGCAACGACCGACGAGTCCTTGGATTTAGCAACAGGGCGATAAATATTCCGGGTAGAATCGCTACAACTGTATACTTGGTCAACAGCCCCAAACCCAATGCGACACCCGCATAAATAAAATTCCTTGATCGCCTGGTAATCTGGAACTCCTGTATAAAATACAACACCGCCAGCCAAAAAAATAACAGTGCAGAATCCGGCTGCTGAATAATGGCAAATAGATGCACAAAAAGCGCCAGGTTATATAGAACGACTGCTGTAAACGCGATGTCTTTAGATTCCAACTCGGACAACTCAGAAGCAGCCCGTCTGGCAGTTATATACAACAGAGTGTTAGTTAATAACGACCAAACGACGGCCATGAATTTGATTCCAAATCCATTGTCTCCAAATAAATACGTACCCAGAAAAATGGAGATCCCGACCATAGGCGGATGATCCACATACGAATAGTCCAGATTTTGAGAGTAGAGCCAGTAATACACTTCTTGTTCAGTAACCGGAGCAAATCCGATAAAAACCAATCTGAACGCCGTTAAGCATATTATTAGTAACCAGATCTTATCCATAGCAAAAGGATAAAACCGTGAAGTCTGATGCATAAATATTCCTGATAATGTGTATGACCCGGATTATAGCGAATACATACGAGTAAGTTTTCGAATTCCGGGAACCAGCCCGATGAGACCAAGCTGCAGCCGCCATCCAAATTTGTATGAAGAAACCCATTTAATGGGAATGGAACCAAGACCAAGGCTGGTTAGACGATCAGAAATGTAGCTATCTTAGATGCTTCCCCTCAGGCTCAGTTCAAATAACTTCGACCGCAATATAGATTGACTTGAATCAATCAGATTCAAGCTCACCTCAAGCTCACCTCAAGCTTATCGCCAAGCAGTTTCCTAGAGTAATTTTCATTGTCCTAACAACCATTTCGTGTCATCATTTTTCTTATACTATAAGTGATTTTATCATTAAATTTACGCCTCAAAAAAATTACTGTATCAATCCTACAGTTATCTGGGGAGTGAGAAGCCTTTCGTAAGCCCTATGAAAAGAGTAGCTATAATACAACCCCATTGCCTTTTATTAGTCGCTTTGTGGTTATTAGTCAGCGGATGCCAAGAACCTCCTGTTGAACTTGGCGAGACATCATATTCAGACATCTCATTAGAAAACGCTTGTGACCCAGGCAGCCGCCCGGGTAAAACCGGCCTAATCAATGACCAATCGTCCAGCGATGGAATCAATTACAATGTCCGAACACCGACCAATTATGATGCCACGTTTAAGCACCCGCTGTTAGTTATCTATTCCCCAGCCGGACGCCGTCGCTCCGCAACCGAGAGATTTACAGGGTTAACTAAAGATGCAACGACCAAAGGTTTCATTATTGCTTACGTCGATCATCAACCCATGTCGAAAGACACGCTTCTAAAACTGAGCAAAATTCCTGGAATTATTGCCAAGAAATGGTGCGTCGATTTGCAACGTATCTACCTAAGCGGTCATTCCGACGGTGGCTCTGTCGCAATGGGATTGGCGTTTCTCCCGGAAACAGCCACTATTGCTTCAGCTATTGCACCCAGTGGAGCAGGTCTTAGAGGCAGTGATCTGGCCGAATATTCCTGTCCCAAACCAACTCCTGTAATGGTGTTACACAGCACCGATGATTCACTTTTTCCTGGATTTGGGGCAGAAACTGCAGCGTGGTGGGCAAACTGTAATCAGTGTGATTCTCATCCCGAAAAACCGCTAAAAAATGGCTGCATGGTCTATTTTAATTGTGCGAATCATGTCAAGACCTGGTATTGCGAAGGACAAGGCTCCCACGCATCCTGGCCAAATATAAACAGTGTCATTCTAAAATTTTTCGGATCGCCATTCGATGCGTCTGGGAATAATAAATAAAATAATATACGCAAATTTCGGTATTAGGATCGAATAGAAAAACACCAACTGCCACTCAAGGCAATGCATTAAGTATTTTTTCAGCGGCCTGCTGCTCTGCCTTTTTTCTGGAGGTTCCCATTCCGATTTCCGGCATGGATACAATGTCTACTTCACACTCTACAGTAAACTTTTGTGCATGCGCCTTTCCATCTGTAGCAATTAGCTTATATGACGGTAGATGTAATCCTTTTGATTGCATCAACTCCTGCAAACGAGTCTTTGGGTCTTTTTCCCAATTGGACAAGGATAGTGCGTCGATTCGGTCAGCAAACAGTCCTAAAATCCATCGCTTACAAGCAGGAATCCCCTGATCAACGACCATCGCCCCCATTATCGCTTCAAGCGCATCAGAAAGGATAGAATCTCTTCTGAATCCACCACTCTTCCTTTCACCACAACCAAGAATTAAAAATTCACCCAAGTCATGTTCTCGAGCTATTTCCGCCAAAGACCCTTGATTAACAAGTCCGGATCGTAACCGACTTAACACTCCTTCATCCGCATCCGAAAATTTTTCAAACAAACATTCGGCGATCACAAACCCGAGAATAGAGTCGCCCAGATATTCAAGACGCTCATTATTTTTAGCCCCGACACTACGATGCGTCAGGGCAGTTTTTATCAGACTACTGTCGTTAAATTTTAATCCAAGTTTCTTACAAAGTGATTCAGGACTTTGCGTCACCTCGACCCTGCCTCGATCTTGTCATTAAAATAGACCAGTACATCCAGATTGGCGAATATGTTTTCTGTGACTTCGTAGTCAATTTCTACCGACACGTAACCAGAAGTCTTAATGATACTGATATCTTCTTGCGTTACATGAGTAACCATATTAACATCCAGACGCTTTTCCACTAGATCCATAAGTTGCGCTCGATTTTTTGCCACCAGTTCAGACTCTGCTTCCAAAGACGCCAGACTATCTTTAACTTTCATATTCTCCAGGTAGATGGGTCCTATTTTTAGGATCAACAAGACAAAAAACCCCACTACAGCAAGTATCACCAGGATAGTTATTAAAGTTAAGCCCTCTTGTTGCTTAGCAAATCGGTTCATCTTTATCCTCTAATCATTCAAAAGCATCCTTTGAGGATAGCTCATTTAATTGAGGTGCCAAGACGATTGAAGCCAATACCATCATTCTCCCAATCCCAACTCATCCAGATCAAAAATGCTTTTCCAACCAACATCTGTTCCGGAACCGTACCCCAATAGCGACTGTCGTTGCTATTATCACGATTATCCCCCATTACAAAGTACTCACCCTCCGGTACAACATATACACCGGGTCGCCGAGATGGACTACCCATAACCAGAATACTATGCTCGGCATTGGGTAATTCTTCGATCAGATGCATAGCACCTGTCATGTTCCTTCCTTGTCCCACGCCCCGGTAACGTCCCAAAGACGTCTGTTTTACTGGCTTATCATTAACATGTACTTTTTTGCCATAATAAGAAATTCGATCACCCGGTAAACCAATGACCCGTTTAATATAATCTACGTTAGGATTTTTTGGGAACCGAAATACAACTATATCACCGCGTTCGGGCTTACCGACATCAAAAATTTTAGTGTGAACCGCAGGCAAACGTACACCATAGGCGAACTTATTAACCAGGATAAAATCGCCGATCAACAGTGTCGGCATCATTGAACCAGAAGGAATTCTAAACGGCTCCACCAAAAATGACCTTAAAATCAATACAATCAGAACAATGGGGAAAAATGATCGAGCATACTCGACCAATAGAGGCTCAGCCACAAGATCAGCCTGACCTTCTGTTTTTGTCAGGGTTTTTATGTAGAACGCGTAAGCGCCCCATATTGCGCCTGTAGTAAAGGTCGCCACCACCAAAAAAAATGAAAAATCATAATCCATAAATTTACAACCTATTACATGTGTACCGAAATAAATATTTTTCCAGTGTAATCAACCGCAAAAATACTGTCGACATTAACTGTCGTGAAAATATTGTTCATATAAGTTAGCGCACTACTTAGGCATCGCAAGAAAGCTCAAGATTCTTTACTAACACGCAGTACAGCGAGAAAAGCATCCTGGGGTATTTCAATTTTTCCAACTTGTTTCATCCGTTTTTTACCCGCTTTTTGTTTTTCCAAAAGTTTACGCTTGCGGGAAATATCACCACCGTAGCACTTTGCGGTCACATTTTTTCTTAATGCTTTGACAGTGGAGCGGGCAATCACTTTCGCGCCAATGGCTGCCTGAATGGCTACTTCATACATTTGCCGAGGAATTAATTCTTTCATTTTTTCGACCAAATCCCGCCCTCTAACCTGGCTCATGTCCTTGTGTACGATCAGCGATAATGCATCAACCCTATCGCCATTAATTAACACATCTAACTTTACTAACGCGGCCACATCGAAGCGTTTAAGATCATAATCAAACGATGCATAACCGCGGCTTACTGATTTTAATCGGTCAAAAAAATCCAATACAATTTCGCTCAATGGCAACTCGTATACCAAAGACACTTGATTTCCCGCATAGTGCATATTGATCTGTGTCCCGCGTTTTTCAACACACAAACCAATAACACCCCCTAAATATTCCTGGGGCACCAAAATATTTGCTTCAATAATCGGTTCACGAATTTCAGCTATCTCACCCATTGGCGGCAATTTTGACGGATTTTCTATTTCCAGCAAATCACCATTGTTCTTTTTAACCTGAAATACCACAGTTGGCGCAGTCGTAATCAGATTGAGATCGTATTCGCGCTCCAATCGTTCCTGAATGATTTCCATATGAAGCATTCCCAGGAACCCGCAACGGAAACCAAATCCCAATGCCTGCGAGGTCTCTGGCTCAAATTGTAACGCAGCGTCATTCAATCGAAGTTTAGCGAGTGATTCGCGCAATCCTTCATAGTCATCTGAACTGACCGGATACAATCCGGCAAAAACCTTCGGTTGAATTTTTAGAAACCCGGGCAAAGACGCTACCGCTGAGTCATCACTTGACGTTATAGTATCGCCAACAGGCGCACCAAATATATCCTTGATTCCTGCAACAAGAAACCCTACCTCACCCGTTTCCAAAACAGCCTTTTCGAAACGCTTCGGCGTAAATATACCAACCTGTTCAGCAATAAACGATTTTTGTGTTGAATTAATGGTGATTTTTTGCTTTTTCCTGATCCTTCCGTTTACAACACGCACTAGCGAAACAACACCCAGATAGCTATCGAACCATGAGTCGATAATTAAAGCCTGCAATGGCTCAGATTCACTTCCGGCAGGCATGGGTATTTTTTCCACCAGTTGTTCTAGTACCTGTTCGACAGCTAAGCCTGTTTTCGCGCTAATTTCCACCGCTTCATCGGCAGGAATACCGATAATATCTTCGATTTCAGATTTCACCCTTGCCGGCTCCGCAGAGGGTAAATCAATTTTATTCAACACAGGCAACACTTCCAGTCCCTGCTCAACCGCAGTGTAACAATTTGCAACACTTTGCGCTTCTACACCCTGTGCCGCATCGACAACAAGCAGAGCACCTTCGCAGGCTGCTAAAGATCGCGAGACTTCATAGCTAAAATCCACATGGCCCGGCGTATCAATAAAATTTAACTGATAAGTCTCTCCATTTTTGGCTGTGTAGTTCAAAGTTACACTTTGGGCTTTAATGGTAATGCCCCGTTCCCTCTCTATGTCCATAGAATCCAATACCTGCTCGGACATCTCCCTGTCACTCAATCCACCGCATATTTGAATGAAGCGATCAGCAAGCGTCGACTTCCCATGATCAATATGGGCGATAATCGAGAAATTTCGTATTTGTGACTGCTTTAACACAATTATTTTTCTATTCTTATAGCTAAAAATACAGGACTTCCACCCCGTTGAACCAGCACTGCAACCGATTTTTTTGGTGGAAGTGATTTTACAACACGATCCAGATCCTGCGCCGACCCTATATCCTTATTCTGTACACGTAAAATCAGATCCCCGGATTGAATGCCAGCATCTCTAGCTGGCCCGGATTTAACTTCCTGAACCAATACTCCCTGTTTTATTCCAGAATTCTTTTTCCTGTCCTTCTCCGTTAGATCCAATACATTTATTGCTAACCTTTCAATATAGACCGAAAAATCACTGTCCTTATTTACCTTCAGTTTCGATGTTTTATCAGCAGAGAGTTTCCCTATATTAACGCTAAGCTCAGTTAACTTCTTTTCACGTATAACCTTGACTCGAACTTTTTTGTTTATTGGAGTCATTCCCACAATCGGCGGCAAAGCGGACGAGGTTTCAATAATGTGTCGATTAA